>NZ_FKLA01000009.1:1200000-1500000 GCF_900078395.1 Anaerotruncus rubiinfantis | reverse complement strand
CCGCGAAGTTTGTCTCGGTTGGCGGGCCATAAAATATCCTCATCTCCACATCCGCGGCTTTGAGCGCCGCGTCAATTCCGACCATTGCTTCCAGCGGCGGCGCGATCAGATAAGCCATTGCGCCGCCCTCCGGTACTTTCGCCTGTTTCGAGAGGTACGAACCCGTGCGGGAAATACAGTGTGCGAAATACACCACCGAATCATCCCCGCAGGCACTGTAAAAGCAGGCGTCGTGCTTGATGAAGTCCACCGCCGCCTGCAGCCCGGCATGGATTTCCGCCGGGTCCGGTCCCGCAAGAATGCCGATAAACTCCCCCGCTAACCGGGTGTTCGCATTGGCGGAACCCGCGTACATGCTCTTCGCATAGGCGACCCGCACCCGCGCCTTTTTTGTGGCCTCGTCAAGCGCCGCATAGGAAACGTCGTCGCTGTCGGTCGTGAGGATTCCCAAGCTGCGCAGCCCCTGCGGCACCCGCAGCGCTTTCAGGAGCATGGGATCAGCATTCGGGATCATCCGGGCGGAAAGCACTGTGGTTTGAATGGGATCTCCCGTCATCTTTTCGCCTCCTATTTTCTGAGATCCACGCCGCTGGCTTTCGCAGCAAGGATCGCTTCAATTACGTCACAGATATACGCGCCCGCTTCCACCGCCGAAATACCTGCTCGATGGATGTTGGAAACCACTGTGCGCCGCGCCTCCGGCATGCCAACCGTCGCTTTGTAGGCAATGTAGGCGCTCATGCTTTCCGCCGTTGCAAGCCCGGGGCGCTCTCCAAGCAGCACACAGGTAACCGCCGCGCCGAGCGTTTCCGAAACCTGATCCATTGCGGGCACCCTGCCATAGCGGACGAAAAATGGCGTACCCACCTTGAATCCCTTGGCCGGCAGCCCTTCCAGAAGCACCGGCAGGATATTCGGCAGGTTCTCGTTCACCGCTGTGGAGGACAGCCCATCGGCCGCATAGATCTGTATGTCGGGGGTCCGCACACATTTTTCGCGCAGACCCGCGAGCGTTTCTTCGTCGAACTGCCTCCCAAGATCCGGCCGGGTCAGGAATTCATTCTTATCCCGGCACCGCGTCTGAATCGTGAACAGCCCCAATCGGTCTAGCATCGCCTGATCCACATCTGTGAATACGGCATCCCGCGCCGCCGCATGGTCAGCGCGCAGCGTCAACAGCGTGCGGGTATTGAGCCGCGGACCGCAGCGCCCAACCCCGATGCGCGCGGTGGTGCGCGCTTTCATCCGTAAAAGCGCATCCGGATCCTGCGGCGACCGAAGCAGGATCTCCGCTTTCGCTTGCGGAGAAGCCAGATCAAGCGCGCCTGCCTCCCGCTTTTCTTCCAAAGCCGGATGGACGGGCGGCGCGCTCAGCGGCGGAAGCGCCGCCCGGTCTTCGGCGGCTTTGCACTTTGGACGGTCCGTCTGTTTCGGCGGTCCCACAGCCTTCGGGCGCAATCCGGCAAGCACCTCCTCCACAATCTGTTCGACCAGTTTTTCATCGAGCACGCCCGGTCACCTCCTTTTCACAAAAATGGTGGGATCGCCCGCACGGCCGGTCAGTTTGCCGTCCTCCATAATCCCCATCTTTTCCAGCCAGAGTTCGAACTCCCGAATCGGACGCTTCCCCAAAATTTCCCGCACGGCATTGACATCATGATAAGCGTTGGTCTGATAGTTCAGCATGATGTCGTCGCTGGTGGGTACACCGAGGATGTAGTTGACCCCGGCGCCTCCAAGCAGCAGCGCGAGGTTTTCGATGTCGTTTTGATCCGCCATCATATGGTTTGTGTAGCAGCAGTCGCAGCCCATCGGCACCCCGGAAAGTTTCCCCATAAAATGATCCTCCAGACCCGCGCGGATCACCTGGCGGCTGTCATAAAGGTATTCCGGGCCGATAAATCCCACCACCGTATTCACCATGAACGGCGCAAAGTTGCGCGCGTAGGCATAGCAGCGCGCCTCCATAGTCACCTGGTCGGCTCCGTAATGCGCGTCGGAGGAAAGCTCGCTGCCCTGCCCGGTCTCAAAATAGAGGACATTCGGGCCGGTGGAGGTGCCGTGCCGTTTGAGCAGCTCCTTTGCCTCCAGGACGGTTTGCGTGGTAAAACCAAACGCTTCGTTTCCCTTCTGACTGCCCGCGATCGACTGGAAGATCATATCGGCCGGAGCGCCCTGCCTGACCGCTTCAATCTGAGTGGTGATATGCCCCAGCACACAGATCTGGGTCGGTATCCCAAATTCGTTTTTCACCTCGTCAAACCGCCGCAGCACTTCCGCCAAGCTCGACACCGTGTCATTCACCGGATTTAGCCCGATCAGCGCGTCTCCGCATCCGTAGCTGAGCCCTTCAAACAGCGAAGCTGTGATCCCTTCGGGATTGTCTGTGGTGTGGTTTGGCTGCAGGCGGGTGGAAAGCGTCCCGCGCAGGCCGATCGTCGTATTGCAGCGCGCTGGAACCTGCATCTTTGACGCCGCATAGATGAGATCCAGATTGCTCATCAGTTTGGCGGCGCCGGCTACCATCTCCGCTGTCAGCGCCTTTCCGATCTCCCGCAGCTGCGCTTCGTCCGTGTTTGAATCGAGAATCCACTCCCGCAGCTGCGCGACCGTCCAGCTTTTGATTTTTCCATAAGCGTATTCATTGATCCCATCCTGATTCATCCGGGTCACATCGTCGATTTCATACGGCACCGCGGGATTCTCCCGAAGCTCATGCAGCGTCATGTTTGCGAGCGCCTCCTTTGCCGCGATCCGCTCGATATCGGACGACGCCGCAATCCCGGCGAGAATATCCCCGGACTTTTCTTCATTTGCCTTGGCAAGCACCTCCTTCACCGTGTCAAAAGAAAAGGTGTTGCCCCCCAGAATCACCTGATAGCTCATGCTCTGCCTCCTAATCTGGCTTTATCCAAAAATCAGCGTCTTGACCACCACCGGAATGACAAGTCCATCCATCAGCGGCCTTCCGAGATCGATGTAGTCGTTCTGCTCAACCTGAACCGCATCGATCGAAACGACCGGGCGCGCGCTTTGAAGCGCGGCGAAAACCGCCTGGCCCAGCGCCTTGGCCATATCGGTTTCCACTGCGAGAAAGACCGGCGCGCCGGGCGGGTACACCTGGCGTACCGCCGCAGCAATGGTTTCCGCCAGCCTTTTGAGCGCGTCGTAGGTGGGATTGGAGCGGCCTGGCAGCGCAAGCAGCAGTTTTTCGCCGTCCGTCTGCGCAAGGAACCATCCAAGCTGTTCCACAAGTGTGGCGCTTTCACCCGCAAAGCAGGCGTCCTGCTCCCGCATGCTCAATTTCAGCACCGGCAGGTTCTTCTGTGGAAAAAGCGGCGCGCTGTAAAAAATGGTGCTTCCGGAGATGCCGGTGGTATAGCAGCCCGCCCCAACCACCGTCGCGCGGATCGTCTCACAACCGCTCACGATCCGGTATTCCGAGCAGAACCGGCTCTTTCGCAGTTTTTGGGCAAGGATCACCCCAATGTCCCCGTATTTTTCGATTTCCGTCTCGTTTTCATAAAAGCACCGCGCCACGCCGCCCGAAAAAAATACCGCCTGCGTGGGATACGGCGGGATAAAAGGGGAGCTTTCCGCTGTGCGCACCCGGTCGAGCAGAACCGACCGTTCCCCGGCCGTGAGCTGGAAAAGCAATTCCGCCATTGCTTCACAAACTTTGCACAGCTCCGCTTTGTCCACCCGCGTCCCTTCCCGCAGCGCAGAACCGCAGGCATCCGCAATTGCCCGCGCGCTCGGGCTGAGGTATGTGAGGACGCCATCCGGCGAAAAACAGATCTGCCCGCCGCCGATATCCACGCATCCGCGGGCAACCGCCCGGCCATCATAAAACTGCACAATATTGGAGGTGCCTCCTCCAATATCGATGTTCACAGCCGCGCAGGCGTTGTCCACAGAGTATTGCCATGCGCCGCTTCCCTTTCCGGCAATCACCGCCTCCAAATCAGGCCCTGCGGTAGAAACGACGAACTCCCCCGCAAAATTGCTGAGCTTTTCAAGTACCGCCCGGGCGTTCTCCTTACGGGCGCTTTCCCCGGTGATGATCACCGCGCCGGTCCCAATCTGCGCCGGCATATATCCCGCGCGCGCAAACTCCCCGGCGACGATCCGCTGCACCGCCTGCGCGTCGATCCGCACGCTGTTCAAAAGCGGCGTGCGGTGGATTTCCCCTGTATAGACCACCCGTTTATCCACGATCGAAACCCGCGGCGCCGAAAAGTATCCCGCTTTATTTTCCACTGTGAGACAGCTGAAAACAACCTGCGTGGTGGAGGTTCCAATATCGATCCCGACACTCAAAAATTGCTCCGCAGCCATGAAATCCGCCCGCCTCCTTGCGAAAAAACAAAAAAGGCCAAAGCAGTAATAAATTACTGCTTTGGCCTTATTGCCTTATCAAATGATGTACCCTGTTGTACGTTTTTAGTATAGCACACCAAAAGTGGAAAATCAATCCTCTTTCGGCGGCATCCGGAAAGAAAAATAGGCCTTTGTCCCAGTTTCATCCGGCGCGATGCGAAAATCCCCCCGCAGTTTATCCCGGGCAGTGAGGGTGACCAGTTCAAGCCCCAAGCTGCCCCTGCGAGGTTCCATTGGATCGTAGCCAACTCCGTCATCCTCGACCCATATCGTGGAAAACAGCCTGCCCGCTTGCGCTTTTACCGTCACCCTGCCGGTGCGATCCCCCGGATATCCATGCTCGAGCGCATTCGTGACCAGCTCATTCACAGCAAGCGCAATCGAAGACGCGAGATCCGCCGAAATCAACAGATCATCCCCTTCTACAAGGATGCGCACCCGGCTCCCAATACCGGACACCGCCTGGATTTCCCGGCAGATTCGTTCCAGCAGGAGCAGCAGCCGTACACCGCCGCCCTCCTCCCCGCGCGTCAGGATATCGTGGATCGCAGCGATACTCAGCACCCGCTGGGTATTCTCGCGAAACGCGCGCCGCACCTGTTGATTGTCGCTCCGACGCGCCTGCAGGTTCATGATCGAAGCGATCATCTGCAGATTGTTCTTCACCCGGTGGTGTACCTCCCGCATCCGCACATCGCCCGTTTTCCCGGCCACCAGAAGCTGTTTGCCGGCATGCTCTTCCTTTTCGCGCGCCAGCTCATCATATTTCTTTTCGCGGATGAGCCTGCCCGAAATATCCTTTTCACAGATGAGCACACCGATGACCTTTCCGTCTGTTCCACGCACCGGGACAACATCCTGACGGACCGTCACGCCCTCCTGGGTGATGGCTTTTAGGTCGCGCGCGGGCAGTCCGCTTTCAACCGCATGATAAACCGCAGGTTCCATCTCGCGCAAAACGGTCTTTCCCACCACATCCTCCGCATAGACAGAAGAACCGACCTGTGCCGGACGCGCCTGTGCCGCAACCAGCACGGTACGGCCGCTTTTGTCAAAGCAGTCGATGAAGATGTCAGCATTTGTGAGTTCCGCAATCACCGGGAGCTCCTGCTCCAGCTGTTCCAGCCGCGCGATGTCCGCTTCTGATAAGGCCGTCTGGATACGGCAAAGCTCCCGCAGCATCATTTTTGTTCCTCCGCTGCCTGTGCGGCCAGCCATGCCGCGGCCTGTTCAGGCGTCATATCCTTTTCCTGCGCCGCCTGCCGGATACGGGCGTACGCTTCCCTTTCCGAAAGATGCAGCAGCTCCATCAGCCGCTCCTTGTCCCGTCTGAAGGCGGGACGCGCGCCGCAGCTCTCCACAACTGCCCGTGCCAGCACGCCGACCGGGCAGCGCTTGTTCATCGCCATACGCCGCAGCTCCTGATAAGCCTGCATTTCGCTGATCTGACGCTGCGAGGCCAGGATTCCCTTCGCGCGCTCCACAAATTTCAACTCCTCCAGCTTTTCTTTGGCCTGCGCGCTCTCCCTTCTGCTTTCCCGCAGACGCCTGCTCTGTGCGATCGCCACCTCAACAGTGGGCAAAATGAGCCGCTGTTCCACTGGCTTTACAAGGTATCCGGTCACGCCGGCCTTTCCCGCTCGTTCCACCAGTTCCGGATCGGAAAATGCGGTCAGGAGAATTACACAGCCGGACAGCTCCTCATTTACAATTGTTTCCGCTGCGCCAAGGCCGTCAAAAATCGGCATGCGTACATCCAGAAGCGCCACATCCGGATGGTGCGCGCGGCAAAGCTCGACCGCGTCAAATCCATCGGACGCCTGTCCCAGTACCTGGAACCCCAGTTCCTCCAGCATCTGCGAAATATCCAGCCGTGTGATGGGCTCGTCGTCCGCGACAATTGCCGTACGCATACCGCTCCCCCTTTTGCTGATGTTCTTTTTCTTTTATTATATAAGTTCCTGCCGCATTTTTCAATTCCACGCAAAAAAGAAGGACGGCCGAATGTCCGCCCCTCTTTTTGCAGCTCCAAAGCGCCTACAGGAACAGCTTCGGCAGGATCAATTTCGGCAGCGTAAGGGAAACCGCCGGGATAAAGGTCGTGATCAGCAGAGTGGGCAGATACGCAAACAGGATGAACACCAAAGTCGGCGGAAGCATCTTGTTGATTTTCGCGTTGCACACGCGCCCGCTCAGATAGAGCATCGGGGCGGTCGGCGGGGTGATGTTCCCCATGCCGAGGTTTACGCCCAGAATTGCCGCGAAATGAATCGGATGCACCCCCAACGCCGTCACGATCGGCAGAAGGATCGGCGTGCTCAGCAGGATTCCGCTGACATCGTCCATCAACATCCCGATGATAATCATGAACACATTGATCAGCAGGAGCAGGATATATTTGTTGTCGGTCACCTGCAGCAGCGCGTTTGCAATCCGTCCCGGCACATCTTCCATTGTGAAAAGCCTGCTCAGGATCATGACCATGAAGAACATCACCATGATGACGCCCGTGGTGGTCGAAGTGTCGATGAGCGCGTCCTTGAGGCCCTTTGGGGTAAGCCCCCGGTAGAGGAACATTCCGACCGGGATCGCATACAGGACGCTGACTGCCGCCGCTTCGGTCGGCGTCATAATCCCGCCGTAGATTCCTCCCAGGATGATGAGCGGCATTATCAGCGACGGCACAGCGTGCAGGGTCTTTTTCTTCGTTTCTTCCATCCAAACGGCGCGTGGCTGTTTTTCCGGAATGATAATCGGCATCCTCCTGGCAAGGAATCCATTTACCACGCAAAGGAACAATACCAAAATGATGCCAGGACCAACTGTGGAAGCAAAACAGGCCAGAACTGACTGGTTGCTGGACCAAGCGTAAAGGATCTGCGCGGAACTGGGCGGGATCAGAAGCCCCAGCGGGCAAGCCGCTGAAAGGATTGCCGCCGTATAGCCTTTTTCATAGCCGGCCTTTGTCATACGGGGTTCCATAATGGAACCGATACAGGAAAGCGTGGCCGAAGCGCTTCCGGAAATGGAACCGAAAATCGCGCTCGCAACTACCGCCACAGCGGCAAGGCCCCCTTTGAACCGGCCGACAAACCGTTCCACCAGCCCGACCAGCGATTCTCCGATCTGTCCTTTTTCCATGATGCCGCCGGCCAGCACGAACAGCGGGATGGCAAGCAGAACCACCGAATTGAGCTGGCTGTAGCCCGCCGCCAGCAAAAAGTCCGTTTGGAAATCCAGCGAATAAGCAATCCAGATGAAGGATGCGCCAAACGCATATGGAATCGGCATGCCGATGATCAACGCGACCATCAGGATCAGAATACTGACCGCTATCTCCATTACTGCCCATCCCCTTTCTGCTTTTCCGCCTCTTCATCGGCTTTCAGCATCGCTTCAACCTCTGCCTTCAAAGGCGCGGCAGCGGTAGAATACCGCGCTTTGAGTTTTTCCGTGATATAGTCGCCATACTGCGGAACCGAAAAATATCCGCAGGATGTAAACTTGTGGATATTGATGCAGAAATAGCAGATATGGTAAAACACCATCAACAGCAGGGAGAAGAAAATTGCGCTCTGCGGAATCACCAGCGGTATCTTCAGCCCTGTGGAGAGCGGCATCTTGTTGAGTCCCCACAAAAAGTAATCCCACGCCCAGAACAGCAGGATGGCATTGACAACGATTGTCAAAAACTGCGCGATCAGGCCCATGACATCCTTCACGCGAAGGTTCTTTATGTAAACATTCAGAAGATCCGCTTTGATATGGCTGTTTTCATAACTTCCATGTACGGCTCCCATAAAATAGAGCCAGAATGCAAACATCAGAATCACTTCATCCGAACCATAAAAATTCTTCTGGAATATATAGCGCAGGGTCAGGGAGTAGATAATACAGGCGGTGGAAATCACGCTGCAGGAAACCATAACGAAGCGCACCACCCGCAGCAGGATCTTCCAAAATAAAGTCTGTGTGATATCGAAGGGTACAGACGGCATCCTCTCACCTCACATTTCGTCCATTTATCCGTCAAAATTCCAAAAAGGCCTTTTGGGATTGTTCGGACGGCTGGCTGTCAACCGCACAGCCGCCCGAACAGGCTGGAACATCACTGAACTGCTTCTACCAGTTTTTTAAGAGTCTCCTCACCAATATTCTTGTAAAGGCGCGGCCAGGTTTTTTCCTGGATGCTCTTCGCATAGGCGGCCCGTTGTTCATCGGTCAGCCGGACAATTTCGATCCCATACTCCTCCATTTTTGAGAGCGCTTCATTGTCCAGTTGCTCCGCGACCGCATAGCTGTTGATCGCTTCCTTCATGAAGGCGTCCTGAATCATGGTCTGGTATTCAGCGGGAAGGCTGTTAAAAACATCAAGGCTCATGAAGAACCCGATATTTTCAGCAAAAACGTTGTAATCCACATAGTATTTGATAACATCCTTAAAGTCCGTGTAGTTGAGCTGCGGCGTGCCGCCGATCCAGCCGTCGACCACACCGGTCTGCAGCGCGCTGTAAAGGTCCGCATAGGGGATTGTAGTCGCGGAATAGCCCATGTCTTCGGTCACCAGGTTGTAAACCTCGATTGCCGGACAGCGGATCATCAAACCCTTGGAAGCCGCTGGATCCGCGTAACTATCCGGCAGCTGCGTAAGTCCGAATCCAATCAGACCTTCCACATAGAGCCCCAAAAGTTTGACGCCCAGGTTTTCATGGATCCCGCCATACTCCTTGTAGAAGTAGGAATCCGGGCCGTACGCCGATTCCATCTGACTGTAGTCCGTCACCATGTAGGGGACAAAGTTCATCTCCAGTTTTGGATCGTATTCGCTGGGAATTGGGATGAGCGCAAAGTCGACGGAACCTCTCATCAGGTCCTCATAGGTCAATGTGTAGTCGCCCAACTGACTCGACGGATAGAGTTTGACCTCGATTTTTCCGCCGCTCTGCTCATTGAGATCAGCCGCGATCCTCTCCAGCGCGGCATAGCCGGGATGGCTTGTCGCATAGTGGGTTGCAAGCCGGAATGAATAACTTTCCGAGCTGTCCTTGTTTGTATCCGCAGGCGCAGACGCCTGGCCGGAAGGCTGAGCGGGCGCCGTCTGGCTTTCCGCGCCGCTTGCACTTTTGTCACAGGCAGCTAACAATAACAGGCTCATTGAAAGAACGAGTGCGATAACCTTTTTCATGGAAATCCTCCTTACCAGCATATGGTCGTGGTGGATGCGTCTTACTTCTTTCCGGTCTGCACATAGGTAAGCAGCTGTTCCTTGTTCATGCCGTCGATGCCGAGATCCTCCGCAGTGAGCCCCTCCCTGCGCCAGTCGGTCTCATGGATGACATTATAAATATCGATACAGGAGTTGGTCATCGACATCGGCACGCCCAGCAATCCACCGATCGCCGCCCACGGCACCAACCCGTACGGCGCGTCCTCGGTCAGGTAGCGGTCAAAAATGTTGTTCGGGCCGCAGATGGGAGTGAGCGAAATCGCTCCGTGCCCGGCCGCGTACAGCTGCTGCCAGGTAAACCCGTCCGGCATCCCGCTGAAATCCTCCATTGGGCGCAGATGGTAACCAAGCTCCTTGCCCACCGCTTTCCGCTCTTGATCCAGAACAATGTTCAGCTTGCAGGCCGACGGGGTCCAGCCGTGCTCATAGACAAAAAAGTTGTTTGTCGGGTTTTCGATGGAGGTCACGCTTAAAAGGCAGGGACCGGTATGCCAGGCCGGGTTGACAATCGACAGGCCGCATTCAAGCACATCGCGGTAAACCTTTTCAAATGGGAAGAGGTCCACCCGCATCTCATCGATCAGGCTGTCACCGGCCGATGCGGGCAAAAACGCGATGTTCACGGCATTGCGTCCGAACAGGTTCACCTTAGCGGGGCCGCTCAGACGTGTATCATACGGCAGGTTGTTAACATCCGCAAATACTGGGCATTCCGGATCATCTCCGAACACTTTTTTGATTTGAAGTGCCGCGAACGCGCCCGGGAAGGTCACGATCACCTGATTTTTCTTCACTTTTCCTTTGAGCAGATTTGCATAAAAAGCATGAACGAACGCAGGGGTTACAATACAGATATAATCCGCCTCTTTGATTGCTTCCTCGATATCGCAGGTTACATTATGGAGTTTTACAGAGGTTTTCAGAACGCCTTCAATGTTGATGGTTTTGGTCTCCATCAGTTTGCGCACCTCTTCGCGCGCTTCGTAAATGTACATGCTGACCTGATGACCCTTCATGGCAAAATCAGCAGCCATCATGTGTGCGCCGTTTCCATCACCAAGGATTGCGATCTTTTTTGCTGCCAAACCAAATCCCTCCTGTTCTTATTCCAACTTATTCTCTTTGGATCTCAGCCCCTGCGCAACTTTCAGGAACTAAGATTAGTATAACTGGAAAAAATTCTGGAAACATCCAGCTGTTATTACAAAAAAACGCGGGACTCTCAAAGATTTTATTGTAATAATATTATATAATATTTAAACATATAACAAAAAATATGGACAATTATCTAATCGGTTTATCTCAAATAAAAACTGTCGCCGAACATTTTTTATGTTCGGCGACAGTTTTTAAAAGCGGCTGATTTGCAGTCTTCATGGTTCCGGAAGGGCCATATATCCCCTCGGTTTGAGATAATACAATGTAACCGCAATATACAGCGCTGTTGCCTCTTTAAAATTTTTCAGATCCAGCCCGCTGATTTTTTGTATCCGGTTGATTCGGTAGGACAGCGTGTTTTTATGAATGTGCAGCCGCTGCGAGGACTCGGTGGCGTTAAATTTGGTTTCACACCAGACAAGGATCACGCGCAGCAGTTCATCCCCATCCTTCTGCCGCACAAGCGCCTGCAGATTGTCCTTATAAAAGGAAGTATAGGCTTCGCTTGAGATATTGAAAACAAGCCGTTCCAGATGGCTGTCCTTAATGTACACCAGGCGGCCCGGCTCCCCAGTCCAACGGCAGATCATCATGGCCTGGTAGGCGTCATAATAAGATTGCCGCAACGTCACCAGATCGGTTGCCAGGCTCCCCGCTCCGGCCTTCGCGCATACGCCGCTGCGCGCAAACATCTCCAAAAGCTCCCCGCCTCTGCGCTGAACCGTCGACTTGACATCACGTTCACTCTCATGGGCACCCAGCACTGCAAAAATCATGATCCGGTTAATTGAGAGCGGGATATAAATATTCTCCCGTTCAGAAAAAACCCGTTCCACAATTGCGCTGATATCCGGCCTGCTGCCAGGCATATTCTCCGGCCGCGCGGAAGCGCTGTTTTCTTCCTGGATCTCCACCATAATCGCAGCACGGGGAACTGAAAGATCAAACCCCAGGGCCTTTGCATGCAGCAGGATATTCTCCTCATCCGCTCCGCCCGCATGGAAAGCGGTGATTTCCAAAAGCAGGTTATACCTGTCCCGATCCCGCAGCTGAGACAGATTTTGTTCCAGCCGTTCCTTTAAAAAAACTTCCACAAACATTTGGATCAGCTGCCCATATTGGGAAACCTCCTCCAGCCTTCCGGTGATCCCAACCGATCCGACAACCTCATTTCCAAGTTCAATCGGGAATGTGACTCCATAACGTGTTCCTTTGTATACTTTACAAGCCTGTTCATCCAAAAATGCGGGTTTCCGGCTTTTCATCACCGGCAGCGATGCCTCATGCAGCGAACCAATCCGCTTTAAATCATAGCATCCCAATACGACTCCTTCCGCATCGGTAATCAGAACGCCGTGTCCAATGATCCGGCTCGCCGCAAGTGCGATTTCCTGTCCAATTCCCTGATTGAGCATATCCAACACCCCGTATAGTGGAATCCCCATTATACTTCCTTTCACAAAATTCGGTTAAGGAAGGAGTTGCAAATAATCACTAAAAAAAATTATTTTTTCTGTTCTTTTAGTATATCACACACAAATTATTCTTACAAGATATGCTCCATGAAGCTCGTTAAATACCCTTCTCCACTTTGATGTTTCATAAAAATTTGTTCAGCAGACGTTACATGGCGGCCTGCCGCCGAATACTGCTTCCAGGATTGGCACATGTACCGATATTCTTTCGGTTCTGCTTTTTACGATCATTCTTCCATGGAAAATGTCACAATCACATCGTCATGGCCCAGGGCGTCTTCCCACCCAGATGTAGCTCGAAGAGTGGCACGCAGATAAAGATCCTTTTTCACCGAGAGGCACCGTCTTTACAACCGGTTATTTTCGATGGTTTCATCTTATCACTTGGATATTAAAATAACAAATACACATATCATGTATTTAACTATACATTGAAAGAAGCAATAACACCGCCAAAAGGCGGTGTTATTGCTTCTTTTGGCTTATGGGTCGAGGTGACAAGACTAGAACCTGCGGCCTCTGCGTTCCGAACGTCCATATTTATAGCTGCAAACCAGCATTATAAGCCACTTATAAAATATGTTGACGAACATATTTTATGCTTTGCCCTGCGCCTTCTACGCAGTCATATTGTTATTGTTAAATTATACCATATACATTATTTGTGACTATATAAAATTTAGTTAGCCTTACAATCTTTTAGCGCCCGCCTAACATTATCGATATATCCCATTGAATAACTATGCTAATTTATGATAAACTTTAAACACTCGATGCTCCGGGTGAAATAAAATATTGTTTCCCTGCAAAGATGCCCGCCATGTGCGGGCATCTTTGCGTAAAGAAGGGCGGGCCAACCGGAATAACCGGAAGGCCCGTTTATCATATCTTTGCCACCTGATCAGCAGCCAATCTCGTTTTAAATCGCTCGTATTGTTCCTGCGCCTCTTTGGACATCTCCAACGCCTCCTCTACGTCCCCGTTGGTCTTGTGCCCCGTCACGGCCTTAGCAGTCACTGTGGACAGCTTGCAGGCTGCGGACATCAATTCCATTGACAAGCGGCTTTCCTCCGCGCGGCGGGCGGCTCTGGCCTCGGTTCGTTTGCGGCTTTTGCTTTCCCTGGTCTCGATCACCGCCACGACGATCAAAGCCAGAGCCGACATGGTTGACGGCAGCACCGCCGTCCAGAATTGTGCATCCATCCTGTTACCCCCTGTATTTGCTGATCACCGCCTGTATATCGGCTACCAGCCCGTCATATTTCGTTTGCAAAGCGTCCCGCTCGGCCACTACGGAATCGTATTCACCGCGCGGCACCATCTCGCCAGACGGCTCCTGCGCGCCCCATCCGTTGAGGCCGTTTACCTTGATGATCGCCGGGTAATCCCGGTAGCAGTCGTTGAGGTCAACCGGTACGCTGATCCCCGGGCAGCGGCCCACGAACCCCGGCACATCTCCGTGGTGCTGCCACATCCCATAAGCCCCGCCATAGGTGCATTTTGCCGCGTACTGCGCCACCCACTTATCGTAGTTTTTGAGCTTGTCCGCATTCACCCAATGTTCCAGCCAGTCCTTTGAGGCATAGAGTCCCGCATAGTATCCGGCCTGCTCGAGCGTTTGCAGGAACGCCGCCGCCATATCGGTGCGGGTCTGTTTGCCCTGATTCAGCCCCCACTGGCCGCAGGACGAAGCATATTCCTGATCCATATAGACCGGATAGGTTGGCCTCAGCTTCCCGAGTGCCGCCACAAAAACCTCCGCCTCCCGTCTGGCCTCGTCCACCGTCACCGCGTCGCTCCACCAGTACGCGCCCCAGTCGAGACCGGCGGCTAGCACAGCGGGCAGGTACTTCCCCCGGAAGGTCTGGAATTCCCGCAGGCCCTGTCCCGCCTTGATGATGACGTAGGAGTATCCCGCCGCCCTGACCTTCGCAAAGTCGATCTCGCCCTGATGGGAGGAAATATCGATCCCGTGCGCCACAACGTCAGCCATTGCCGCCACCAATCCGCTTGATCCCATCGTAGGCGCCGCTGGCCGCCGTGGCGATCAGCACAGCGTTAAGCAGGTCAAGCGCCGCCATCGACGGCGTGAGCGCCCCCGTGAAGCCCTGCGCCGCCAGCAGCACCACAAGGGCCACAAGGTAGGCAAGCAGCTGCGTCGGGATATGTACGAGACTGTCCAGCCAGTTCTTAATAAACTGGGTGATTACACCGGTGCAGGCCATGCACCCCGCAAAGGTTGCGATATATTCCCATGTGAAAAACTCTTTAAAATCCACTCTGTTCCTCCTTATATAGTCTCATTTGCCCTCTCCTGACCTTACTGGACGAGGTATTCAGACCAGATTCCACAATTGCCAAACCTGTTTTCTTTTCTGCCAGTTTTCCGGATCCTTTATGCAGTCTCCGGCATATCTCCGATAGTTTCCACTGCAATTCACTCATTATCCTGTCCAATACGCCCAGTTCATTTGTTTTTATGCCTCGCATCCTTCACCACCTTTCACCCATACCTTTAAGTAAAGGAAAAGTTGCGTGAAAATGCAAATCACAAACGCAAATCGCGTATTGGGATGGAAGCGCCAGGGACACGGATTATCCTGTGCGCAAATTTGGTATTATTCCTCACTCAGCAGAAAGACGGCAACGCCGGCACATCTGCCCGGCCATGAAAAAAAACGCTTAGAACAGTTTTCTAAGCGTTTTTTGCTGGCGGAAGCATGTGGGAATCGAACCCACCCGGGCAGTTATAACCACCCGCATCGGTTTTGAAGACCGAGGGACACACCAGCGCCCATCTGCTCCCATCTCGGACGGTTATTTCAGTCTGCGAACGTCCCCGTCCCTCACAGTATAGCCGATTTCGTCAAAATATTCCAGTATCGCCTGGGTATATTTGCGAGAGGCTCCCAATGCATCGCGCAATTCGCTAAGCCGAACGCTTTCCTGCCGCTTTGTGAGCGTTTCAAACTTTTCCTTGGCGCAATCAACCGTTTCCCGCAAAAAGAAAAGCTCCGGGCCCACACAGATCAGCTCCCCGTCCCGTCTCAGCAGCTCCAGCATCCGAAAAACCATTTCCGGTGCAATTCCGGTTTTTTCCGCCAGGCTGGCGGGCGCAGGTGGCGCAAACCCGGCAGCACGATAGGCGGCAAAGAGTTTTTCGCGCGCCGAACTGCCCGCATCGGTTTGCAGCGGCACAAATTCAGGCAGAGCAGCAGCGGCATCACGCCGGACTATCATCCCTTTTTCCAACAGCGATTCCATCAGCGCAGCCGGAAAACATTTCTGCATTTCAGACAGCGGGAATCCATCTGACAAGGGATGCTCCAGATGATAAGCGGCAAGCGCCTTCAGGATTGCCTGTCCGCTTTCCGCCATCAGCGCGGGCGTTCCCACAAGTCCGCCCGTTTCCATGATCATTCCACGATCCAGCAAGACCTGCCATGCCTCGTCAAACGCGGCGTCTGCACAGTGAAGGAACCGCTCCCGGAGATCCCGCCGCGTATAAAGCGCGTGGGACAGCTCATAGACGAGCTGATCTGAAAGCGTCCCATTTCTGTAACAGTGCAGGCGGGACAGCACTTCCGGATCCGACCGCTTGTGTTTGTTCGGACAGGCGTCAAGCACGATGCCTCCGCCAACCGTCAGGAGCGGTGAATAAAAGCGCACCACAAACCGGTCGCCGTACTGCGCCGCTACCGGCTGCTCCAGCCGCAATTGCGCATAGGCGGATTCTCCCGGATACAGCGTATCCTGATCCAGAAGGATCAGCCGGCAGACCACGCTGGCCGTCCCAATCGCCAAATGCAGCCTGGAGCCGTGATGCAGGATGTGCGCCGTGGGGAGCGCGTCCAGCCGGACGTCGAGCCGTGTACAGCTCAACACCCGGCAGGCCAGCAGGCTGCCGCGACCGATATTCTCGCGTTTGATCCCACCGAGGTTCGCGGCAGCCCGCTGGCCTGCAAAGACAGCAGCGACATCTGTACCGCCGCTTTGCAGGCCGCGCACCCGTGCTTCGAGTCCCTGGGGACAGACCACGACCGGGTCGCCGACCGAAAGGGTTCCGCCAAGTACCGTCCCGGTGACCACTGTCCCAAATCCATCCACCGTAAATACCCGGTCAACCGGCATCCGAAACGGGCGGCCGCTGCCGCGTTCCGGACACTTTCCCACTGCCAGCAGGAGCGCCTCCCGCAATGCAGAAATCCCCATACCGGTGACAGCAGAAACCTCCACCACCGGCGCTTTCTGCAAAAAGCTGCCTGCAAAGGCCTCCCGCAGATCCTCCTTTGCCAGTTCCAGCGTCTCCTCATCCACAAGGTCGCACTTTGTCAATGCGACCACGCCATGCTGAACGCCGAGCAGCGTCAGGATGTCCAAGTGTTCCCGCGTCTGCGGCATCACGCCCTCGTCAGCCGCGACCACCATCAGCGCAAGATCGATCGCGCCTGCGCCAGCCAGCATATTGCGGATAAATTTTTCGTGTCCGGGCACATCCACGATTCCGGCAAGGGTCCCTCCCGGCAGCACCATCTGTGCAAATCCAAGGTCAATCGTAATCCCCCGGCGCTTTTCCTCCGCGAGCCGGTCGGTGTCCGTGCCGGTCAATGCTTTGACGAGCGCCGTCTTGCCGTGATCGATATGTCCCGCCGTCCCGATCATCACATGTTTCATCCCATCACCCCAGGCTTTTCGCCAGCGCCGCCGCGACCGCTTCAAAATCCGACTCCGAAATCGTGGCGGGGTCAAACAGCAGCTCCCCGTCAAAAATCCGCGCAATCACCGGAGGATTTGCGTTTCGCAAAAGCGCCTCCAATTGTTCGACCGCGCATCTATGCGGACACACCGCCACAGCAAATCCGTCAAGCAGCTGGCCCGGCGCCGCCCCGCCGCCCACCGGCCGCTGCTGCGGCACCACCCGCGTGCCGCAATCCGCGCCGGATTCCACGATTTCCCGGCAAAGGGCCTGCGCCTGGCGCCGCAAGGACTCCGATACGGCGCTCAGAGACGCCAGCACAGGGATTTCTTCCTTTGCACGTTTTGGGTTCTCATAGAGCCGCAGGGTCGCTTCCAGCGCGGCCAGCGACAGCTTATCGATGCGCAGGGCCCGCGCAAGCGGATGGCGCTTCATCCGCGCGATCAGTTCCTTTTTGCCAAGCAGGATACCCGCCTGCGGGCCGCCGAGCAGCTTGTCCCCGGAAAAGCAGACCAAATCCGCGCCATCGCGCAGCGTCTGCGGCACGGTCGGCTCCCCTGAAAACGGATACTCGGAAGCCTCAAGCACTGCGCCGCTTCCAAGATCAGCCAATACCGGTAAATTGTGTTTTGCGCCGAGCGCGGCAAGTTCCCGTACCTGTACCGACGCGGAAAACCCAATCACCCGGTAGTTGCTCGTATGCACTTTGAGCAGCATCCCTGTCTGTTCATTGATGGCGTTCTCATAATCGGAAAGCCGCGTCTTGTTGGTCGAGCCAACCTCGCAAAGCGTTCCGCCGCTCTCCGCCATGATATCGGGGATTCGGAATCCGTCCCCGATTTCCACAAGCTCCCCGCGCGAAACGACAATTTCCTTTCCTTTTGAAAAGGTTGAAAGCGCAAGCAGCAGTGCCGCCGCGTTATTGTTCACCACAAGCGCCGCCTCGCTGCCACAGAGCGCGCAGAGCAGCGGCTCGACAAACGTTCCCCTGCTGCCGCGCTCACCGCTCGGCAGATCGTACTCCAAATTTAAATAACCGGCCGCGGCTTCCAGCGCTTTTAGCGCTTTTTCCGCCAGCGGAGCGCGCCCAAGATTGGTGTGCAGCGCGACGCCGGTCGCGTTGATCACCCGGCGCAGGCCGCTTTCCCGCGCCTTTTTCAGAGCTTCAACCGTTTGTTTTTCCAGCGCTTCCATCGATGGGATTTCCCGCACTTCCCCTGCGAGCAGTCCGGCGCGCAAGCTGTCCAGAACCTGCCGCACCGCTTTGCGCACCGCGGTATGTCCAAAGCTTTCACACGCTTCGCGGACTGCTTCCCGCCGGAGCAACAGGTCGACCTGCGGAATTTTCTGCAAAAGCGCCCGTTTTTCATCCATATGACGTTCCCGTCCTTTCATCCGCTTGTTTTTTATTTTACTTTATGGCGCGATGGTAAAGGGAGCCCTATGCGTTGTCTATCAGAAGGCCGGAAAGGCCCGGAAAGGGCCCGCTGTCTAGCGGGCCCTTTCCGGGCCTTTGGCTGGGATGGAAAAAGAAACGCGTACCCGGCGCCGGAGGCAAGATTCCGGTACCGGCGCGGGAAGAAAGCGGGTTCAGCCCGCCGCAATCACGGTGCCGGTCCTTCCAGCAATGCCGTCCTTTGCTTTTTCAAGCAGGGTAATCAGCGCTGTGCGCCCAGGTTTCGATTCCGCGAACTCGACGGCGGCCTGTACCTTCGGCAGCATCGAGCCCGGTGCAAAATGCCCCTCGCCCATATACTTGCGGGCTTCCTCCGGAGTGATCGAAGAGAGCCACTTCTGGTCGGGCTTGCCGAAATTGACAGCGACCTTCTCGACCGCGGTCAGGATGATCAGGCAGTCGGCATCGAGCTGCTGCGCAAGCCGGCAGGATGCGAAATCCTTGTCTATCACCGCGGAAACGCCCTTGAGGTGATGCCCTTCCGAGCAGAATACCGGAATCCCGCCGCCGCCGCAGGCGATGGGGATATGTCCAGCCGAGGCCAGCGCCTTGACCGTTTCGATCTCAACAATTCCCTGCGGCTTCGGAGAAGCCACCACGCGGCGGTACCCGCGCCCGGAATCCTCCTTGATGACCCAGCCCTTCTCAGCGGCGGCTTTGTCAGCCTCCTCTTTAGTCATGAACGCGCCGATCGGTTTGGTCGGATTTTTGAACGCTTCGTCCTCCGGATCGACAATCACCTGGGTCAGCACGGTGCAGACCCCTTTTTCGATTCCGCGGTCGAGCAGTTCTTCACGCAGGGCGTTTTGCAGGTCGTAGCCGATGTAGCCCTGGCTCATCGCGGTGCAGACCGAGAGCGGCGCGAGCGTCTGTTTCGGGTCGCTTCGCACAAGCTCGGCCATCGCTTTCTGGATCATGCCGACCTGCGGGCCGTTGCCGTGCGAGATGATGACCTCGTGTCCCTCCTCAATGAGGTCCACAATGGCTTTCGCCGTATATTTCACCGCGACCATCTGCTCCGGCAGGTTATTGCCGAGCGCGTTGCCGCCCAGGGCAATCACGATTTTCTTTCCCATGTAAGCTGCCTCCTTTTCAATCTAAAGCACCGAAATCCTCCCCGGCGGCTTTGCCAGGGAAATGGCAAGGCTCACCTGCACAAAGTTTTCACAGATACAGGTGAGCCAGCGCCGGAAAGGATCTATTGGAAGGTAATGTGGGTGGGCTTATTTCTGGAACCAGCGGTCGGCTCCACGTTCCTCAAGCGCCTTGAGGGTCGCCTGCGGGTCCTTGGTCTTTGCGAGGAAGATCATCGCGGCGATGATGTACGGTTTGAAAGAAGCTTCCTTATAGAGCGGGGTGCGGTAACGGTCGAACACCGAAGCCTCGACTTCACCGTCCTTGCAGGAGACGTCGTTGATATCCGCCGGCAGGCAGTGCATGTAGATCGCTTTGCCGTCCTTGGTGGTCTTCATCAGCTCTTCGGTGCAGCACCAGTCCTTGTGATTCGCGTTCTGTGCGAGCAGCTCCTTCTCAAGCGCTTTGATGCCGTCGGAATCTCCCGCGCCATAGAGGTTGGTGCGCTTTTCCATCGCGGCAAACGGCGCCCAGCTCTTCGGATAGACGACATCCGCGTCCTTGAAGGCTTCGGCCATCGAGTTGACCTTTTTGAAGCTGCCGCCCGAAGCCTCCGCGTTCTTTTTGGCGACCTCCTCGACCTCGGGCATGACCTCGTAGCCTTCCGGATGCGCAAGCACCACGTCCATGCCGAAGCGGGTCATGAGGCCGATGATGCCCTGCGGGACCGAAAGCGGCTTGCCATAGGAGGGGGAATATGCCCAGGTCATGGCGATCTTTTTGCCCTTGAGGTTCTCAATGCCGCCGAATTCGTGGATCAGGTGCAGCGCGTCGGCCATCGCCTGGGTCGGGTGGTCGATATCACACTGGAGGTTCACAAGGGTCGGGGTCTGCTCGAGCACGCCGTCCTTGTGGCCCTGACGGACCGCCTCGGAAAACTCGTGCATATAGGCGTTGCCCTTACCGATATACATATCGTCACGGATACCGATCACGTCGGCCATGAACGAAACCATGTTCGCGGTCTCACGGACCGTCTCGCCGTGCGCGATCTGGCTTTTGCCCTCGTCAAGATCCTGCACTTCAAGGCCCAGCAGGTTGCAGGCGGAAGCGAAAGAGAAGCGGGTGCGGGTGGAGTTGTCGCGGAAAAGCGAGATGCCAAGGCCGCTTTCAAAGATCTTGGTGGAGATGTTCTGCTCGCGCATATAGCGCAGCGCGTCGGCAACGGTGAAAATTGCTTCGAGTTCGTCGTTCGTCTTTTCCCAGGTGAGGAAGAAGTCGTTCTCGTACATCTCTTTGAAGTTCAGCTTGTTGAGCTTGTCAATATAGGCCTGCAATTTCTGATCCATTTCACATTACTCCTTTATTCTTTTGGCTTCGATGGGTTTATCGATCAACCGGTCTTATTTGTTCTCGATATAGGCGGTCGGCAGGGCGGCGTAGACGGCCGCGCAGCGGACCAGGTCGGTCTTCCAAGTGATCTCGTTGGGGGCGTGGGCCTGCGCTTCGGCGCCCGGTCCAAAACCAATGCACGGGATGCCGTTGCGGCCCATGATGGTGACGCCATTGGTGGAGAAGGTCCATTTGTCGGTCAGCGGGCGGGCTTTGCGCACCGCTTCGATCTCCGGGGTCGGGCCGACGCGGCTGTCTCCGTAAAGGCCCTTGTAGGCAGCTTCCATCGCCTTGGTAACCTTGTGGTCCTCCGGGATCACCCAGGTCGGGAAGTAGCATTCGATCGGATAGACGCAGCCGGTGTAGGACGGGCGCTCATAGGTATACATCGAAACCTTGACGTCGTCGCCGTACTTTTTGACGGCAGGCAGCGCGCGGATCTCCTCAAGGCAGCTTTCCCAGGTTTCACCCGCGGTCATGCGGCGGTCAAGCGACACAGCGCAGGAATCCGCGACCGCGCAGCGGGAAGGAGAAGTGAAGAAAATTTCAGAAGTGGTGACGGTGCCCCGTCCGAGGAAGCGGGCTTCCTTCCACTCTTTGTTGTATTTCTCGTCGAGCATCTTGATAAGTCCCTTGATTTCGGTGCCCTCTTCCGCATCGTTCTCATTGAGCGCGCGCACATCCTGCAGGATATCGGCCATCTTGTAGATCGCGTTGTCGCCGCGCTCCGGAGCGGAACCGTGGCAGGAAACGCCCTTGACGTCGATGCGGATTTCCATGCGTCCGCGCTGGCCGCGGTAGATGCCGCCGTCGGTCGGCTCGGTCGAAACGACAAACGCCGGACGGACGTTGTCCTCGCGGATGATGTACTGCCAGCAGAGTCCGTCGCAGTCCTCCTCCTGGACGGTGCCTGTCACCACGACGCGGTATTCGTCATTGAGCATACCGAGATCCTTCATGATCTTCGCGCCGTAGACCGCCGAAACGATGCCGCCGAGCTGATCGGAAACGCCGCGCCCGCCGATTTCGGCGTCGTTTTCGTATCCCTCGTAGGGATCGAAGGTCCAGTTGGATTTGTTGCCGATGCCGACCGTATCGATGTGTGCGTCAAATCCGATCAGGGTTTTGCCGGTACCCATGTAGCCGAGGACGTTGCCCATCGGGTCGATGACGACTTCGTCGAAACCGACTTTGCGCATCTCCTGTGCAATGCGGTCGATGTGCTCTTTTTCGCCACAGCTTTCGCCGGGGAACTTTACGATGTCGCGCAGGAATCTGGTCATATCCGCGCGATACCCTTCGGCGGCTTCTTTGATCTTACTGAAATCCATAATGCTTTCCTCCACTTTCTATCTATGCAGTCAGAATCCGTTCTGTATTCCATGCCGTTTTATTTGGACGGATGATCCCCGTTCCATACCACTTTGCGGTAGTTCTCCGGGTCGGTGTCGCCCTCGGTGGAGAACATGATGATCCTGCTATCCTTATCCAGACCGATCTTTTCACGCAGCTCCTTGTAATCGTCGCTTTCCATCAGCGTCGCGATGAGGCCCATGCCGACCGCGCCGGACTCGCCCGAGATGACCTGCGGGTCGCCTTTGCAGGGCGCGCCCAGCATCCGCATGCCTTTGGCGGAAACCCAGTCGGGGCAGGAGACGAAGAAGCTCGAATGGTTCTTGAGGATCTCCCATGAAAGGGTGTTCGGCTCGCCGCAGGCAAGTCCCGCCATGATCGTCTGTAAGTCCCCGTCCACGATGCGCGGGTTGCCGTCGCAGGCGACCGCGCCTTTATAAAGGCAATCGGCGGCCTGGGCTTCCATGATGACGGTGGTCGGGGTGTTGTCCGGGAAGAGGTTTGCGAAATACCCCTGCACCGCTCCGGCGAGGCTTCCGACGCCCGCCTGAATAAAGATGTGGGTCGGGCGCTCAACGCCGGCGGCCTTGAGCTGTTCGGCGGCTTCCGACGCCATTGTGCCGTAACCCTGCATGATCCAGGCCGGGATTTCCTCGTAGCCGTCCCAGGCGGTGTCCTGCACCATGACGCCGTGTTCTGTCTTTTCGGCCAGGGCATTTGCGCGGCGCACGCACTCGTCATAGTTGACCTCTTCGATGGTGACCGCGGCGCCTTCGGCGGCGATGTTGTCAAAGCGGGTCTTGGTGCTGCCTTTGGGCATCAGCACGACCGCTTTCTGGCCGAGCTTGTTGGCCGCCCACGCCACGCCGCGGCCGTGATTTCCGTCGGTGGCGGTGAAGAAGGTAGCCTGGCCGAAATCCTTTTTGAGTTCCGGCGAGGTGAGATAATTGTAATCGACGTCGGCCACGTCGCGGCCGAGCTGTTTTGCTATGTAACGGGCCATCGCAAAGGAACCGCCGAGCACCTTGAAGGCGTTGAGCCCAAACCGGTAGGACTCATCCTTTACGAAGATGTCGCCCACGCCCAGGACCGAAGCCATCTTCTGAAGCTGAGCCAGCGGGGTGACCGAATACTGCGGGAAACTCTGGTGGAAGTTTCGGGCCTTGGCCACATTTTCCAGCGCCATAATCAAAAGCTGTTTGTCTTCGCTTTTCGGCATCCGGTTGGCCGCCCATTTGATCTGTTCCATTTGCAACCTGCCTCCTGTATCTGAATCGTTTATTTGGTTTCTAACCCCATCATAGCATAGAAAAACGTTGTGTCAATGGGTTTTCTCAAAAAAATTTGTGTTAACTAAAAATTTTTTAGTTTTTTGTGCACTTTTCTCATTACTTTCGCTTGATTATTTATTTTTTTAATGTTAGACTTATAAAAGTAATACTTATATTTTGGCATTCCGCCCTGAAATGTTAAAAATTTGGCTAAGCGTTCCCTTTTGGATCACCATCACTTTTCTAAAAGAATGCTGGCGTACCAAAAAATTATTATGTATGTGCCGCCGGCGCGAATGGAGGACCCCCAGATGTATGAATTTATTGTAAATGGAAAAAGACAGCAGACCGAAAAGGATGAAAAGCTCCTTGGCTATCTGCGTGAAACGCTCCGGCTCACCTCGGTAAAAAACGGCTGTTCGGAAGGCGCCTGCGGCACCTGCATGATTCTGGTCGACGGCAAGCCCACCAAGGCCTGCATCCTTTCTACCGCACGGGCCGCCGGCAAATCGATCGTCACGCTTGAGGGGCTTTCCGTCCGCGAGAAGGATGTCTACGCCTACGCCTTCGCGCATGCGGGCGCCGTACAGTGCGGTTTCTGCACGCCCGGCATGATCATCAGCGCGAAGGGGCTCATCGACCGGATCCCCGACCCTACCCCCGCCGAGGTCAAGGACGCCATCAAAAACAATATATGCCGCTGCACCGGCTATAAGAAGATTGAAGAGGCGATCCTGCTGGCGGCAAAGCTTTTCCGGGAGGATGCGCCCGTACCGGCACACGACTTTTCCGGCATCCTCGGGGAAAACATCCACCGGGTCGACGCGCACGACAAGGCGCTCGGCATAGCCCAGTACGCCGACGACCTCCAGCTTCCCGGCATGCTTTACGGCGGCGCGGTGCGCTCACAGTTCCCACGCGCGAAGGTCCTCTCGATCGATACCGACGCGGCGAAGGCGCTGCCCGGCGTGGAGCTGGTCGTCACCGCCTCCGGGCTGCCCGGCAAGGGAAAGGTCGGGCACCTCAAAAAGGACCAGTATGTGCTGGTTCCCGTCGGGGAGGAAACCCACTTCCTCGGCGATCCGATCGTGCTGATCGCCGCGCGCGACCGCGAAACCCTGAACCAGGCGCGCGAGCTCGTCAAGGTGGATTATCAGGAGCTGACCCCGGTCTGCTCGCCGCGCGAAGCGATGGCGCCGGACGCGCCGCAGCTTCAGGAGGGCGGCAACCTGCTGGCGCATGAACGCCTTGTGCGCGGAAACGCGGATGCAAAGATTGCCGCATCCAAATATGTGGTCACTACCAAATATATCACCCCGCCCACCGAGCACGCCTTCCTCGAGCCGGAAACCGCGGTCGCGGCCCCTGAAAATGGCGGCGTGGTGATCTATTCGGGCGACCAGGGCATCTACCAGACCAAGAAGGAATGCGCCGAAGCGACCGGCCTGCCGCCTGAAAAGGTGCGGGTAGTCGCGAAGATGGTCGGCGGTGGATTTGGCGGCAAGGAGGACATGAGCGTCCAGCATCATGCCGCCATCCTCGCCCTGCTCACCAAAAAGCCGGTCAAGTTCTCGCTCACCCGCAGGGAGAGCATTCTCTGCCATCCGAAACGTCATGGCTTCGAGATGGAGTTCACCACTGCCTGTGACGAAAACGGCCATCTCACCGCCATGAAGGCGACGCTCGTTTCAGATACCGGCGCGTTCGCCTCGCTTGGAGGCCCGGTTTTGCAGCGCGCCTGCACCCACGCGGCCGGCCCCTACAATTACCAGGACATCGACATTGACGGCAAGGCCTATTACACCAACAATCCGCCCTGCGGCGCGTTCCGCGGCTTCGGGGTGACACAGAGCTGCTTTGCGACCGAATGCAACCTCAACCTGCTCGCGGAAAAGGTGGGAATCTCGCCGTGGGAGATCCGCTACCGCAACGCGATCCGCCCCGGGCAGGTGCTGCCGAACGGGCAGATCGCGGACGATTCGACCGCGCTGGTTGAGACGCTTGAAGCGGTGAAACCGTATTACGACGCGCACCCGAAAGCGGGCATCGCCTGCGCGATGAAAAACAGCGGCCTCGGCGTGGGCATTCCCGATACCGGCCGCTGCCGCCTGACTGTGGAGAACGGCAAGGTGCATATCCATTCGAGCGCGGCCTGCATCGGACAGGGCATGGGTACCATCGTCACCCAGATCGCCTGTGAAACGACCGGACTGCCGCTTGAAAAGGTGGTTTACGACACCCCCGACACCGCCGATTCCCCTGATGCTGGAAACACGACCGCCTCCCGCCAGACCCTTTTTACCGGCGAAGCCACCCGGCGCGCCTGTCTGGCGCTCATGCAAGCCAAAGGCGACCGGCCGCTGGAAGCGCTCAATGGGCAGGAATTTTTGGGGGAATATCTCGGCGTCACCGACAAGATGGGCTCCGACAAACCCAATCCTGTCAGCCACATCGCCTACGGCTACGCCACCCATCTGGTGGATCTTGACGAGGATGGTAAACTGAAATTGGTACTTGCGGCGCACGACGTGGGGCGCGCGGTCAACCCGGTCAGCATCGAAGGGCAGATCGAAGGCGGCGTGGTGATGAGCCTTGGCTATTCGCTCACCGAGGATTATCCGCTCGACCACGGCCGTCCGACCGCCAAATACGGAACGCTTGGGCTTCTGAAATCCACCCAGACGCCCGACGTGCGGGCAATCATTGTGGAAAAGAATCATTCCGAACTTGCCTGCGGCGCGAAAGGTATCGGCGAAATCTGTTCGATTCCGACCCCGCCCGCCGTCCAGCTCGCCTACTACAATTACGACGGGAAGTTCCGCAACACTCTGCCGCTGGAGGATACCCCCTACAGCCGCAAAAAGAGATAAAACCCACCGTATTCAGGAGGTGTCCCATGGCGCTCAGGCTTGCCTGCATCTTTCTCGCTTCCGGCCATTCCAAACGTTTTGGCGGCAACAAGCTGCTCGCTGATTATAACGGCAAACCGATGGCCGACCATATCTTTTCCAGATTCCCGTCTGAATTGTTCAATCAGGTGGTGGCCGTCACGCGCTATGCGAATGTTGCAGTTTCAGCCGCGCAGCACGGCTTTACCATCGCGGAAAACGACGACACGACAGATGATATCGCCAAAACGATCCGGCTCGGCCTCGCGGCGCTCGTGCCCGGCGCCGACGGCTGCATGTTTTCGGTCTGCGACCAGCCGGCACTGTCCGCCGAAAGCATCGAAAAGCTTGTGCGGGCGTTTTCCGCCGCGCCGGAGCGTATCATCGCGCTGGGGCATAACGGAAACCGCGGGAATCCGGTCTTTTTTCCCGCCGCCCTCTTTCCGGAGCTTGCCGCCCTGGAGCCGAATCAATCGGGCGGCGCGGTCATCAAGCGGCACAAGGCCCTCCTGGATATCGTGGAGGCCAACGATCCGCTTGAACTTTGCGACGTTGACTACCGCGCCGACCTCCCCAATAAATAAAAACGCCAAAAGCCCCGGCAGCAAAGCTGCCGGGGCTTTTCCTTTTAGAAATATTCACTTTCGCCGCGTGGAACATAGACGCCTTTGCGTTCCATAAGCACCTTTCCGCCGGCGGCCACCAGCTGTCCACGCAGAAAGACCGCCTTTGCTTTTCCCTGCATCCGCATACCTTCATACGGGGTATAGTCGACCTTCTGCTCCATATCAGCGGCCGTGATTGTCCAACAGCACGTGGGGTCCCACACGACGATGTCCGCATCCGCGCCCGGCGCGATCACGCCTTTGCGCGGATACATGCCAAAAAGCCGGGCGGTATTTTCAGAGAGCATCGCGGCCATCTGGTTTTCGGTCATCCGCCCCGCCGCCACGCCGAGCGTGTACATCACGGCAGGCCGGTGTTCGATGCCGGGCAGGCCATTGGGAATTTTGGAAAAATCCTCCCGGCCCAGTTCCTTCTGCCCTTTCCAGTTGAAAGAGCAATGGTCGGTGGAAACCGTATCGATTTCACCTTTTGCGAGCGCGTCCCACAGCGCCCGCTGATCATATGGCTTACGCACCGGCGGCGAGCAGACGTATTTCGCGCCCGCAAAGTCCGGCAAGCTGTAAACGTTATCGTCAAATGCGAAATATTGCGGGCAGGACTCGATATAGACCTTTTGCCCGCGCGCGCGGGCCCGCAGCGCCTCTTCGAGCCCCATCCGGGTGCTCAAATGCACGATGTTGACCGGCACGCCCGCTGCTTTCGCAATATAGCAGTAGCGCGCAATCGCTTCAGCTTCGACAAAATCCGGACGGGACAGCGGGTGGTATTCCGTTGAGAGGTTGCCCGCGCGGCGGTTTTCAGCGATCATTTCGTTGACCAGATCGCCGTTCTCGCAGTGAACGCCCACGATGCCATGCAGCTGGCCAACCCGCTTCAGGATCTCATAAAGCTGGCCGTCGCTGATCCGCAGATTATCATAGGCAAGGTAGCACTTGAACGAGGTCACGCCCTGCCGCGCCATCTCGTCAAGCTCCCGCGAAACCATTTCATTCCAGTCGGTGATTGCCATATGGAAGCCATAGTCGCAGGAGGATTTTCCGTCGGCCTTGCCATGCCAGACGTCCAATGCGCCGCAGAGCGTCCCGCCGCGGTCCTGCGTTGCAAAGTCAAGCAGCATCGTCGTTCCACCCGCGGCGGCGGCACGCGTGCCGCTCACAAAATCGTCCGCGGTGAGCGCCGCGCCGGTATCCATATCGAGATGGGTGTGCGCGTCGATAAAGCCCGGGAACAGTTTGCAGCCGGAGGCATCGTAAGTTTCACATCCCTTTGCCGCCAGATCCCGCCCGACAGCGGAGATCCTCCCCTCTGTGATCCGCACGTCAGCTTCATAACTCTCCCGCGGCGTCACAACTGTGCCGCCCCGAATGATCAGATCCATAAAACATCTCTCCTTTAAAACGGCTTCAAGGGACGGGGGAAAGTCCCCGTCCCTGAAACGATAGCAGATCAGAACAGATATTGACGCTGGCCCCAGGCAGCCGAAATCAGACGGCAGATATCCTCTGGAACGGTACATTCCGGATCTCCCAGACTCACGCATTCCACCTGTCCGTCAAGCCGGACACGGTAGGTCTGCTTCTCGCCGTCGAGCAGCAGGAAGCCTTCGTTTTCGCTGTCCGCAAAGTCTTCCTCGCTCCAGAACAGGGTAAATTTGTCCTTATACGGCGCGCTGTCGTACGGGCAGAAGGTCGCGCAGTTGCCGCATTCATTGCACATGCCGTCTACATGGATGATCTGGCGCATGCGTTTGCCGGGCACCGCGACCGTGATATTGGCGCGGTTCGGGCAGACGTCGGCGCAGCATTCGCACACGGTCGCGCACTCGAGGCAGCGGTCGCTTTCCTTGCAGGAAGCGCACTCCCCGCAGAGTTTTCCCTTCTTTGCCAGCGCATGCGTGTAATCCGGGCTTACATTGCATGCGGCATAAGCGTCGCAATCCGCGCCGCAGATCGCTTTGGCCGCTTTCGCCGCATCCGCGATCGCCTCGACCACCGTGGCCGGGCCGCGGTTTGCGTCGCCGACAATATAGACGCCCGGAACGCTCGTCTCAAGGTTTTCGTTCACCCTCGCATAGCCGCGTTCGGTGAGCGCAATGCCGTTTTGTCCATAGAACGCGCTGTCCACCTTCTCGCCAACCGCGGCGATGACGGTATCCGCGGGAACGGTGATCACTTCACCGGTATCGACCGGGCGGCGGCGGCCGGATTCATCCGGTTCGCCAAGTTTCATACGATGGCAGGTGAGAACGCCGTCTTTGACGCCGACCGGCGCAAGCAGGTCGCAGAACTGCACGCCATCCGCAATGGCCAAAGCCAGCTCTTCCTCATCGGCGGGCATATACCGCTTGTTGCGGCGGTAGACCAGCCGCACATTTTTGACACCCGGCGCGCGTTTTGCGGCGCGGGCAGCGTCCATGGCGGTGTTTCCGCCGCCGATGACAACAACGTTTTCGCCGAGGTTCACATTGTCTATATCGCTCTTGCACTGCTCAAGGAACGCGATGACATTCATCGCCTCGCCGTATTCGAGCTTCAGCACGCCGGGCTTCCAGGCACCGTTTGCAAAGATCACATGGGTAAATCCCTGGTCGAACAGTTCTTTCGCGGAGCTGATTTCCACACCGGTTTCAAACCGCACGCCCAGCGCCTTCACCAGCGCAATGTCATTCTCGATCGCCGCAGTGGAAACCCGAAACGCCGGAATCACATGGCGCACGATACCGCCAAGCTGGCCCCGTTTTTCAAACACGGTGGCCGCCACCCCCGCTTTCGCCAGGAAATAACCCGCGGCAAGGCCGGCGGGCCCGCCGCCCACAACCGCAACCTTCGCGTCCGACGCGGGCACGGGCTTTTTGAGTTCTTTCATGAGGTCTGCGTAGGCCGCTTTTGCCGCTTCGAGCTTCACATCGCGGATGCGCACGCTCTCCTCATAGAAATTGCGGGTGCATTTGTCCGCGCAGTGATGCGGGCAGATGGTGCCGGTGATGAATGGCAGCGGATTGCGCTCGGTGATGACTCTAAGCGCCTCCAGGTAGTTTCCCTCACCCGCCAGCCGCAGATAGGCCGGAATGTCCTGGCTGATCGGGCAGCCGTCACGGCAGGGAGCTTCGAAGCAGTCGACAAGCGGCACCTTCCTCGCCATTTTGCGGGACGGCAGGGGCTTGATCGGCTTGCGGTAGTAGGGATCCCCGAGCGCATCCTCGGCAAAATCGCTGACCGCCGCGACATTCACCCCGCTAAATGGCTGGTCGCCGCAGTTGAGGAGCGCTTCGGCCATCTGATAAATCCGTTCGTAGCCGCCCGGCTTTAAAAGCGTAGTGGCCAGGGTGATCGGCCAGATGCCGCAGGCGAAGAGCTTTTCAATGTTATGCAGATCCGCGCCGCCGGAATACGAGATGCGCAGCTTGCCGTCAAATTCCTTGGCGATCTTTTTCGCGAGCGAGATGGTCAGTGGATAAAGCGACCGGCCGGACATGTACATCTCCTCGCTCGGCAGCTCGCCGGCGGATACCTCGACCGGAAAGGTGTTGGTGAGCTTTACGCCGAATTCGAGTCCGCGCGCCTGCGTGAGTGCGGTGAGACGGTGGAACATCGGCACCGCGTCGGAGAACTGCAGATCCTCCTTAAAGTGGTGGTCGTCAAACACGATATAATCGAAGCCAAGGTCATCCAGCGTTTTGCGGGCGAATTCGTAGCCCAAAAGGGTCGGGTTGCATTTGATGTAGGTGTTGAGGTTCTTCTCGGTGATGAGGTAGGTCGCGATCCGCTCGATCTCCTGCGGCGGGCAGCCGTGCAGGGTCGATAGAGTGATCGAATCGCTCACGCGCGGGCTGACCGCCTCGATATAGGCCGCGTCCACCTTGGCAAAACGGCACACATTCGCAAGCGCCCACTTTTTGCATGCCTGGAACACTTCGGTGTTTCCTGCGTCCTTCATTCCTTCGATGTATGCATCAATTTTTGGAGTTTTGATCCCCTCCAGGTCGTAGCCGACCGACATATTGAATACAAAACCATCCGGATCTCCCAAATCCAGTTCCTTTGCCAACAGCTTGCAGGCAAACCACGCCTTGACATATTCGTCGAACGCCTGCGGGACGGTCAGTTCGGTCGACCATTCGCAGTTGTAGCATTCATCCGCGGCGGTAATACAGGGTTTCGCCACACAGGCGGAAAGCTCCTCGCCATCCATCTTCTGCACCGTCTTGAGCTCGAAAAAGCGGCTTCCCGCCGCATAAGCGGCGATGATGTTCTGCGCGAGCTGGGTGTGCGGGCCAGCCGCCGGTCCAAACGGCGCTTCGAGCCGCTCTTTGAAGATCGGCAGCTTTTTGTCATCCGGTTTGTGCCGGAAAACCTTCGCCACGCCGAAGATCGATTTCTGCTGCGCATATTCATTCAGTGCCCAGTTCATCAATTTATCAAATGCGATCGGTCTCATCTTATCGCTCATGATCATATCCTCCTTGCGCTTCTCTTTTATTTGCTCGCGTTGATCCGTTTCCACATGCCAGCGGCCTGTTCCCGTGCATGCGCGAGGACCGCCTGTTCATCGATGCCAATGAGTTCCCGGTCCTTCATCCGGACCTTTCCATCGATGATGGTGGTCACCGTCTGTCGGCCGCTCATGCCGAACAGGGTGTGACCGTTCGCATTGTCCGCGCTCATCGGGGTGAGCGGGATATAGTCGCTCACGATGATGTCTGCCGCCGCTCCTTCCGAAAGTTCGCCCAGCGGCTTTTGGAAAGAACGCGCGCCGATGGCGGCGTTGTTTTCGAACAGCATCTGCGGCACTTCCGCCCATGCGACGGTCGGGTCGCAGAGATTGTGTTTATGCAGGCAGTTGGCGGCCTTCATCGACTCGTACATGTCGTTCGTGTAGCCGTCGGTGCCGAGCCCACAGAGGATGCCCCGGCGCATCAGCTCGATGGTCGGCGGGCAGCCGACCGCGTTTCCCATATTCGATTCCGGGTTATGTACCACCATGGTATCCGTCTGTTTGAGAATGTCCATCTCGATCCCGTTGACATGAATGCAGTGGCCAGCGATGGTCTTTTCCCCGAGGATATCATTGTCGTAGAGCCGGTTGATCACCCGTTTGCCATATTTTTTGAGAGAATCGTAGACATCGGTCATGCCCTCCGCCACATGGATGTGGAAGCCCACGCCTTCCGGCGTATTTTCGCGGCAGTGCGCGAGGGTCGCGTCCGAGAGGGTGAAGGAAGCGTGCATGCCCATCATGCCCTTGACCATGTCGGAATTTTCTTCCGCGCAGAATTTGATGAAGTCCGCGTTCTCTTTGACCGCCTGGCGCATCTTCTCCTCCCCATCCCGGTCGGAGACCTCATAGCACAGGCAGGTGCGCACGCCGAGCGCGCGGGCCGCGTCCGCGATCGCAAAGAGGCTGCCGGGGATCTCGCCGAAACTCGCATGATGGTCAAAAACAGTGGTCACGCCGCATTTGATGCAGTCGAGATAGGTGGCCATCGCGCTCATGCGGGTATCTTCAAGCAGCAGGTTGCGGTCGATCGTCCACCACATGCCGTCGAGGATGTCAAGAAAATTCTGCGGGTTGTAACCGTTGATTGCGATACCGCGCGAGAAGGCGCTGTAGATGTGATTGTGGGCGTTGATAAGCCCGGGCATGATCATGCCGCCATGTGCGTCGATGAAATCCGCGCCGGGATATTTTTCCTTCAGTTCAGCGGTTGTTCCGACTGCAACGATCGTATCCCCGTCGGCTGCGACACATCCGTTTTCGATCAGGCGGTTGTGTTTCCCGCGGGTGAGCAGCCTTCCGTTTCCTACCAGTAACATGACTTTTTCCTCCTTCATTCGGGTTCATACTTTCAAAACCATTAAAAAAGGCGTCCATCCTATCTTTGGATGAACACCCTGTCCGGCTGGAGGGGGCGGATGCGAATCAGCCGGGTTCAAATGGTGAACATCCAGCCCGTGCGCGCAGCACTCCGTTGCAGCCTGAAAACAATTCAATTTTCATAGAATTTTGCCTTTATTCTATTGACTTTAGTTTAACATGAACAGGCTTAAAATGCAATAGTTCCTGCACATTTTCTAAAAAATATTTTTTAGGTGCAACATTTTTTGTTGCAAAATCCGTCGATTGTGGTATGATGAAGAATAGAATATTCTATTCCGAAGGAGAATCAATCTATGTTTGACGCTATGACGCTGGATTTTTTGAAACAGCTTGCCAAAGGGATCGCACAGCAATTCGGAAATGACTGCGAAGTGGTCGTGCATGACCTGACCTCCAACAATCCGGACAGTTCGATCGTCGCGATTGAAAATGGCCATGTGACCTCCCGCAAGCTTGGCGACGGGCCTTCTCACGTCGTTCTGGAAGCGCTTCATGGCGACCGCAGCAATTTGAAAGACCACCTCAATTATCTGACCAAAACGCACGACGGAAAAATCCTCAAATCGAGCACCATCTATATCCGCGACGAAAACGGCGACGCGGTGGGAATTTTTGCGATCAATTATGACATCACCAGCCTGCTCATGGTGGAAAACGCGCTCAAACCGCTCATCAGCACCGATCAGCCGGAAAAAGAACCGGAACGGATTACCCAAAATGTCAACGACCTGCTCGACGAGCTGATTGAACAGAGTGTGCGCAACGTCGGCAAGCCGGTCGCGCTGATGAACAAGGATGACAAGATCAAAGCGATCCAGTTCCTCAACAACACCGGGGCGTTCCTCATCACCAAGAGCGGCGACAAGGTTTCCAAATACTTCGGCATTTCAAAGTATACGCTTTATAGCTACATCGACGCAAAATGAGAAATAGATAAAGGGCGGATGCGCGTATGCGCGTCCGCCCTTTATTTTGCTTCAAAGCAGGCCCTGAAAGATAAATTTTGTCGTGAGCTCATAGCCGCGTTTGAAATAGTATTCGTTGCGCAGGTGGTTGATCTCGTCGAGGCATTCAAGCAGTTGTTCCAACCGCCCGCGGTTTTCGTCCGTGTCCAGGGCAAAGAGAAGGTCACATTCAAGTTTTTGGCGTTTGGCATGCAGCTCGTCGATTTCGGTCGATTCATTCACATCGTTGCGCTCCATCTCAAGGTTGAAAAGGTCAGTGATCACAGTTTGTTTATCCTTCATAAATGTCCCTCCTTTTTGATTATTGTAACAGATATCCTCCAATTATACAACAGAAAATTCTGTTGTATTTTAACATTCAATTTTATCTTAAAATAGAATTGTTAGGAGGGGTATTAATGTCATTCGTCCCTAAAAAGACAAAACAAAAAGAAAAAGCCTCCTATAAAACGTTATACATCTCACAGAAGCTGATCGATAGAGTTACCGCGATCGCCCAACAGTATGACACAAGCTTCAATAATGTTGTCATCAGTATGATTGAGCAATGCCTCGAAGAAAATGACGATAAAAAATAATGCCCGGGAGTTTCTCCCGGGCGTTCCTTTTTTCTTGAAAAAGGAACCGAAAAAACGCCTGAAGGGGCGCTGCGGCGCAAGTCACGGGGGCGCCGCCCCCGCGACCCCCGCAAGCTTTTGAAAAAGCTTGACCAAAACTTTTGATTGGGAAACTTGGCGAAAACTTTTCGCGATGCGCGAAGCGCATTACAATCCATTTGTCCGCTTTCGGCGCAGCCGGTTTTCGCAAGGTTGCGAAAACCCGTCCCGCGTTCCTTATCCCGAATCCGCCGCCAAAGGCGGCGGGTCGTCGCAGACGACACTTTACCGGGGGACACGGGGGCGAAAAGCCCCCGTGAGCAGCCGTCGCGCATAAGCGCGCTTCGCCGCCAGGCGAGCAGGCTGCCAAACGCGGAACGCCACGTTTTGTCTAAGCAGATTGCGCGTGATCTCTGCCGCAGGCAGCAAAATCGCGCGCAAGGGGGCCGCGGGGTCTCCCCGCGTGTCCTTCTTTCGTCCATTTCTTGGACAAGCAAGAAATGGACTCGTGGCGCGCGGCGAAACGCGCAGAAGCGGCGCACGGTGAAACGCGCGAAACCATACCGTGCGAAGGAGAAAAATACCCGGGAGCCGCCTCCCGGGTATTTTTCACTTCTTGATCATATTTAAATAGCGGTAGATGGTTGGTACCGATACGCCCAGATTTTCAGCAACACAGCCAATCGCGCCTTTCACCAGGAATGTACCCATATCGTTGAGCCCTTCCACAATCTCCAGCTTATCCTTCTGGCTCATCCTGCCGACCTGCTCCTCAATATTCGGACAAATCCGCTTGATGTTCGCCTGTACCAGATCGCCAACATTCATGTTGAAGTTCTCTTTGATCCCGGTATTTCCCTGTAAACCCAAGGCTGTGATCACCGATCCCAGTTTTTCATAAGCTTCGCTCAATGCGTGGTAATCGCTGTTGATGCAGAGCATCCCGACCATCTGGCCATCCTCATCCTTGATAAAATAAGTCGAGGATTTTAACTGATGCCCATTTTTTGCAACGCCCTGGTAATTCGCCATGTACGGCAGCTTCTCAAAAGAGGCTGTTTTCAGAACATTCAGGCTCAGGTCGGTGATCGGTGAGCCAACCACCCGTCCGCTGATATGCCCATTGCGAATCGCCACCACGCTCTGATGCCAGTCTGTCAGATCATGCAGCACCACTTCGGTGCTGTCTCCCAGACAGTCCGCCAGAAAATCCACCAGCGGCAGATAGGAACGCAGGTATTTGTTCAACGCATCTCCCCCTTTTAGGGAATTTTATTTCTTGATCGCCTCAACCGGATCTTTCGGCAGGATCAGGTTGAGCAGGATGGCGGCCAGAGTCGCGATAACAACTGAGGAGCCGCCGAATACGGTGCCAACCCAGCCCGGGAAGCCCGCCAGCGAACCGGCCGACTGGGTGACGCCCACGCCAAGCGCGACTGAAATGCCAACCACGGCGGTGTTGCGCGGAGTGAGTTTGACCGAGGAGATCATCCGGATACCGGTCATGGTGATCTGCGCGAAAACCGAGATGGTCGCGCCACCGATGACACACTGCGGGATGGTGGTGAGCAGCGCCGAGAACTTCGGGACAAAACCCGCGATCAGCAGAATGATCGCCGCAAAGCCAAAGACCACGCGGTTGACCACACGGTTCACCGTCACGATGCCGACATTCTGGCTGTAGGACGCGGTCGGCAGGCCGCCGAAGAAGGCACCGAAGATGCTCGCGGAGCCCTGGCAGATGATGCCGCGCTGCAGCTCCTGGTCGGTGGGCTCACGGTCGAGGCCGCCGATTGTGGTCGAAGTCAGGTCGCCGATCGTCTGCACCGAGTTGACGATGTACATAACCGCCATCGATACGCAGGCTGCCGGGACAAACTTGAGACCGAAATGCATCGGCACCGGCACCGAGACGATACCCGCCGCGCCGACCGAGGTAAAGTCCACCATGCCCATGCAGAGGGCTACAATATATCCCACAATGATGCCCATCAGGATCGATGCAAGCTTGGTGACGCCTTTGGTGAAGTAGTTGCAGAAGATGACCACGGCCAGCGTGATGATCGCTACCAGCCAGTTCTGCCAGGAACCGAAGGTTTCGCTGCCCGCGCCACCAGCCATGTATTTGACCGCCGTCGGATAGAGCGAAAGCCCAATTGTGAAGATGACCGTACCGGTCACCATCGGCGGAAAGAACACCCGCAGCTGCTTGACGAAGATGCCAAAAATAATCGCCACCGCGCCGCCGATGATCTGCGCGCCAAGGATGACCCGGATATCATGGTATTCATTTCCCAAAGCCAGCAGGGTCGGTACATAGGCGAAGCTGACGCCCATCACGACCGGCAGCCGCGCGCCGACCGGTCCCAGCCCAAACACCTGTACCAGTGTGGCGATTGCCGTGATCAGCAGGGAAACCTGGATCAAAAGGGTTTTATCCGCGGCGCTGATCCCCAGGACGCCGGAGAGGATGATCGCCGGAGTAACGACTCCAACAATCGCCGCCACAACGTGCTGCAATCCCAGAGGCACGACCTCTTTTGCGGCAGGCACACCGGACATTTCAAATACCGAACCTGTTTTCTTGCTGTCGATCTCTTTCATTGCGACACAACCTTACAAAAAATTTTGATGCCTAATATATTTTAATTAGGATCACTTTAACTATAGACCATTTGCAGGTGTGTTGCAAGATTTTTATCACAGTTTTGATAAAAAAGTATCAGGTATACTTTTGGCTATTCTGCACAGAAATTATAAAATCCAGACGCAAATTGGCCAAAAATTTCCGCCGCTATTTGACTGCTATCGCCTCAATTTCAAACAAGGCGCCTTTCGGCAGCGCGGCAACCTGTACGCAGGAACGTGCCGGCGCATGACCGCCAAAGAAATCCGCATAGATCTTGTTGACCGCGGCAAAGTCTCCCATGTCCGCGAGGAAAACAGTGGTTTTTGTCACATCGGAAAGGGACATCCCAGCCTCAGCAAGCACCGCAATCAGGTTCTGAAAAGCCAGCTTCGCCTGTTCTTCCACTCCGCTGCCAAGCTCGCCGGTCTTTGGGTCCGCGCCGAGCTGGCCGGAAGTGTAGACGGTATTTCCCGCGAGAACCGCATGGGAATAAGGGCCGACAGCCGCCGGTGCGTTTTGTGCAGTGATGATTTTATTCATGTTGATAACCTCCTGTGAAGAATTTGGTTACCCATATTATAACATCTTTTTATCAATAATAATAGTTTTTTATTACATTTTTCTTGCAAAATTCTAGTTTTAGAAAAAGGGCGGATTCCCCACAGGAATCCGCCCTTTTTTCATCTTTCTTTTTCGCGCAGCGGCAGCAGCTTTTCCATCGGAAAACAGACATACACCGTGCCCATTTTGGAAACCCGCCCAGCGGTTTCCCGCCCGCAGGAAACCCGCAGCGGTTCCCGCGCGCCCGGCAGGCGCACCTGCACTACCGCTTTGCGCGGCCGGTCATAGACCTGCTCAACCACAGCCGCAAAACAGTTTTCCCCCGCTTTATCGCAGAAATAAAGATCGTCGTCATGAATTCCAGCCTGACAGCACCCATCAAGCGGACGCGCGAACCGCAGACGCATATTCCAGGCAGAAGCGGTCGCGTACTCCCCCGCGATTTCAGTGAGCGGCGAAATATTCTTGCAGCAGAGCAGCCGGGCAGTCTCCACAAAAGATGGCTGTGCGAACAGCTGTCCCGTGGGCGCGCATTCCACGACCCGTCCGTCCGTCATGACCGCGGTGCGGCCGCAGTAGCGATAGATTTCACTGATACTGTGAGAAACATAGAGAACGGCGCCTTCAAAGGCATCGAGCGCGGCAGCGAACTCCGGCTCGATCGTATGCCGCAGCTGCCCGTCAAGTGCCGAGAACGGTTCGTCGAGCATCAATAGGCCCGGCTCGCTCGCCATCATCCGCGCAAGCGCAACCCGCTGCTGCTGTCCGCCCGAAAGCTGATGCGGCAGGCGGTTTTCCATCCCGTCTAGCTGCAGAAGCGAACAGAATTTGTGCACCAGCTCCGGCTGTTTCTCCTTGTCCTTCACACCAGCCGCGATATTCTGCGCAACGGTCATGTTCGGAAACAGCGCGTAGCTCTGGAACATGAGCCCCACCCCGCGCTGCTGTGGGGAAAGGTTTATCCGTTCTTCCGAATCAAACAGCACCCGCCCGTTTAAAACGATCCGCCCATGATCCGGTTTCACAATTCCCGCGATACAGCGCAGGGTCATGCTTTTGCCGCAGCCCGACGCGCCGAGCAGCCCCAGCACCTCGTTTTCCGCTTCGAGCTTTATATCCAGTGTGAAACTGCCGAGTTGCTTATAAATTTCCGCAAAAAGGCTCATATCCCGCCTCCCGCGGCATTCTTTACCGTCTGCCTGCCATTATAGTAATTCATCAGGCCGAGCACGATGCAGGACACCACCGTGATGATCGCCACCCAGATTGCGGCGGCGTCCATATGCCCGCCCGCCGTGGCAAAATAGATCGCCACCGGCATTGTCTGGGTGCGTCCGGGGATATTGCCCGCGATCATCATCGTCGCGCCGAACTCCCCGAGCGCGCGCGCGAACGAAAGCGCCGCGCCCGCCGCGATCCCCGGCCATGCCTGCGGGACCATCACCCGCAGGAAAATCCGGCTTTCCGGCATCCCAAGCGTACGCGCCGCCCAAACCAGATCCACCGGCACCTGCTCGAGCGCCCCTTTGGCTGCCCGGTACATCAGCGGGAAGGAAACCACCACCGCCGCAAGCACTGTGGCCTGCCAGGAAAAGACAAGCGAAATGTCGAGCCCGCCGAGGAACCTGCCGATCGGGCTGTTACGTCCGAATACCACCAGCAGGAAGAAACCGACCACCGTCGGCGGAAGCACGAGCGGCAGGGTGAACAGTACGTCGGTCAGCCACTTGACCGGGCCGTTCGCATAAAGGAACAGCCGGGCAAACAGCACCCCGAAAAAAAATACGAGCACCGCCGCAAGCACAGAAGTGCGCAGCGAAATCCAAAGCGGCGCCAGGTCGAACGAGCCCATCCCCGCACCTCCTCAAATAATTTTACGATACCGGGGAGAAGCCGTATTTGACAAACAGATCCTTCGCTTCGTCTCCGAAAAGATAATCGACGAACGCCTTCGCGGCATCGGGAGCGGTGCTGTCCCTGGTCACGCCGACCGGATAGATGACCTTCTTATGGGAACCCTCCGGCGCGGCACAGCAGATTTCCACCTTGTCGCTGATCTTCGCGTCGGTCTCATACACAATCCCGGCCTGTACGTTCTGGGTTTCGACCCAGGAGAGCACTTCGCGCACATCCTTGGCAAAGACAAGTTTGTCTTTCAGCTTGTCGGTGAGGCCGAGATTCGCAAACGCCTCCTCGGTATACTGGCCGACCGGGACGCTCGAAGGTTCACCCACGCCAATCTGGGTGATGGAGGTATCAGCCAAAGCTTCAAACGATTCAATCTTCTCTCCGCCCGCCGGGACAATCAATACGACTTTGTTTTCGAGGATATCCTTCACCGTTGCGTCGTTCATAAGCCCCGCTTCGGAAAGCGCGGTCATCTGCTTTTTGCCCGCCGAGAAAAACACATCGGCCGGTGCGCCCTGTTCGATCTGCTGCTGCAAAGCGCCGGACGCGCCGAAGTTGAAGGTCAGGGTCACACCTTCGTTTTCCGCTTCGTAAAGCGCTTTCATCTCGGTGAGGCAGTCGGTCAGGCTCGCCGCCGCCGAAACCATCAGTTCAACCGGCTCGCCTGCCGCCGCTTCCGAAGCTTCTTCAGAAGACGCTGGCTCGAGGGCCGGTCCGGAGGCCGGCGCCGCGGAGGAAGCGGGCTCGGAGCCGGAGGAACATCCTGCGGCCAGCACCATTGCCGCCGCAAGGATCATACAAAACAGTTTTTTCATATTTCTTTTCTCCTTTATATCATTTTGTCTCAGGCGCGGCGCATTCCTGCGCCTTGCCTGTGAGCACCGCAAGCCCATGGGCAAGTTCAGGCATGACAAACGTCAGGTTTTCCCGCACGGCTTTGGGACTGCCGGGCAGGTTCACGATGAGCGTCCCCTTTCGCAGAACCGACACGCCGCGCGAAAGCATCGCCCGTTTCGTTATGTTTAAGCTCGAATAACGCATGGCCTCGGAGATGCCGGGCGCGAGCCTTTCAGCCACATCGAGTGTCGCCTCCGGCGTGCAGTCGCGCGGGGAAAATCCGGTCCCGCCGGTGGTGAACACCAGTTCGGCAACCCCTTCGTCGCACAGCCGGCGCAGCTCGTCCGCAATCACATCCCGTTCGTCCGGCAGGATTTTATAAAAAATGACCTCGTAGCCGTACTGTTCGCAGATCTCCCGCACAACGGCGCCGCTTTTGTCCTCCCGCAGCCCAGCGGCGCCCTTATCGCTTGCTGTGATGATCGCCGCTTTAAACATCGCGCACCTCCATCAAATCCCCCGCCGAGATCGTCCCGCCACGCAGCACCCGCGCGAAAACGCCCTCGGTCGGCATGATACATTCGCCCATCTTCTGATAGATCTGGCAGTGGCTGTGGCATTCCTTGCCGATCTGGGTCATCTCCAGCACCACGCCGTTGCAGTCGAGAATCGTCCCGACCGGCAGCGAGCGGAAATCGATCCCCTCCACCACGAGATTCTCCCCAAACGCGCCGTCGTCCACCTCGGCGCCGCGCGCGCGAAACGCCTCGATCTTATCGTACGAAAGCAGACTCACCTGACGGTGCCAATCTCCCGCGTGCGCATCGTTTTCGATTCCCCAACTCTCCCGGAACACAGCGCTCCCCACATTTTTCTTCTGAGTGCCGCGTTTCTCACTGATGCAGACCGCGATCACTTTTCCACGCATCCGTTCATCCTCCAATCTGCACCATTCGGTGCTGTTCCACATGCGCGGTCCCCCGCGCGCCGAATTGATGTCCCACAGGTTTTTGCAGAATCGCTTCCCGCATGAGCGCAGCAAGCGCTTCGTCGGAAATCCCATCGCGCAGCGGCCCTCGCAGGTCAATCCCAACATCGTAATGCAGGCAGAGCTTTAAAAAGCCCTCCGCCGTCAGCCGCACCCGGTTGCAGCTGTCGCAGAACCGGTCGCTCAGCGCGTTGATGAAGCCGACCCGCCCGCAAAATCCTGGCAGCATCCCGTAGGAAGCCGGCCCTCCGCCATTTCCGGCACACGCCGTCATCGGGCCATACAGCCGTTCGAGCGCTGTCCTGATCCGCCCGCCGGGAATTGGCGTAAAGCCGTTGCCCAGGCCGATCGGCATCATCTCAATGAACCGAACGTCCACTGGATGATCCTTTGCCAGCCCCGCCACCGAAAGCGGATGCTGCATCCCGAATTCCTCCGCTGCCACACAGTTCACCTTCACCAAAAGCCCCAGCTCCAGTGCTGTTCTAACCGCCTCCAGCGCCTTGCCAAAACTGTCCCGCCGGGTGATCCGGCAAAAAACGGCCGGATCGAGCGTATCGAGGCTCACATTCACCCCGCCGAGTCCCGCAGCCGCCAGATCCTGCGCCATATCGCAGAAGAGAAGCCCATTCGTCGTGACGCTCACCTGTTCGATCCCGTCGATCTCCTTCACCCGGCGCACCAAATCCACAATACCGCGCCTGACAAGCGGCTCCCCGCCTGTCAGGCGGATGCGGCGCACGCCAAGCTTTGCCGCTGCGCGGCAGACCCGCAGAATTTCTTCGAATGAGAGGATCTCCCGATGGGAGACCGGCTCAACCCCTTCCTCCGGCATGCAGTAAACACAGCGCAAATTGCATCGGTCGGTGACTGACACCCGAAGATAATCGATTTCGCGTCCGCAGTTGTCCCTCATCCGCGCCGCCTCCTTTTCTATTAGACTGGCCGGGTAAATTTCCCCGACTTCCCCCCGCTTTTCTGGAGCAGGCGGATTTCCCCGATCTCCATGCAGCGGTCGACCGCTTTGCACATATCGTAAATTGTCAGCAGCGCCACCGAAACGCCGGTGAGCGCTTCCATCTCCACGCCGGTCCTTCCGCTCACCCTGACCGTACAGGCCGCGGTAACTGCCATCCGCTGCGGGTCGACCACAAAGGTGATTTCGCATTTGTTCAACGCGAGCGGGTGACAAAGCGGGATCAGCTCCCAGGTGCGCTTCGCGGCCATGATGCCCGCCACCTGCGCCACGCTGAGCACGTCCCCTTTTTTCGCTGTCCGGGTTACGATCGCCGTATAAGCCTCCCGGTTCATCCGGATCGTCCCCTCCGCGACCGCGGCCCGCTCGGTCACTTCCTTTTCGCTCACATCCACCATCACGGCATTGCCGTTTTCATCGATATGGGTAAGCCCGTCCATCACACACCACCCTTTCCAAACCCGCAGTTTGGATAGCGGCAGGGCTCGCAGCCCAGACAGAGCCCGCCGTTTCCAAGTTTTGCAAGATCTTGCGCCGTGACCGGGTCGTCCGCCATGACGCGCGGCAGAACCAGGTCAAAAATGGTGCGTTTGGCATACATCACACAGCCAGGCAGCCCCATAATGGGCACGCCGCCGAGATACGAAAGCAGGAACATCGCGCCCGGCAGGACCGGCGCGCCGTAGCTTATGATCCGCGCACCAGTATCGCGGATGGCGGCCGGGGTGCGGTCGTCCGGGTCGACGCTCATGCCGCCGGTACAGACCACCAGTTCCGCGCCGTCCGCAAGGAACGCTTTGATTGCGGCAGTGATATTTTTCGGGTCGTCTCCGCAGGAGGTGACACCCATACCCTGCCCGCCGTATTCCCCCAGCTTTTCCGCGACGACCGGGCTGAAGGTATCTTTGATGCGGCCATGGAACACCTCGTTTCCGGTGGTGACAATACCGCACTTTTTCTGCTTGTAGGGCAGAATCCGCATGACAGGTTCAGTGCCGGCAATGGCTTTCGCGGCGTCGAGCTTCTCCTTTGCGATCACGAGCGGGATCACCCGCATCCCCGCGAGTTTGTCGCCTTTTTTAACCGGCAGATGGTTCGAGCGGGCCGCGATCATCAGCTCGCCGAGGGCATTGAGCTTTTCCAGCCGCGCCGCGTCGAATGCGAACAGCCCGTCGCTGGCAGCGGAAAGCTCGATCTTCCCCTCCTTGATGCCGCTCTCCTCCATATGCTCATTTTTGCAAAGATCGCAAAGGATCCTTGCGCCTTCGTCCTCGTGCAGCATGCCCTCCTGTTTCTCCCAGACGTAGAGGTAGTCCTTTCCCATCGAGAGCAGCACCGGAATATCCTCCGCCGCTACAATATGTCCCTTGCGAAAACGCGCGTCCTTGGTCACGCCGCGGATAATCTGGGTCATGTCATGGCAGATCACATGCCCGACCGCATCCTCCGTTCTAATCTTCTTCATGCCTTTCGCCTTCCATCTCACCATTATTTTGCGGTGCGCAGAATGTACCGCCGAAATACTCCGCAAACAGCCGGTCGGCGTTTAAATAGACCGCCTTCTGGAACGCCTCATATCGTTCCACAAAGCTCCGGCCCTGTTCGGTCAACCTTGAAAAACCGCCGCCAGCGCCGCCCACATGCCGCTCCAGCAGCATGAAACCGAGCTCCTGTTCCGCTGTGCGCACAATCTTCCATGCCTTTGAATAGGACATCCCCATCTCGCCGGCAGCCGTCTGGAGCGAACCGGTGCGGTCCACCCGCAGGAGCAGTTCGGAAACGCCCGGCCCGTAGAATACCCCGTCCCGTTTGAGGCGCACCTTCAGGGAATATTGCAGGTTATCCATCGTCCGCCTCCTTCAACCGTTATTCTCAAATAGATATAACGCTTTTCTTATTCTATCATAAAAGTCATACTTGTCAATGCAATCCCGCGTCTTCCAAAAAACCTCCGCCAAAATCGGCGGAGGTTCTCATTTTGAAAAAATTTTTTCATTTTCCAACCACCTTGTGGGTTTCGTTGACAATCCGCTCGAGCGCGTTCAGAATGTTCTGATATCCGGTACAGCGGCAAAGGTGCCCGGAGATAAGTTTACGCAGTTCGTCACGGGTATACTTTTTCCCACTGCCCACAATCTCCACCGCAGACATGATGAGCCCCGGCGTGCAGAAACCGCATTGTACCGCAGCCTCTTCCACAAACGCCTGCTGGATGGGGTCGAGTTCGCCGGCCGGGCCGCGCAGGCCTTCAACCGTGAGGATACTCTTGCCTTCCGCCCAAACGGCCAGATAGATGCAGCTGTCGATCGCCTCGCCGTCCACCAGAACGGTGCAGGCGCCGCATTCCCCAACTTCGCATCCTTTTTTGACGCTGGTGAGCCCCAAACGCTTTCGCAGCGTATCCGCGAGCGATTCGCGCTCATCGACCGCAATCTCTGCGGGCTTGCCGTTGACCGTCATTGTAATCACCTTAAGCATCAGCCACACCTCCCGCATGTTTGATTGCCCTGTCCAGCGCGCGGCGGCTCAGCTCCTTCACAAGCTGGACGCGGAATTCCTTTGACGCGCGCCAGCTCGTGCGCGGCGCAACCTCTGTGGCAGCGGTTTCTGCAACCAGCTCGAAAAGCTCCGCGTCAATCCCGCGCCCTGCCGCGAGCGCTTCGGTCCCGCGGCATCGGATTGGCGTTGGCGCAGCGACGCCGTACGCCAGCCGCAGATCCGCCACCGCCTTTCGATCAGCGGAAAGCTTCACATTGACCGCGCAGCCGAGCGTCGCGATATCCATCGCATTGCGCTGGGCATATTTGATATAGTGCCCGCCAAAACCTTCGTAATCACTTTTTTCAATGAAAATAGCGGTCAGCAGCTCGGCGTGCGCAAGATCAACTCTGCCGGGGCCTTTGTAGAAACGCTCCAGCGGCACCAGGCGCGCGCCATCCGGGCCGGTCAGTTCGAGCATCGCGTTCAGCGTGAGCAGCGTGGAGGCGCTGTCCGCGCTGGTCACGCCGTTGCAGACATTTCCCCCGATCGTCCCGATGTTGCGCAGCTGCGGCCCGCCCGCCTGATCGACCGCTTCACCAAGCATTGGCAGGTGTTTTTGGATGAGCGGATCGTTTGTGATGTGGGAGAAGGTCGTCACTGGCCCGATGCGGATGCGTCCGCCCGCATCCATCGAAACGCCTGTGAGCTCCGGAAGGCTGTGAATGCTCACCAGGCGGCAGCCTGCCAGCTTGCCCTCCCGAATCTTGATAAGCAGGTCGCTGCCGCCCGAAATGACAAGCGCTTTTGGGTCGTCCCGCAAAGCGGCAATCGCGTCCGCAGCGCTTTTTGCCTGATAGATCCCTTCGATATCATACATCCGAAGATCCCTCCCTTCCCTTGATGAGCCCGGCCTCGGTGAACAGCTCCACCAGCTTCTGCGGGTTCATCGGGAGCGTATCCACCGCCACGCCGGTGGCATGCAGCACCGCGTTGCGCACCGCGGGTGCCGGCGGGATCGCGGGCGGCTCACCGAGCGCCTTATTCCCGTAGGGACCGCTTGGATCGACCGGCTGCACAAAATCCGCATGCAATTCCGGTGTGTCCAGCGCGGTGGGCAGTTTGTAATCAAGCAGGTTGCCGTTTAACGGCCTGCCCGCGTCGTTATAGAGGAGCTGCTCGCCCAATCCATACCCCAGTCCCATGCTCATGCCGCCGTGCACCTGTGCTTCCGCGAGCTTCGGGTTGATAAGCACGCCGGAATCGTGGACGTTGATGATATCGAGCACCTTCACCTTGCCGACCGGGATATCCACCTCCACCTCGGCAAAGCAGACGCCGAACGCAAAGGTGTTGTCTTTGCAGTGGTTTGTGGCCTCTGCGGTGATATGTACCGAATGGGTCAGGCTATAGAAGGCCTCCATTGCGAGCGCCTGCATCGTAAGGAGTGTTTCACCGCTTTCATGCGCAACGATGCGGCTGTCGGAAATGTCGAGCGCGTCCGCCGGCAGTTCCAGCATCTCAGAAGCGTAACTGAGGATCTTCTCCCGAAAAATCCCGGCTGTCTTTTTAAGCGCCATGCCGCTGACATAGGTCTGGCGGGAGGCGTATGCGCCGGTATCGAACGGCGCGACGTCGGTATCCTGCATCGTAACAATATGAATGTCCTCATCCCGCAGGCCAATCGTCTCCGCCGCCATCTGGGTGAACACCGTATCGGCGCCCTGGCCGATTTCGGTCGCGCCCATCTGCAATTGTGCCGTGCCGTCCTGGTTGAGAATCAGCCGGCAGGCCGCCGTTTCAAGCGAAATCGGGTAGACGCCAGTCTTGTAGCTGAAAAGCGCCATGCCCACCCCGCGCCGGATGTCGCCGGTCTGGTTCCGGTATGCCCTGCGCTTCTCGTCCCAGCGGATGAACTCCTTGCCCTTCTCGATACACTCGAGCAGGCCAGTCGAATGGCAGGTGATACCGGTCATCGGGTCGACATATCCGAGCCGCATCACATTTTTTTCGCGCATCGTGATCGGATCGAGCCCCAGCGCCGCGGCGATATCGTCCATCCCGCTTTCGAGCGCGAATACCGCCTGCGGGATGCCGTAACCGCGCATCGCGCCGCCGGAAGCGATATTCGTATAGACGGTGTAGGCGTCCGCAGTCAGGGATTTCTCGTCGTGATAGGTGTGGCGGTAGGCGTTCGCCGCGTTCGCCACGATCGCGTGGCCGTGAGACGCATAGCCTCCCTGATTCGACCAAGCTTCCAACCTGCGGGCGACCAGCCTGCCGTCCGAACGGACGGCGGTCCTGACCCGGAAGGTGATTGCATGGCGCACCCGTGTGCAGGAAAAGGTCTCCTCGCGGGAGATTTCCAGCCGCACCGGCCGGCCGCCCACCTGGGTGGTCAGCCAGGCGTTAAGCGGCTCGTAGAGCACCTCCTGCTTGTTGCCGAATCCCCCGCCGATATACGGTTTGATCACCCGTACCCTGCCCCATGGAACGCCAAGCGCCTGCCCGACGACCCGCCGGACGATGTGCGGGATCTGGGTGGAGGAAACCACCACAATCCGGCCGTTCTCCATATAGGCAAAGGAAACAGGCGGCTCGATGTGGCAGTGCTGGACTGTCTGGGTGGTATATTGCTGCTCAAAGACGCGTACCTCATCTTCCCTGACCGCCTCGTCGAAATCCAGGTCGCCGACACGGTAACGGCTGTGCGCCAGGATATTATCCGGCCTTTCGTCGTGGATTGGGACGGCCCCGGGCGCCATTGCCTGTTCGACCGTGGTAATTGCGGGATACTCCTCGTACTCGGCCTTTACGAGCCGCGCAGCGCGTGCGGCGGCGATCTCGTCCTCCGCGATGACAACGGCGATCTCGTCGCCGTAAATGCGCACCCGCTCGTTTAAAAGGCGGCGGTCGGCCACATCCTGATGTTTCGGATCGGTCGACCAGGGATGCCCAGCGGTCGGAAAACAGTGCTCCGGCGCGTCAAAGCAGGTGAGGATTTTCACCACTCCCGGCACTGCCAGCGCTTCGGAAAGGTCGAATCGCAGCACCCGCCCGTTTGCAATCGTGCTGCGCACGACTTTAGCTTCCAACGCGTTTCGCGGGGTGAGGTCGTCGGTATATTTCGCGTTGCCGGTCACCTTTTCCACCGCGTCCACGCGGTTGATGCTCCTGCCAATTCCCATCGCGCATACCTCCTGTTCAACCGGGAAGTGTTTATCGTTTCTGCCTAAGTTTCATTACAGTTTCTTTCTTTTTCAGGATACAATTTATAAAAGTCATACTTTTATTTGTCAATATTATAACGCCTTCCGGGAAAGAAAACAACCAAATTTTCTCCATCTCCAAAGAAAATTTGGTTGCACAGGTTTGGTTATATTTTTATCCCCGCCACATATTTTTCACAGACTTCGCGGCCATCCGACAAAAAGATCAGCCGCTCCAGCCGCTCCAGCGGCGTGAGCGCCTGCGGATGCGGCAGGCGCGCGTCGTCGAATACCACCGCGTCAAATTCATATCCCTGCTCAAATGCGCCGACCTTGCCGAAAAACGCCCCGCCGCCGCGGGTTGCGAGATAAAACGCCTCAGAAACCGAGAGCGGCTTTTTTGTTTCATCCACCAGCCGCCAGCGCAGCTTGGAAACCTGCACCGCGTCAGCCATGGCCCGCAGCATCGAAAGGGAGAAGCCGCCTGCCATATCGGTGCCCAGCCCCATCGGCATCCCCGCGTCGAGATAGGCGCGCGCCGGAGCAATGCCGGAAGCAAGGTTCTCATTCGACTGCGGGCAGTGCGCGATAAAGACGCCGCGCTTTTGCATCAGCGCCAGTTCCGCCGGTTCCGGATGGACGCAGTGCGCCATAACCGTGGGGCAGCTCCCGCCGAACAGTCCAAATCGGTCATATGCCTCGCCATAACAGGAAACGCCCGGGCAGAGTTCCTTCACCCACGCAATTTCGGAAAGGTTCTCGGAAAGGTGCGACTGAACCGGCAGGCCGTAATCCCTTTGCAGCATCGAAAGGCCTTCCAAAAGCGCGTCCGAACAGGAGGGGATGAAGCGCGGCGTGAGGATTGGCCTCACATTCCGGAAATCCGAACAGGCTTCGATCCACTGCCGGGTCGCGTCGAGCGACTGTTCCGGCCCTGCTTCCCGCAGCGCATCCGGGCTGTTTCGGTCCATATTCACCTTGCCGACCAGCGCATGCAGGCCGGCGTTTTCCAGCAGTCCCATCAGCAGCAGGGTCGCCGGGGTGTGGATGGTCGCAAAGATACAGGCGCGGGTGGTCGCGCTCTCTTTGAGCGCGTCGGCAAAGATTCCGTAAGCTTTGCCCGCATAGGCGAGACAGTCAAACTTCGCCTCCTCCGGGAATACGCGGGCGTCCAGCCAGTCAAGCAGCTCGAGGTCCATCCCCAACCCTCGAAAGGCGTACTGCGGCGCATGCAGATGCAGGTCACAAAGCCCTGGGATCACCAGCTTCCCGGTGTGGTCAACCACCCGGATCCCTGCATATTTTTCCGGCAGCACACGGAATACGCCCGCGACCAGGCCGTTTTCGCAGATCAGATAACCGTCCGGAAGGCAGCGGATCTCATCTTTTGAAGCGCTGTGCAGGATCGCGCCCTTGACGGCAAATGAAGCGCCCGATTTCATCGTGCAATTCCCCTTTACAGAGATTTTCCCTTGTAATTTGTCTGATTACCGCGTATAATGAAGGATATATTAGGAAATTTGGCAAAGATCGCGGTGGAATTTTATCTAATATCGTTATTAATCATACTAATCTATTCCGATTTCATCATACCCCATTCCTCCAGTTTTTGCAAGCTCCTTCTATTTTACTTTCAAATGAAAGAGGTTATTCGCATGCCGTCAGAATACGAACTTCCCTATCTGGGCGGAAGGCTCATGTCCACCCAGGTGAGCGCGCTGCTCATCAAGGAGCTGAAGGAAGGCGCTTTTTCAGCCGCGGAACGCCTTCCCTCCGAGGTGGAGCTGGCGGAACGCCTGGGGGTGAGCCGCACCGTCATCCGCGATGCGCTCTCCGATCTGGAACGGGAAGGGTTCATCGAGCGGGTGCGCGGCATCGGGACGGTCATCAACCGGGAGATCGTGGGCCTCAAGCACCGGCTCGATCTGAAACTCGAATATAACGAGCTCATCCGCGACGCGGGCTACCGCCCAGGCGTTGACAGCATTTCGCTGCGGGTGGAGCCCGCCGACGAAGAGCTGGCGGAAATCTTGCAGATCGATTCCGGCGCGCCCGCTATCGTCTGCGAAAAACGGCTGCTCGCCAGCGGTACTCCTGTCATCTATTCGGTTGACTACCTGCCAAAGGCCCTCCTTGAAGGGATGAACTACGCGGATATCGACTGGTCGATGCCGGTGTTCGATATCCTCGACCGGTATTGCGGGCTCACCGTCGTCACCAGTATCGCCAAGCTGCGCGCCACCAACGCCGACCCGCTCATCCGGTCACGTCTGGAGGCTGCAAAAGGCGATGCGCTCATCATGCTCGACGAAATCGGGTTTTGCAAGCTCAGCCGTCCGGTGATGCGTTCCTTTGAATTCTATACCGACTTTTTCGATTTCACGCTTCTGCGCAAAAAATTCTGAACAGCCAAAAAGCCGCGCGCCCATGGGCGCGCGGCTTTTCCATTCCATTTTCTGAATGTCGGCTTTATTCGTCCTCGGACTTTCCGGTCTTTGATCCGGCCTTGGTGAGCACCACAACAACGCCCATGATCGCCAGGATAACCGTAAAGATGCCAAACATCCCAAGCCCCATCACTTCAAGGGAAATCCAAAAGTTACTGATTGCGCTTGCACTGAACATTTCTGCAAATCCTCCCTTATTTGATGAATGTCGGAATCAGATACAGGATGATGCCGCCGGCGATCACCGACCCGATCTGGCCCGAAACGTTTGCGCCGATGGCATGCATCAGCAAATGATTTTGTTTGTCCTCCGCGAGCGCCATCTTCTGGATGACCCGGGCGGACATCGGGAAAGCCGAAATGCCGGCCGCGCCGATCATCGGATTGATCTTCTCCCGCAGGAAAAGGTTCATCAGCTTTGCAAAAAGCACGCCGCCGATCGTATCCATAACAAAGGCCAGAAGCCCCAGGCACATGATGAGCAGGGTCTGCCAGGTTACAAACTGTTCGGCGCGCATCGAGAAGGAGATCGTGATACCGAGCAGCAGGGTGATAATGTTTGCAAATTCGTTCTGCGCGGTCTGCGAGAGGGAGGTCAGCACACCGCATTCGCGCAGGAGGTTTCCGAACATAAGAAAGCCGACCAGCGAAACCGACATCGGCGCGACCAGCCCCGCGATGATCGTGACGATAATCGGAAACAGGATGCGGGTGGTCTTGGTGATGCTCTTCGGGTTATAGGGCATGCGGATCATCCGCTCTTTTTGGGTGGTGACCAGTTTGATGGCAAACGGCTGCACGATCGGTACCAGCGCCATGTATGAATAAGCCGCCACCGCAATCGCACCCATGTAGTTCGATTTGAAGATCTGGGAAACCAGGATCGAAGTCGGGCCGTCGGCGGCGCCGATGATCCCAATGGAAGCGGCGTCCTTAAGGTCAAAACCGCAGAGCGACGCCACGCAGACGGTGAAGAAGATGCCGAACTGCGCCGCCGCGCCAAAGATCATCATCTTCGGGTTCGAAAGCAGCGGCCCGAAATCGATCATCGCGCCAATGCCGATGAACAGAAGGATGGGCAGCGCCTCGGAAGATTCAATTGTCGTTTCAAACAGCCATTGGATAATGCCCGGCACCTCTCCGATGCCGGCCGTGACCTGGTTCACAACGCCTGAAAGCGGCAGGTTCACAAGGATCGCGCCGAAGCCCATCGGCATCAGCAACGCGGGTTCAAAGCCTTTTGCAATCGCCAGATAGATCAGCAGCCCGCCAATTGCGTACATCACAATCTGTTCAGGCTGGATCGCAAGGATACCGGATAGCAGAAATTCCATATTTTCGACCCCTTTAATAGAATAGTGGATGCTGTCAACGCCCGCTGCCCGGGCGATCTATAAGAACGGCCGCGAAGGCCGGCACAAACCAGGAAGAATCACAGAATAAAAGACCTGTGTTCATAAAGGACTATGAACACAGGTCTTGTCATTTCAAGTTAAACCATGATCCGAAGCAGGACCCGTGATGTTGATTTAACTGCACCTAAGTACTGACTACTCCCCTGGATTTCGATATGAAACAATTCAATTGTTAACTTTTTATTAAGAATAGCACAGCCGGTTCCCGCTTGTCAATCGTTTCCTGTCCCAGAAGGCCGCTTTTCATCAGGTTTCCCAATTCCGGCACGGTCTTTCCCCTTCGTTTTCAGCTTCCTGCCCCGAAAAGGCGGTCAGACGATCTCGCAGCTGTCCCTTCCGCGCTTTTTCACCGCGTAAAGCGCGCCGTCGGCCTCTTTATAAAGCGCGTCAAAACTTTGCCCCACGTTGGAAAGCGCAACGCCGACGCTGACGGAAACTGGATGCCCATCCTCTCCCGGAAAGATCCCATGAATCCGTTCCAGCAGCATCTCACATTTGCTCTCCACCAGCTTTCGGCTTGTTGTGCGCCTCATGAACACCAAAAATTCATCCCCGCCCAACCGGCCGATGACGTCCTCCTTGCGGAAAACCGCCCGCAGTACGGCGGCGGTTTCCATCAGAACCTGATCCCCGGCAAAGTGGCCAAAACGGTCGTTGACCTCCTTAAAGCAGTCGATATCGATAATGAAAAGCGCGCCCTGATCGTCCTTGCGGTTTCCGGCAAGGATCTTTGTAATCAGGTCGCGGCAGGTCGCCGCGTTATAGATCCCCGTCAGACTGTCCGACTGCGCCTGGCGCAGCAGGTATTCGCGTTCCTCGCGTTCCCGCTGGACATTCATCATCTTTCCGATTACATAATCCGGCCGAGTTTCCGCTCCGCCGATATTCTTGGTGATCAGGCGCATCCAGCGAAAATTTCCGTCCGGCAGCCTGACGCGGATATCCCGCATCCCATCTTTGCCGGAAACGATCCACTCGTAAAGCGGGAGCAGGTCCTCCTCCCCCTTGGCAACCCGTTCCGCCAGCTGTTTCGCGTACTGACGCATAACCCGCGGCCTTCCGAGCTCTTTCGAGCTCTCCTCTGACAAAGTCAGGCAGTCCTTCCGGTAATCATATTCAAACAGGTGCTCGCCCGTCAGCTTGCACAGCTGCTGGTAGCGCAGGTTTTCAAAAGCCAGCGCGCGTTCGGTCCGCACACGCAGGTAAAAATACAGAGACATCGCACCGAGCAGAAGCAACGCGAACACAACCACCGCCAGAATGACAGCGCGGGGATTTGAATCTATAAAGTCCTGGAAGGTGACCGGCGTGGATTCGACCGTATTGGTATAGATGATCGACTGGATATCCGCGTCCGAAATACTGTTCACAACCTTGTTGATGATCGTCAGCAGGTTGACGTCCGCCTGTTTGCTCACACCCATGCAAATCTGTTCGGAAATGTTCGCTTCCGGGATCAGGAGCAGGTTCCGGTAGGCGGACCGATTGAAATGGTATTGGACGGCATAGCTGTCCCCATAGCTGTAATCGGCCTCCCCGCGCTCCACCGCTTCCATGCATTCCTCTATCGTGTCACGCCAGACGGTTTCGCTCCCATAGCGGTTGAATCCTGATAACTCCGGCACGAGCGCGATGCGCAGCCCGGAAAAGTCATCCACCTCCAAATCCTTATGCAGAACCATGATGATTTTGGTTTCGAGGTACGGCCGGGTCAGCGCCACACCATAATCCCGCGCCACATTGTAGTCATAAGGCATCCCCGCCACCATAACGATTTTTCCATCAGCTAGGCTCTCCCGCATGGATGCGGGGGCCCCTGCCGGTTCAAACGAGAAGGCAAGCCCCGTCCGCTGCGCGACCAGCCGGAGAAGATCGACCGAAATGCCGCAAAAATCCCCGGTCTTTTCATCCAACCGCTGTATCGGCGCGTCCGCGGTGGACACTGCCACCGGGATTGTGCCCGCTTCGGAAATATAGGCCTGTTCTTCATCCGAAAGGACCAAGATCGACCGTGTCCCTCCAAAATATTTGTCATAGAGGTTCACCGCAAAATACGGATCGGCCTCGTTGATTTTCAAGATTGCGAAATTGAGTTTGTTAACAATTTCGGAATTTCCCTTTGTGGTCGCAAAATAATATGGCTGCGGGGCAAACTTTGCAATGGTCCGAACGCCCTCCTGCCGGTTCAGGTCCACATCGAGCAGCACATCCGCGCGCCCGTCTTTCAGCGCGGCGGTCTGTTCCTCCTGTGTACCGCACCTGATCAGTTCGTATGTGATCTGGTTCATCTCACAGAACTGCTCAAGCGCCGCAATCCGGCTGTTTGCCATATCGAGCACCGCGATCCGCAGCGGATCCAACGTCCGGTAATTGCTCTCGTTAATCTTTGTATTCTCCTCCAACGCCCAGAGCACCGAATAGGCCATCCCGTAGCTGCTTCCCGGATAATCGTATTCCTGCGCCAGCGCGTCGCTGTAAACCATCGCGCCCAGCAGATCGATTTCCCCCGCCTGGAGCATGCGCAGCATCTCGGTCAGCGATTCGTCGATGCTGCCCGGTACCTGCACAAACTCATATTCCCATCCGGTATACTGGGCAATCTCCTGCAAATACTCATAGGTATAGCCGGAATAATCCCCCGCATCGTCGATTTCGGCAAGCCCCTTCTGAAGGGGGAAGCCCACCCGGATTGTCCGCGCGGACGACGCCAGCGCCTGCGGGGCACAGGAGAGACCCAAACAAAGCCCCGCAACAAACAAAATGCCGAGGGTATTCTTCAAAAGCCGCTTCAACCGGCAGGTTTTCATAATAACGCCCCTCACATCTCCCCGGCCTTGTCCCCGGGGGTTATCTCCCATTCTATCCTAATGCACCTCAAATTGCAAGGCTGCGGCTGCCTTTCACACGGCCCGGAGCGCGGCCTCTTGCCAGAACGCGCCGGATATCGTACAATAGGAAAGCACCGCACCTTCAGAACATACAGATGGAGAGAAAAGATGGAAAAGAAAAAACTTGGCCTTGTGCCGCGCCTCATTATCGGGATCCTGCTCGGCATCCTCATCGGCAGCTTTCTGCCCGCCCCGCTCGTGCGGATTGTGATCACCCTTTCAAGTCTGTTCAGCACCTTTTTGCGCTTCATCATCCCACTGATGATCCTGGCCTTCGTCGTGACCGGCATTGCCGACCTCACCCACGGCGCCGGGAAACTCCTTGGGATCACCGCCGGAATTTCCTATGCTTCCACCATCGTGGCCGGGAGTCTCGCATTCTTTGTTGCAATCAACCTGTTTCCTCATTTTGTCACGGGCGGCATCGTCGCCTCGATCGGAGACCCGGAAGCCGGGATGCTCTCCCCCTATTTCTCAATCCCTCTGGAACCGCTTTTCGATGTCACCGGCGCGATCGTGCTGGCTTTCGTTTTGGGGCTGTGCATCTCTTCGATGCGCGGACGCGAAATCGGCGACAGCGCTTACAGCCTGGCCAATGAGTTTTCAAAAATGATTGTCAAGGTGCTGAACGTGGCCATCATCCCGCTGCTGCCGCTTTACATCATGGGCACCTTCGCCAACATGACCTACAGCGGACAGACCTTCCTGATCCTCTCGGTGCTCTGGAAGGTGTTCCTCGTGGTCATCTGCCTGCACCTTTGCTATCTGCTCGCAATCTTTCTGTTCGCGGGGGCCATCGGCAAAAAGAACCCCTTTTCGATGCTGCGCCACCAGGTTTCCGGCTATCTTGCGGCCATGGGAACCCAGTCGTCCGCCGCGACCATCCCGGTCAACCTGCGCTGCGCCGAGCTAAACGGCGTTTCCGCCCAGATTCGTAACTTTGTGATCCCGCTCTGCGCGAACATCCATCTGGCAGGCAGCATGATCACCATCACCTGCTGCGTCACCAGCGTCCTGCTCATGAACGCAATGGATGTGGGGCTGCACACCATAATTCCATTCATCATGACACTCGGCATCGCGATGGTTGCCGCACCGGGCGCGCCGGGCGGCGCGATCATGTCCGCCCTGCCGTTTCTGCCGATGGTGGGGATCGCCTCGGACAGCGCGCTCGCGAGCCTGTTGATCGCGCTTTACATCACACAGGACAGCTTTGGCACCGCATGCAACGTTTCGGGAGACAATGCCATCGCCGTAGTGGTGGACGCGGTCTATCACCGCTTCATCAAACGTCCGGATCGGAACGCCTAAATCGGAATCGTAAAAAAACATCCCGCTTTGAGCGAGTGTTCATAAGGATATTTCGTAAACCGGCCTAAAATGTGGGGGTATGAGGCGGACAGTTTCGGCTGTCCGCCTTTTGCTATGCCTAAAACCGCAACCTCCAAGCTGTATCAAGACAAGGGCAACGGCATATCGGATATAAACGGCAAAATAGAAAGCGGTTGCGCCGCGTTATTGATATCGGGCAGTTGTTTTACGACAATTTATATGAAACGCTGTGTCTACAAATTGACTTTTGTCGAAATGTGCAGTAAACTAATATATTATAGGTACACGGTTTTGGCGCGTGGATTTTCGAGGTAAATATAGCGTCATTTGCTTCTGCTGAAATAGCTTTTAGATTTAGATAAAGAGTGAAGTTGATAAGGGAGCGCGGGAAAATGTTTGAATTTAAGCGATTGGAAGATGAACTGCAAAAACAGCTTTCTCTTCATGTTCCGGAATTTTACCGCATCGTGGATGTTGATACGCACAAGGTGTTTGATTATCGCCACGGACAGTTAATTGAGACGAACCAGAAATGCTATCAGGTGTGGAATATGAACGCCCCCTGTATGAACTGCACCTCCTGCCGTGCCATAAAAGAAAACAAGCCCATGATCAAGCTCTGCTTTCTGGATAAGCGTATCTTTTTGATTCATTCCATTCCGATTGAAATCAAAAAACGCAGATATTCTATTGAACTTATACAGGATGTCAGCAATAGCTTTCTTCTGCAGGAGAATAATTTGCGGAACGCGGATGAGGTGATGTCTCTAATTTCTCTTTTTGACGAGAGAATTATGAAGGACAACTCTACGAATTTATTCAATAAACAATACCTGTTGGAAAATCTGCCCTCTATGATGGCGCATGCAAAGAGTGAAAGCAAGCCATTGTCCCTGGCTGTTTTGGATATTGACCGCTTTAAGCACGTAAATGACCGTTTTGGGCATGTATTTGGCGACGAGGTAATTTTAAAAATTGCGGACACGCTGAAAGCATTGATGAACGAAAGCATCCATTCAGTAAGAGTTGGCGGAGACGAGTTTGCGGTGATATTTGAAAACATTGATCCGTCAGCGGCCATGGCGATATGTGATAAGGCGGCCTGTTCATTGGCCTCTTTCCATTTTGAATCTCATCCGGAATACAGCATTTCGATTAGCCACGGGGTTGCGGTTCTATATAAAAATGATACAGCGGAATCCTTTTTGGACCGTGCCGACCACATGATGTACGCGATGAAAAAGAAAAAACTGTGTGAACTGTGTGATAAATAAAATTCAAAAATATAAAGCACTGTATCGGCTTAAATAAGCGGAAGTAGGGGAAAACGAATGAATGTTGAAGAATGTTACATAAAAATAGGCGGAAGCTATGCCGACGCTACCCGCCTGTTTAAGACCGATGAGCGGATTATCAAATATTTTAAGATTATGCAAAAGGATGCCAATCTGGACGCACTTTGCAAAGCCTTGGAACAAAATGATTACGAAACGGCGTTTCGTGCTGCGCATACCCTCAAAGGTCTGGCTCTGAATATGCAGTTTACCAAGTTTGCCGGCGAGGTAAGCGAGTTGACGGAACTGCTTCGTCCCCGGGAAGCAAATGCCAACATCACGCCCCTGCTTTCAAAAACAAAACAGACCTATCAAGTCATACTGAGCTGTATTGAAACCTGCCTGAAAAGTACGGCGGCAGAGGAGGTCCTGTTGTGAATACGAAAAGTAAGATTTTAATCGTGGACGACGCGGAGCTTAACCGTTCGGTATTGGCGGATATCCTTGATGAGAAGTATGAGATCATCGAAGCGGAAAACGGCCTTGAGGCGATTGCGCAAATTGAGAGAAACAAGCGCGAGCTCTCGCTTGTGCTTTTGGATATCATGATGCCGGAAGCGGACGGCTTTGAAGTGCTGGCAATTATGAACAAAAACAAATGGCTGGAGCAAATTCCGGTGATCATCATTTCGTCGGAAACCTCTCCGGCCTATATTGAAAACGCCTATGATTTGGGGGCTATGGAATATATCAGCCGGCCCTTCGAACCCAGAACAGTGCAGCACCGCGTTTCCCATATGATCATGCTCTATTCCAAACAAAAGCATCTTGAAAATATGGTAACAGAGCAGATGTTGGAAAAGGAAAAAAGCAATCAAATTATGGTTGATGTACTCAGCCATATCGTAGAATTCCGCAACGGCGAAAGCGGTATGCATGTCCTCAACATACGTCTGGTTACCGAGTTGTTGTTAAGGCGGCTTTGCGCAGTTACAGATCGCTACCGGGATATACAGACCAAAATACCGCTTATTGCTAACGCCTCCGCGCTGCATGATATCGGTAAAATTTCCATTGATGAAAAGATATTAAATAAACCTGACAGACTGACGGCTGAAGAATATGAAACCATGAAGTTCCACAGCATAGCCGGAGCCAATATGCTGGAAAAAACACAGTATTATCCGAAGGAAGAGCTTGTAAAGATTGCCCGGGACATTTGCCGGTGGCACCATGAACGGTATGACGGCGGGGGCTACCCTGACGGTCTTGTGGGCGACGAGATCCCCATCGAAGCACAGGTCGTGGCGCTGGCTGATGTATATGACGCGCTGACTCACGAGCGTGTTTACAAGAAAGCCTACTCTCACGAACAATCCATGCAGATGATTATGGACGGGCGGTGCGGTGTTTTCAATCCGCTTCTTTTACGTTGCCTGACGGATATCGGCACGGATCTGGAAAAAGAGCTGAAGATATGTTCCCTGGGCAAAATTCCTAAAATGGAAGCGCATGATCTTGCCCAAAGCCTGCTGCAAAGCGGAAACGCTTCTAACCGGACTTTGGCTCTCTTAGAGCAGGAGCGGGTCAAGTATCAATTTTTTGCGGCCATGTCCAGAGAAATCCAATTTGAATATAGCTTCCAAACCGATATGCTGGTGCTTTCAGAGTGGGGAGCGGCGCGACTGGGCCTGCCTGAAATCACGATCTATTCCGCAGAGAAACATGCGCTTCAGAAGATGATGGAAGCGGATGATTACAGCAATTTGCGGGAACAAATTCTCTCTGCCTCTCACGGCGAACCAACTGTCATCAAAAGCTATCGCCTCAATATACGCGGTCAGCGGCGGTGGCACAAAATCTTAGCCCGTCCCCTTTGGTCGGGAGAGGACTTGGATGAAATCATCGGCATCATTGGAAAATGCATCGATGTTCATGATGAGCTTACGGAAGTAAACAGTCTGAAGCAGGTAGCGTCCACCGATGAACTGACAGGACTATACCGCCGGGAGTTTGCGCGGAGAAAAATCACGGAAACACTTGCCGAGGACACAGAAGCTGAGAAAAGGTTTGCGCTGATCCTCTTTGATCTGGATCTCTTTAAAAATGCCAACGATCAATATGGACATGTGTTTGGAGATCAGGTGCTGCGCGCAGTGGCGCATCGGCTGCAGAAGGTCGTTCGGAACTCCGATGTTGTCGCCCGGGCAGGCGGTGACGAATTTATGATTTTCTTGGAATACAAAGCGGATATAGACTCCGCTGCAAAGCGTATATTCACTTCCTTGAACGGCACGTATAACGGGTTTGATACCACGATCAGCATGGGCATTGCTCTCGCGCCGACGGACGCCACGGAATATGAAAAATTGTTCCACTATGCAGATCAGGCGCTTTATACGGTGAAACATAAGGGGCGCAACGGATATTGCTTTTATGACAAGTCAATGACGAGTCCGTTCTCTGCTCTCTCCCCGATTTCCAATGATAACCATTCTTGACGAAAATCAAGCGGCGTTTTCATACGGCAAAAGCGTTTCAAGCATTTTTATTTAAACTTAGGATAAGGAGATTTTATGAGCCGCGAGGAGTTTCAATACCAACGGATTTTTCAGATATTAAAAAATAAAATTGAATCAGGATCGTTTCCAAAAGGCTCATCTTTACCTTCCTGCACCAAGCTCTGCAAGGAATATACGGTATCTGCAAAGACTATGCGGCGTGTGCTTGCCATGCTGTCCGGTGCAGGACTCATCGAAACCAGCGAGGGCAAACGCGCCGTTGTTATCGACCGGCCGGCGCCGGCTTGCCCTGTGGATCAAATGAAAGAGCCGAACCCGGTTGCCATGGCGGATATTATAAAAACAGCGGAGCTGCTCTGCTATCCATTTATTTACCGGGGCATTTCTTTATGCCGCGGAACAGACTGGTTGATTCCCAAACAGATCGTTGAACAAATGAACCCCAAACAGTCCGGCCTGTTTTGGAGAAACTCAAAGTCGTTTTGGCGCTTCTTTATCGCACGATGCGAAAACGAGCTGGCCCTGCGGATAATAGGCAGTCTTGGTTTCGCGGATTTAATAGGTCTCAACGACTCCGAGCAGATACGAACCGCTTATCTGGAAGCACTGCTGCATTTTGTGGAAGAAGCTGAGCAGACTAGCTGTACTGAGGAAGAACTGGAAAATTTTCTCACCGAAGTTTACCATTCCTCCCCTCTTTCAAAAAAGTCGTTTGCGTGTGTCGTCCCCTCGGATTCGCCGTTCAGGACTGGGATTCAAAGCAGCGAGCAATGGCTCAAAACAGCGGAAGAACGGTACTCCAGCGTGTATCTGGACATCTTGGGGCTGATCTCCATCGGGCACTATCGACCAGGAGATCAGCTCCCCTCCCATGCCGCGCTGCAAATACAATATGGCGTCAGTGTAGTTACCACCCTGCAAGCGGTTAAGACGTTGAAGCAATGGGGCGTAGTGGAGACAATCCGTGGAAAGGGTATCTTTGTGTCACAGAATCCGCCCGCAGCGGATCAGCTTCCGATTTCTCAAAAATTGATTGCAAGCTATGTCAAACGCTATTTGGAGAACTTCGAGCTGCTTGCCCTGACAGCAGAAGGGGTGGCGCTTTACGCCGCTCAGTCTGTATCCCCGGCACAGGCGCGGGCATTGCGTCAAAGGCTGGCGGATCTGGAGAGCGCAGGACGGCGGTCCCCGTCGTTCTCCATTACGGTTTTAGAATTTCTGGTGGAGCATATTCCCTATAAAGCCATGCGGGCAGTTTATGCGACTGTTTTGGAAAATCATCGCATGGTCATCAAAATACCGGGACTTGTCGGCAGTGGGAACGCAGCGCAAGTGTTGGAAATGAATCGCAGGTGTATCGGGGCGGCGGATGCGCTGGCAGGCGGAGATGCTGTGGTATTTGCAAAACGGACGGCGGAAATGTTTCAGTATGTACACCGGCAGATCATACGGCAATGTGATAAATTCAACTATTTGCACGCAGCTAAGGCTCTATATGATACTTCTCTGCTGTGGAAGTAAGACAGGAGATTATGTATGAAATTCAAATCAAAAATAAGGAAAACGGCAAAGCGGTTTTATGCCGCCTGCATAGCCTTCTTGCTCCTTATACTTTCCGCTGCTCCTGCCGCTGCCCAAACGCAGAAAGTCCTTCGTGTGCCGTTCACAGAGGTCCCGGGATTTACCATGATCGATGAGAGGGGGCACCGCTACGGCCTGATCGTGGATTATCTCAACGAGATCGCCAAATATACCGGCTGGGCCTATGAATATATTGATACCGACAGCAACGATATGACAAAGGATTTTCTGGCGGGTAAATACGACCTGATGGGCGGCACCTATTATGCGGAATCCTTAGAACAATATTTTGCGTACCCGGATTACAGCTGCGGAACCACAAAATCCGTGCTGCTGGCGCGGCAGGACGATTACAGTGTCCGCGGCTATGACACAAAGGATCTGAACGGCAAAACCATCGGCGTTGTGGGGCGCGCCGCAGAAAACATACGCCGGCTTGAAGCGTTTTTGTTTCTTAATGGAATCGAATGCACGATCAAACGCTATTCTCCCGAAGAGGTTGCCGCGGGGCAAATGGATACCGATTTGTCTGCTGGTATCATTGACCTGAAATTGGGAAATACAACGGATAATACGGGCAAGTTTCGTGCAGTGGAGTATATTGACGCGCAGCCCCACTATATCGTGACCCAGCCAAATAATCAGGAGCTGCGGGATGAACTGAATTGGGCAATGGGCAAAATCCTGTCCGCCAATCCTGATTTCTCAAACCAGCTTTACGATCAATATTTTGGGGCCTCCAATACGCACAACCTGATACTCACCAAAGAGGAAACGGAATATATTCGGGAAAAAGGTACAGTAACCGTGGTTGTTCCCGGCTACTTCCATCCCTTTTACTGTTTTGGCACCGATGACGGCGGACACGACGGTATTGTCCCTGAACTGCTTGGCAAAATCAGCGAGCAGTACGGCCTCAAATTTTCCTATGTCTTTGCCGAAAACTATGCTGAAACTCAGCAATTTGTGACACAGCGCAAAGCCGATATGGCAGGCTTTTTCTTTGAGGACTCCCATGCGGTTATCCGAGACGATCTGGTAACATCGGCATCATACACCGCCCTGAATGATTTGGTGGTCCGTAATAAATCGGTAACCTACCCGGGAGAAAATCTGACCTGCGGTTTGCTGGAAGGACGACAGCTGCCGGATTATGTGGATGCCAGTCATGTAAAATATTATGAAACCACCTATGATCTTCTGCATGCTGTAAATACCGGAGAAATTGATTTTGCCTACGGCCTGTCTACCCGTATGGAGCAAATAATGCAGGAGCATATATTCAATAATGTTGTCCCGGTTACACTCTCCAATAATCGAATAGACGTCTGTTTTGCGCTGCCCGCACCGGCGGATTCCAACTTGCTCACCATTATCAACAAGGGCATCAACAGCCTTTCTGGAAAAGACAGGGACGCGATTCTGGATCACAATTTTATTGCAATCGGTGACGATGTCTACACGCTGGGAAAATGGATTGAAAGCCATCCTATGGAAGCCGTGCTGGTCATCAGCGCTTTTTCAATCCTGATAATCTTTGCTGTTGTTGTCATTGCCAAAGCAAGAGTCAAAGCAGCAAATATGCAAAAGGCCATTGCCAAGGCAGAAGCGGAAAATATGGCGAAAAGCGAATTCCTCTCCCGCATGAGCCATGAGATCCGAACTCCTATGAATGCCATTGTGGGGCTGTCCACCCTCATCTCCATGAAGGACAATATTCCGCAGGACATCAGAAAGAGCCTTGCGAAGCTGAATGACTCATCCCGATATCTGCTGGGGCTTATCAACGACATTCTGGATATGAGCCGCATCGACCAAGGTATGATGACAATTGCCGATGAAAACTTTTCTCTTGATCGCGTGCTGGATGAAATTTGCAGTATCATGCAGGCGCAGGCGCAGCGCAAGCAAATAAAGCTTTTATCCAAAGTGCAGGTCAAGCACACCGATTTAACAGGCGACCCGATTCGCTTAAAACAGGTGCTCATGAACCTGCTTTCCAACGCTGTAAAATTCACGCCGAAAGACGGACAGGTTTTTCTGACCGTGGAGGAAATCGAGACAACTGATACAGGGGCGGCCTATCGGTTTTGCGTTTCCGATAGCGGCGTGGGAATTTCCAAGGAGGATATTTCCCGCATCTTTGAATCCTTTGAACAGATTGGCAGCAACCGTACCCGCAGTCAGGGAACGGGGCTGGGGCTTCCGATCAGCCGAAACATTGTTGAGCTTATGGGCGGCACGCTGAAAGTAAAAAGCGAAGTCGGCTCCGGCAGCGAATTCTATTTCACCATCTCACTTCCCTTTGGCAAGCCGGTAGAAACACACGTGCAGAATGCTTCGGCCGAAACATTTGCAAACTATCGTTTTTTGCTGGCGGAGGACAACCTCCTCAACGCGGAAATCGCCACGGACCTGTTTACAGCCGAGGGAGCGCAGGTGGAACTCGCGGCAGACGGCGTCGAAGCGGTGAAAATGTTCCATAAAAGTCAGCCCGGCTATTTTGATCTGATTCTGATGGATTTACAAATGCCGAATATGGACGGATTGGAGGCCACCAGAACCATCCGCACTTCCAGCCACCCGGAAGCAAAATCAATCCCGATTATTGCATTAACGGCAAACACCTTCCAGGAGGATCGGGATATGGCAAAAGCCGTCGGTATGAACGACTTTCTTGCCAAACCCTTGGACATGGATCTTATCCATGTTGTCCTGCAAAAATGGCTGAGCAAAGAGAGGCGATGCCGTGAGTAACAAAATAAAGAAAACCTCCCTTCGCAAGCGCAAGTATGTTCTTCCACTGATGCTGCTCGCCGTCACACTGGTGGTGAGCCTTTGCGCGTTGTTTGCCTCCTCGCTGGATGAACAGCTTTACCTCCAGCGGCTGTACAGTATGGAGCAGAACGCGAAAAAAAGCTCAGAATTGGTTAATATTTCCATTAAAAGCGAATGGGAAAAACTGCGTCAGCTGGTCTATATGATACAGCGCTTCCCAGCTCTCAACTCCCGGGAGCTATTGGACAGCCTTGTGGATATAAGTCAAAACGCCGAGGATCACTCCCCATGGACCTTCAGCTGTATTGACTACGAAAGCAACAGCTACAATTGGGATGGCACCGTCACCCGCTGGCCGCTACCCAAGATGCTGCCAGCGGAGCTTCCCGACCGGCAGATCGCCATACGGGAATCCAATACCATCGGCGCCGAGCAGATGCTCTTTCTCCATCGGCTGCCGCGACCCATCACGCTTACCGATGGGGCTGTACTGACACACGTCACCCTTACCATCGATATGCACATTATGCTCCCCGAACTGGAGGTTTCATCCTTTGGGGTGGGCAATTCCACCTACATCACAAAGACGGACGGCACGCGGCTGTATCATCAGACCTCCAGCGCGGAGGTCCTGCCGTCCTATAACGTCATAACCGCACTGAAAAATGCCGAATTTTTGTATGACACCAGCTATGAGACCCTTGTGGAAGCGGTAAAGACGGAGAACTTCTTTACAGGGGAGATCACCCTTCAGAATATGCGCTATTTCGTGTCCTGCGCCCCTGTGGCGGAACGTTGGACGATGATCCTATTTGTACCGGAAGAAAATGTAAGCGGCGGCACAACGGAGCTTGTGCAGAAGCTAATTCTGGAGATGGCGGGGATTGCCTTTGCGTTGTCCGTCGTGCTGATCCTGTTTATGCGCCTGAACGCACACCGAACGCTGGAAGCACAGCAGGAAGCCCTGCGGGCGGCAGAGCAGGCCAGCCAGTCCAAAAGCGATTTCCTCTCCAATATGTCCCACGACATCCGTACGCCCCTCAACGGCATTATGGGGATGTGCCATCTTGCCATGCGGGATTACGCCGACCCGGCGGGCTATCTGAAGAAGATCGATCAAAGCTCTCATCAACTGATGCTGCTCATCAACGATATTCTGGATATGTCCAGAATCGAGCAGGGCAAGGTGGAGATCCATGCAGCGCCCCTGGATATTCACGCGCTACTGCGGGGATGTATCGCCAATGTCGAAGCCCTGGCCAGAGAAAAAGAGCTTGCGGTCAAGGTCGATACCGTCGGGCTGAAAGACTGCTGTGTGGAGAGCGACGAGCTGCTGCTCAATCAGGTCCTGACCAATCTGCTGGGCAACGCGGTGAAATTCACCCCGGAAAAGGGCGTCATCACCCTGCGCACCGCGCAGGAGGAGCCACGGGATGGGATTTCCCTGTATACCTTTGAGGTGCGGGACACGGGGATTGGTATGTCCCCGGAGTTTGTGACCCGCATGTTTGAGCCATTCAGCCAGGAAAACAGCGGCAGCCGCACGCAGTACAAAGGGACGGGGCTGGGGCTGTCCATTGTCAAACACCTGGTGGAAAAACTCCAAGGAGACATTCAGGTGGAGAGTACCCCTGGAAAAGGGAGCTGCTTTTCCGTGACCCTTCCGCTTGCCATCGCGCTGCCGGTTCAGGCCCCCGGGGAGATTGCAGAGTTGCCGAACCAGGGAGACGGTATGCGGGTGCTGCTGGTGGAGGACAACGAGCTCAACCTGCTGATCGCGTCGGACATCCTGGAGGAGCTTGGCGTTACCGTGGACACGGCCGCCGATGGCAGACAGGCCGTGGAGCGTTTTTCCGCCTCCCCCGAGGGGCAGTATCATCTCATATTCATGGATCTGCGTATGCCTGTGATGGATGGGCTGGCCGCCGCCCGTGCCATTCGCGGCCTGTCCCGGAGCGACGCCGGCGTGCCCATCGTAGCAATGACAGCGGACGCATTTGCAGAGGATGTGGAAAAGACCCGGGCCGCCGGTATGAACGACCATCTGGCAAAGCCGTTGGAAATAGACAGGCTAAAAGCCGTTATTTATCAATATCATCCCGAGAGAAAACGAGGAGAAAGTACATGAGGAAAACGTCGACCTTATCCCGAATTCTGGCCATGGTGTTGACCATGGCTGTGCTGGCAGGCTTCCTTGCCGGGTGCGGCGGCGCGCCAGAAGACCATTCCCTCAGTATTCTGATCCCAAACCGGAGCATTGAACCGCTGATGGATAAGCTGACCGCCCAAGACCCGGACATCACCTTTGACGTGCAGCCCTATTTCGGCTCCGCGGTCTCTGTGCATATCCAGGAGCGGTTTGAGCGAAACGATCTGCCCGACATTATCCTGGCCACCTACGCGCCGGAGGACAGCACTCAAAAGGAAAACCTGCTGGATATCTCCGGCTACGGCTTTGTACAGAACTATAAGGCCAGCGTCCTCTCTAATCTCTCGGTGGACGGCAGCATCTATATGCTGGAGGGCCCCACCACAGCCCGGGGCATCGCCTATAACAAGACCCTCTTTGCCGAGCGGGGCTGGGCGGTCCCCACCAATCATGAGGAGTTTATCTCTCTGGTCAAAACCATCCGTGCCGAAACCGACATGCTGCCCCTAACGCTGCCCGGATTGTATTCCGGCACCTACTTTACCCTGATGAGCGAATTGTCCCACTGCGACTTCCTGATGACGGCGGACGGCGTTACCTGGGCGCAGAAGTTCGCGCAGGGCGAGGCCTCTTCCCGGGAAGGCTTCGGCACCGGCATCACACTCCTGAAGGATTGGGTGGACGCCGGTGCGTTTGAAGCCGTACAGTCGGATATGAGCGATCAGCAAGGCGTCAAGATGCTTGTGGGCCGCGAGTGCGCCATGACGTATCTGGTGGGCGGACAGCCCTTTTTCCTGGGAAAGATCAAGGACTCCACAGACGAATTTGGGACCTTTCCCCTCTATGGCCTTGGTGGGAACAGTGAATTCTGTGCCACCAACTACGGCATTAAGATCGGTCTCAACAAGCGCTTGAACGAACCGGGAAACGAGAAAAAGCTGGAAAACGCCCTGAAGCTGCTGGAGCTGTTCTCCTCCGAGGAGGGACAGGAGCTTTTCCGCTCCAGTGAAGCGGATATTCTGCCTCTTGCCGGCACCACCGCCCATCTCCCGGAAGAATTTATCCCCCTTAACGAAGCCATGAACCGTGGTCACGCGGCGCCCTTTTTGTATCCCGGTTACGAGGATCTATTGGCCTTTACTGGTGAATACCTGCGGGAGGCTGTCACCTCCGGCAGCGATCTGGACAAAGCGTTCGAACTGATGGATTCCATCCGACAGGATACCATCAAAAATCAGTATACCAGCAACGCATTGGCCACGGTGAGCCAGGACCTGACCACAGAGCAGACCGTCAGGCTGGTGGCCAACGCCCTCTACGCCACGGGACTTGGGGACATTGCCCTGTGTACGGTGCAGCGGTATACCCCGGACATACACCTGGTTGCGGCAGCCAACGGCAAATACTATCAAGGCAACCTGGACACCACGAATATTGATATCCCCATAGGTCCCCGGTATAACGATCCCGTCTTCACCAACGACATGACCGGAGCCGAGATCAAGCAGCTCATGGAAACGGGTCTGGTAGTCACCAACGACGCGGGTATCACCGACTATCTGCCTTTTATCAGCGCAGGGCTCGACCCTGAAAAACTAAATGACGGGGAAACCTACAAGGTGGTCTTTTCGCCCAGCGACTGCGGAGAAAAATCCCCTATAGAGAAGGCCGCTGTCCCAAGCGACATCGTCTGGAAGGATTTCTGGCGTGAGTATATCATAGGGCTTGGCACCATCACGCCCGACAGTGTGAAGTAATGCTGCCGACTGGCGGGACGTTATGACGCGAAAGACAATTTTCCATATGTTATTATACATAAAAACAGCTGCCAATTAAAATTGGCAGCTGTTTTTGTTCATATAAAAAATGTGTGGGATCAAAGCATCGAAGCGGAGTCCGCGTCGAGATAGAGCTTTGCAGCCGGCTGACGGCGCAGGACGGAAGCCGGGCAGCGCTCGGAAACCTCCCCTTTCACCAGTTCAGAAATGGCGTGCGCCTTGGTTTTGGCCGGCACAATACAAAAGAGTGCCTTCGCGCGCATGAGACCCGGGATGGTGACAGTCATCGCCGTACGCGGAACCTCATCGAGCTGTGTAAAGCAACCGTCATTGACCTGCTGGTTGCGGCAGATTTCATCAAGCGCAACTGTTTTTACAAGCCGTTTATCCGCAAAGTCCGCGACCGGCGGATCGTTGAAAGCGACGTGGCCGTTCTCGCCTACGCCAAGGATGCAGATATCCATCGGATGCTCAAGCAGCACCTTTTCATAGCGGTCCGCTTCCGCCTGCGGATCAGCCGCGGACGGGTCGATATAAAACACCTCTTTAAAGGGTTTCTGTCCAAAGATCGCGCGGCGCAGGAAATTGCCGAAGCCCTGCGGCGCCTGGGGCGAAAGGCCGATGTATTCGTCCATATGAAACGCATTTACGCGCTCCCAGTCGATGTCCGGCTCGCTGAGCAGCGCTTCGAGCGCATCCGACTGGCTTGGCGCTGCGGCAAACATCATGTTCACCGTTTCCTTTTCCGCCAACAGCACCCGCAGCATTGCGGCGGCATCCTTCGCAGCCGCAATCCCCATCTCTTTCCGGGTTTCAAAGGCATAGCACTGCAGCCGGTCGACATTGAAATATTTTACCAGGGACATTTTTGTACCTCTTTTCTTTCAGGCGCAGCTTCTTACAGCGCGAAAAGTTTCTGTGCGGATGCGTCGTCGATGAACAGTTTCCAGTCGGGATGGGTCTTGAGGATAGTGGCAGGGACCATCGGGCTGACCGGCTGAGTCACAGTGTTGAAGATCGCTTCCGCCTTGACGCCATGCGGCGCGGCGGTCACGATGTGGCGGCAGGCCATGATCTGCTTGACGGTCATGGTGATCGCCTGCTTCGGGACATCGTCCACGGTTGCGAACCAGCCTTCGCCGACCTGCTGTTTTTTGCAGCGCTCGTCAAGGTCGACCACCTTGTAGGCCAGGTCGGTGTCAAAATCCGCCGGCGGGTCGTTAAACGCGATATGGCCGTTTTCACCAATGCCGATAACACCCACGTCAACAGGAGCGGAGCGCAGTTCCCTGGTCAGCGCTTCGATGTTGGCGGCAACGTCGCCCTCGCCATTCACAAAGTGCGCGGCCTTGACCGGCACTTTGCTGACAAAGCGCTCTTTGAGGTATTTGCGGAAGGAGGCGATATGGCTCTCCGGAAGCGCGACGTATTCGTCCAGATGGAACATCTCGACCTTTTCCCAAGGCACATCCAGCTTGACGAGCGCGTCGATAGTGGCAAACTGGGAAGCGCCGGTCGAAAGGATCACGCGGGCCGAACCGTTCTTTTCGACCGCCTCGCACAGCAACCGCGCAATTTCAGCGGCGGCGTTTGCGCCCAGGGATTCCGGGGTCGGGGATACGTTGACATTGATGTTCATAATAGTGGGACCTCCTATATGTTACGATATATTATTGACTGATGGTTCTTTTAAAAATTCGCCTTGACGCCGCCGACATAGACCGCCGAAACGTTGATATCCTCATCAAAGAGCACAAGGTCGGCATCCTTCCCGGCCTCGATCGAGCCTTTCCGGCCGTCCTCACCGATAAATTTCGCCGGCAGCAGGCTGGCCATTTTTACCGCTTCCCAGATTGGGAGCCCCGCTTCGTAGACCATCACCCGGACCAGCCGGTCGGTTGTGGCGACACTGCCCGCAAAACAGGTTCGGTCGGGCATCTTGGCGATACCGCCCTCGATGATGACATCCTGGCCGCCTTTGCGCGGGCCGAGAATGGAGGGGCCTTCCGGCATGCCGGCGCCGCGCATGCTGTCGGTGCAAAGGCAGATTTCATCATGGTTTTTGCATTTGAGAATCAGACGAAGCAGTACCGGCGGCAGGTGCATCCCGTCCGCGATCAGCTCGACGGTCAGCCCGTCTATCAGGTAGCCGCTCTCCACCACGCCGAGCACGCGGAAACCGCCCTTGCGCACGATCGTGGACATGCCGGAATAGAAATGGGTCAGATGCCGGATGCCGTGGTCGAACGCCTCCTTCATCTGGTCGTAAGTGGCGGCGGTGTGGCCGGCGGCAAGCATCACACCCATCGGCAGAAGCCGGTCGGCCATCTCAAGCGCGCCCGGCAGCTCCGGCGCGAGCGACCAACGCTTGATGCAGCCGTCCGCGCGCTCCATCACCTTCATATAATGTTCCGGCCTGGGGTTCTGAATATATTGGTCGGGCTGCGCGCCTTTCTCGACCATATCGAAATATGGACCCTCCAGGTGCAGGCCCAGCAGGTCGGGCATGTTTTCCCTGACCTTTTTTGCCTCTTTAAAATTGTCAATTGTGAGGAACAGGTCCTCATCGCTGCTGGTCATGGTAGTGGGCAGCACGCTGGTGGTGCCGTGGCGCAGATGCGCGCGCGCCGCGCCCACAATGTCCTCGGCGCTGCCGTCCATATAGTCGAAACCGCCGCCGCCGTGTGAGTGGATATCAATAAAGCCCGGTGCGAGATACCTCCCACCGCAATCTATGATTTCGCCCGCACCAATGAGCGAATTATCCATATCCCCAAAAGACAGGATCTTTCCGGCGTCCTCCTTGAGGAATCCGTTTTGGCGCACGCCGTCCGGCAGAACGAGCCGCGCGTTCACAAAGGTTTTCATAAAGGAACCGCTCCTTTCTAAATGACCACTTTAATTTTTACTATAGCCAGTTAAATTCTGCTTGTCAACTAAAAAATCCCCACGGATTTCGTTTTCACGCAGTTATGTCGGATTGCACAAATCTGTTGAGAATTTTTGTTGCTTTAGGTAATTGTTTTTCATGTAAAGGAAGTGTTAAAATTTATTTAACGATTACGTTAACGTTTACGACAGCGATTAACTTTATTTTTGAGGGGTAGTATGAACAGTGAAGTGACTCTTAAGGATATTGCGGCCGAACTGCACGTTTCGATGACAACCGTGCACCGCGCAATCCATAATAAGGACGGCATCAGTCAGTCAATGCGTCTGACCGTGCTCGAAAAAGCCAAAGAACTTGGCTATACGACCAACTATGTCGCCTCCTCCCTTAAGCGTCATACGATGAAAGTCGCAGTGGTTCTCTCTTCGGAAGAAGGCAGCGGCCGTTACTATCACCGCCAGTTTTGGAACGCGGTCCGCTCCTGCGAGGCCGAAGCAAATAGTTTAAATGTCCATGTCCTTTATTATGCTTTTGACGAGACGCCCGAGAGCCAGCTTGCTGTCCTTGATAAGGTTTTTACGGAAAACTACGGCAATCTTGACGGCCTGCTCATCATGCCCGCCGAATATGACGAACCGATGCGCCGCGCGATTGAACGCTTCACCTACAGCGGTGTTTCGGTGGTTCTGCTTGACAATGATATCCCCGGCTGCGGCAGAATCTGCTGCGTCGCGCCGCACAACACCCTCACCGGGCGGCTTGGCGGCGAACTGCTCACCTCAATGAACCTCCCGGAGGGCAAGGTGCTTGTGGCCGGCGGGTGTGAAACCAGCGCCTCACATGTACACAACCTGCGCGGCTTCCAGGCTTATCTCTCCGAACAGGGCGGCCGCCTGCAGCCGCTGGTGATCCATAAATACTACGACCTCTCGGAAACCTATCGGGAAGCCGTCGAAATCTTGAAGTCCCGCGACGATATCGTCGCTTTTTACCCTGTCACCGCACGTGAGACGATTCCACTGGCCCAGGCGATGATCGACTGCGGGCTCGCGGGCAAAATCTGCGGCATCGGAAGCGACCTTTACCCCGAAACGGCACAGTTCCTGAAGGACGGCGTCATCCGGGCCATTATCTATAAAAATGCCTACGACAAAGGGAAGCGCGGTTTCCGGCTGCTGTTTTCCCACCTGGTTAAAAAGATCAATCCGCCCGCTGAAAGCGTGGCGGTCCCAATCAGCATCATCATGAAAAACAATCTGCCCTTTTTCGCGGACCGGATCGAATAAACCGCCAAGCATTTGAAAGTCATTTTGCGGGGCACCGCGGCTCGAAATATATCAGCGATGTTTCTGCAGAAAATAAATGAGTTCAAAAAGGAGATTCAAAAATGAAAAAGATTTTGACTGCTGTTCTTGCTACCGCAATGATCGCCAGCGTGTTCGCTGGCTGCGGCGGCAGCTCCGCACCCGCGTCCTCCGCTGCACCAGCTGCCTCCACGCCCGCCGCGAGCGATTCCGCGCCCGCGAGCGAAGCCGCTCCCGCAGAAGAGACTTTCAACTTCAAGCTTGCTGAAAACCAGCCTGCCGACAACCCGATTTCCAAAGGGATGAACAAATTCGCGGAACTCGTTGCTGAAAAATCCGGCGGCACCGTGAACGTCGAAGTTTACCTCGACGCGCAGCTCGGCACCGAGAACGAAACCATCGACCAGGTCCAGGCCGGCACCCTTGATTTCGCCCGCATCAACACCTCCGCTTTGGCTTCCACCGCGGATGAAGTCGGCGTTTTCACCCTGCCTTACGTTTTCACCTCCACCGAGCAGAAATATAAAGTGCTCGACGGCGAGATCGGACAGGGCGTCAGCGACGCTCTGCAGAAATACAACATGATCGGCCTTGGCTACTGGGAGGCCGGTTCCCGCAACTTCTACACCACCAAAAAGCCGATCAAGAGCGTTGCCGATATGAAGGGCATGAAGATCCGCGTCCAGCAGAGCGACGTTGCGATCAAGATGGTCGAACTGCTCGGCGCCGCCGCCACCCCGATGGCATACGGCGAAGTTTACCAGGGCCTGCAGACCGGCGTTATTGACGGCGCCGAGAACGACTTTGTTTCCTACTACACCTCCGGTCACTATGAAGTTGCCAAATACTTCTCGCTTGACGGCCACATGGCGCCTCCGGCAATGCTGCTCATGAGCAAGACCTCTTGGGACAAGATGAGCGACGCGCAGAAAACCGCTGTTACCGAGGCTGCAAGAGAAGCCTGTGAGTGGCAGCGCCAGGCGATGCAGGATTATCAGAACGAGTCCCGCGCGAAGGTTGAGGAAGCCGGCTGCGAGATCTTCGAGGTTGACGCCAAGGAGTTCCAGGACGCTGTTTCCGAAATCTATGACATGTATCCGCAGTATGCCGACGTGATCGCGGCGATCAAAGAGGTTGCCTAATCCGGCGATTGCAGCATTCAAATTGCTCAGACCCAGATAAATCCCAAGCGGGAACCACGCGCCGTCCGGCGGCGCGTGGTTCCCTCAGATGTTACATTTAGGGGGTCCATATATGAAGAGGAGCTTTGGCACATTTCTGGAAAAACCCAAAAAATTTTTTGACAAATTTTCAACCTTTGAACGTTATATCTGCTGCTACCTGCTGATCATCCTGGTTGCGATCACCTTTGTCCAGGTTGTGATGCGCTTCATTTTTAACGCGCCGTTCAGCTGGGCGGAAGAGGTTACCCTGATGTTCCTCGTCTGGTTCGGCTATCTGTGCATGGCGGTCGATATCTACAACGATTCGCACGCGGCGTTATATTTCCTTTATAACAAGATGCCTCCCATGATCCGCAAAGGAGCGGACCTTCTCCGGCATGGGCTGCTCTCCTGGCTGTTTGCCCTCATGATCAAATACGGCTATCAGATCACCATGCTCAATATTGGAAAGCCTCAGCCGGCAACCCGTTTTTCGCAAGGCTGGCTGTTTGCTCCGCTGGTGGTTGGCGGTATCCTGATGGTTGTCTATTCGGTATTCAATTTCATTCAGGTGCTGGCGAAACCGCTCAGTGAATATAAAAAAGAATCCGAAAAGGAGAAAACCATCGATGACCTCAATGTGGAAAGAGGTGGTACCGTATGAGTGAGATCGCAGTCGGAACCTTCATTCTGTTCTTCACATTGATTTTCCTGATGTGCATTCGTATTCCGATCTCCTTCTGCCTGGGTATCTCCGCGCTGTTCACAGCCGTCTATCTTGATATCCCCTTCCTGAACCTGTTCCAGAAGATGTCCACCGGTATCACCAGCTTCACCTTCATGTGCGTGCCGTTCTTTATCATCATGGCACAGATCATGACCGACGGCGGTATTTCGGACAGGCTCACCAAGTTCTGCAACGTGCTTGTCGGGCGTGTGCGCGGCGGCACGGCGCTGGTCAACTGCATTGTTTCGATGTTCTTCGGCGGCATCTCCGGTTCCTCGATCGCCGACGTGTCCTCGATCGGTTCCTTCCTGATCCCGTCGATGATCAAGGAAGGTTATGATGCCGACTACAGCGTTGCTGTCACCTGCACCAGTTCGGTCGAAGGGGTTATCATCCCGCCGAGCCAGAACATGATTTTCTATATCGTTGCGGCCGGCAGCGGCCTTTCGATCAGCACCATGTTTATGTGCGGCTACATACCTGGCGTTCTCCTGACCGCGGCGCTGTGCGTCTGCTCCTATGTGATTGCGGTCAAGAAGAAATACCCGGTTTCCGAAAAGAAATCCTGGAAGGAAAACATGACCATTGTCCGGGAAGCGTTGCTTGGACTGGTCACCATTCTGATCGTTGCGGTCGGTATCGTCTGCGGCATCTTCACCGCGACTGAAGCCGGCGCGGTTGCCGCAGTCTACGCGCTGTTCGTCACTGTCTGCTTCTACCACACGATGAATTTCAAAAAGCTGATCGGCTGCCTGATGAAATCGCTCAAAACCCTGAGCACCATCATGGCGATCATCGCCACCTCCAGCGCGTTCAGCTATGTGCTTTCCTATCTGAAGGTTCCGACCCGCGTCGCAACCACGCTGACCAACATCTCCAGCAGCCCTGCGGTCGTCATGTTCCTGATGGTTCTTATGATGGCGATCCTTGGCTGCTTCATGGACATGGGCATTCTGCTCATCCTTCTGACCCCAATCCTCTATCCGGTTGCCATGTCGTTCGGCTTCAACCCCTACCATTTTGGTCTCATCATGGTTCTGACCTTGGGCCTCGGTCTTCTCACCCCGCCGGTCGGCACCTCTCTGTGGGCTGGATGCGCAATTGCAAACATCCCAATCGAGAAATCCCTCAAAGGATTCCTGCCGTTCTATTTCACCTATCTGGTTGTTCTTCTCATCATCATTGCGTTCCCGGATATCGCGCTGTTCCTGCCGCGCGTGCTTGGATACGTTGCATAATGAAAAAACAAGACCACCTGCCGATTTTCGGCAGGTGGTCTTCCCTTGTCCAAGGTTCCAGGAAAAGCGGAGATTCCTGTTCAGCCTCTTTTGTTTTCTTCATAAATGATCCGCAGGCCGTCGAGGGTAAGCGTGCGATCGATCGCTGAGAAAATCTTTCCTTCGTCGTCGACCAGCTTGGCCAGACCGCCCGTAGCGATCGCCCGGGTATCCTCTCCCAGCTCCGCTTTGATTCCATTTACAATATTGGTAACCGCCCCGATGTAGCCGTTTACAGCCCCTGATTGCAGGCTGGTGATGGTATTGCGGCCGATGATCTTCTCCGGACGGATCAATTCGACCCGGGGAAGTTTCGCGGTCTTTGAAAAAAGCGCATCCATCGAGATTTTGATACCTGGATAGATTGCACCACCAAGATATTCCCCGTTACGGCCAATGGCATCGAAGGTGGTGGCGGTTCCAAAGTCGACCACAATGAGCGGCCCGCCATATTTATGGTAGGCCGCAAGCGCCGCTACCAGACGGTCCGCACCTACATCTTTCGGGTTGTCATACCGGTTTTCAATCCGCATCTGGATATTATCCCCAACGATCAGCGGCTGTTTTTGGAAAAAATACTTCTTCATCGCATTGGTGATCGAATACATCACCTGCGGAACAACCGAAGCAATAATGATATCCACAATGTCATGCCGGTCGATCCCATTGATCGCGAAAAACTGTGTGGTAAAAAGCCCCACTTCATCCGAAGTAATCTCCCTGTTGGTTCCCAGACGAAAAGACGCAACCATCTTTCCACCGTCAAAGACGCCAAACTCCATGTTGGTATTTCCAATATCTATTGCAAGCAGCATTTTGTACCTCCGTGACAAATTCAGTACGTTTTTTTCTATTGTAAAACAGCCGTGCCGCCGCGTCAACGATAATTTTTCAACACAGGCTCCCCCGGAAAATTTGTGCAAAAGATATTGACCTTTTGGGTCGATAATGGTATACTATTTAAGCGTCCTTTTTGAATAATTGCTAGTATGGCTCAGTTGGTAGAGCAGCGCATTCGTAATGCGCAGGTCGTCGGTTCGAGTCCGACTACTAGCTCCAACCTTCCCCCCGCGCGGCGTTGCCGCGCGGGGGGTTTTGTTTTGTCTGTCACCGGTGCCTCATTGCCACAAACAGGGATTCCCATCCGGCGCAGCATCTCCCGCGGATCATTCGCGATGTTCATTCACCCCGCTGGCACGGCGGTTCTTTACACCGGACGACGATCCATTCAGATAGCGGTAAACGGTCGGTTCGGAAATGGAAAGCTGCTCGGCAATTTCCGCAACCGCTCCTTTCATCAGCAGGATGCCCTGCGCGTTGAGCTTCTGTACCAGTTGAACCTTTTCGGCTTTGGTCATGCGCGCGGGCGAGATCCCCGCTTCCTGAATCGCCTTATCGATCAGTGAATGCACCATCGAAACCACTGGATTCCCAAGGTTCTCCTCGACATGCGGAAGATCCTCCCGCACCTCGAAACGCCGCATAAAACGGTTAAAAATATCCCGGAGTTCGGATGCCTGAGAGGTGTCGCTGTTGATGCAGAGCATCCCGATCAGCCGGCCTTCATTCTTGATATAAAAGGTGGAGGAGACAAAAATTTTTCCGCCGGAATAACCGCGGTAGTTGGCCAAAAAGTCCTCCCCTTCATACTGCTTTTCGCTGTAAACCCGAAAGGCCAGATCGGTCATAGAGCTGCCGATTGCGCGGCCGGAAAGATGCCCGTTGCGCAGCGCGATCACCGAATGCTCCGGATTTGACAGATCGTGCAGGATAACCTCGCAGCTTTCTCCAAAGACCTCCGCGAGGAAATCCACAAGCGGGACAAACACCTGCATTAGTTCCTGGTCCTTCATTGAAATCCTCCTTCCATGACCGTTCAGATAGTTCCAGAATAACACCTGTGAATCCAGATAGCAAGTAGAAAAGATCCTGAAATTATTTTTGCGATAAAAAATTATTGTTTTGATAAAATCTCTTGCAATGTGATAATTTCAATGCTATACTGTATTTGCATTAAACTTATTTAACAATTTTTATCAACATTTATTTATGTTTTTTATATTTTTGACATAGCATTGGTGGTATTAGGCGTTGGGAGGTGAAGCGTTAACCTATCCGCCACCTGACAACAAAGAGGAGGAGAGTAACCATGAAAGACGAAAAAAATCTGGAATTCAGAGGCAGCAGCTTTCTCGCGCTGGTTCCCTTCGCAATCTTCATCGTTATCACAATTGCCCTGTCTTTCGTCAATGCGGCTGACCTGAACATGATGATCGGCGCGGGCGTCATCGGACTGCTCGTCGGCATGTTGTTTGTCAAGGATCTGGAGGAATACTGGAACGTCATCCTGGAGGGTCTCGGATCAAAGGTCGGTATGACAGCCGTCATGCTCTGGCTGGTTGTCGGCATCTACGGCAACATCCTCAAAAGCGGCCACATTGTGGAAGGGCTCGTCTGGCTGAGCGTCAAGCTGCATATGAGTGGCGCCGCCTTCACCGTCGCGGCCTTCATTTTCTCAGCCGTATTCGCCATGGCGACCGGTTCCGGATTTGGAACCATCTCGACCATGAGCTTTATCATCTATCCGGCCGGCATCCTGCTCGGCTCGAACCCGGCGGTTCTGGCGGGCGCGATCCTGTCCGGCGCGGCGGTCGGCGACAACCTGGCGCCGGTCTCCGACACCACCATCATCGCGGCCACCAGTCAGGAGTATAACAACAAGGACGGCACCGCGGATATCGGCGGGACGGTGCGGACCCGTTCGCCGCTTGTCATTGTGGGCGGGGTCATCGCCGCCGTGATGTTCTTCATCTTCGGCGGATCGGGCAGCGTCATGGACGCCGCACAGGCGGAAAGCCTGCTGGCCCAGTACCAGATGCCTGCCGGTCTGCTCCTGCTGATCCCGACCGTCATCGTCATCATCCTTGCGGTGCGCGGCGTCAATATTTTCGCATCGCTGGGAGTCGGCATCCTCGCAGCCATCATCATCGGCCTCGGCGCGGGACTGTTTGATTTCTCCGCGATCGTCGCCATCCAGGACGGCGCGCTTGTCGGCGCGATCCCGAGCGGCATCGCGGGCATGACCACCGTTTCCATCCTGCTCATCCTGGTCGTCTCCATGGGCAACCTGCTGGTACGCAGCGGATGCATGGAAAAGACGGTCAACTGGCTCAACGACACGGTCATCAAGACCCCGCGCGGCGCCGAGCTGGCAATCTTCTCGCTTTCTTCGATCTTCGGCATCCTGATCGCAGCGATCAACACCATCGCAAATATCTGCGTGGCGCCGTTTGTCAACGCGATTGGCCGTAAGAACAACCTGCATCCATACCGCAGCGCCAACATCCTCGCGACCACCATCTGTTCCTTCCCGTTCTTTGCCCCGTTTGGCGGCTGTGTGCTTCTGCTGCTCGGCGGACTTTCGTCCATGAAGGATACTTACCCATTCCTGCCGCAGCTGGCGCCCACCGACATGCTCTTCACCGCTTTTTATCCGTGGGCAATCTGGGTTGTGACGTTGGTCGCCTGCATCATCGGCTGGGGCCGGATGTTTGAGGGCCCGAAGGGTGAGATTGTCAAAGAAGAAGCAAAAGGCAAAGCCCCGGCGGGAAAATAACCGGGACACGACAGAATTAAGGAGGTTGTTTTCGCCATGAATCGACTCACACAACTGATCAAGGACGATATGAAGCCAGCGCTGGGGGTCACCGAGCCGGGCGCCATTGCCTTTGCGGCGGCCAAGGCCCGCAGTTACACCCAAGGCCCGATCGAAAGCGTTTCGGTCGCAATGAACTCCGGCATGTATAAAAATGCGTTCACCTGCGGGATTCCGAACTCAAACGAGGTCGGCAACATCTTCTCCGCCGCGCTTGGCGTTGTCGCCGGAGACTGTGAAAAAGGTCTGGAATCGCTCGCGAACGTCACCCCGGAGGACAATGCTGAAGCCCAAAAGCTGGTGGATCAAGGGCGTGTGACCGTCCAGCTTTCCGGAATCACCTCCGATATCTTCATTGAGGCCACCGTCAAGACCGCCACCGACGAATGCGTCGTCACTATCCGCGACGCACACACCAATATCGTGCGCATCCTCGTAAACGGCAAGGTGGAATTCGAGAAGGAAGCGGAAAAAGCGGAAAATCTCGACGGACAGCCGGGCGGCGGCCATGAGATCCACAGCTATACTCTCGCACAGCTGGTCGATTATGCAAAAACCGTACCCTTTTCCGAAATCGAGTTCATCCGCGAAGCCTACAAGGTGAACCTCGAGCTCTTCGAAGAGGGGCTCGCGAATCCGCGTACCACCTTCGCGCGTTATCTCAAGAAGATGAACGGCGACGAGGTCTTTTCGAAGGACGCGCTCAAGACCGCCCAGCTGCTCTGCAACGCGGCGATCGAAGCGCGGGTCATTGGGCTTGACAAACCCGCCATGAGCATCACCGGCTCGGGCGCGCACGGCATCATCGCCACCATGCCGCTCTATGCCGAATGCAAGGCCCGGGACCTGCCGGAGGAGAAGTTGCTGCGCGCAACCGCGCTGAGCTATCTGGTCTGCATGTACATTAAGGAATATTCCGGCCGCCTGTCTGCTTTCTGCGGCTGCGCAATCGCTGCCGGCACCGGTATGGCCTGCGCGCTGGTGTTCCTGCGCGACGGCACGGTCGAACAGATGATCCACACGATCAACAACATGGCGTCAAGCATCACCGGCATGATCTGCGACGGCGGCAACCAGGGATGCACCATGAAGGGGATTGTGGCGGTGGACGCGGCATTCAAGTCGGTCGAGCTGGCCATGAATGGCACCTATATCTTCGACGTGCACGGCATCAACGGCAGGACACCGGAACTCACCATGAAGCATATGGGTCTCATCGCTTCGCCTGGTATGGTCGGCACCGAAAAGACCATTGTTGAAATCTTTGAAAGCAAGTTGAAATAGTTCCTCCCTCATCAGGGCAGCCGGGTGTCTCACATGGAGATGCCCGGCTGTTTGTTTTTCCGCTCTGTGTTGGATTTTCGACCTTGCCACAAAAAATTCGGTTCCGCATATGTCGTAATTTGTTGTTGTGAGTCTGGATTTTATATAGTATACTGTATGATATATGGAAATGGCATTACACAACCTCTCGCTTTCCAATCCTCTGGTTGACAGAAAGGTTTGTTTTGTAATCCATTGCAATTTGATGCCAGCGTTTATGGCAATGGAGGTATCCCGGCGATGAACAGCTGCCGCTCTATAGAAAAAACCGCCCTATCCGGGAGTTTTCCCCGCTCGCCGGTATGGGGTCTATTTTTGAAGTTGGGAACAAGGAGGGGGATGCAGTGAACCGGGATACGCTTCTGATCGTTGACGATATGGAGATCAACCGGGCAATCCTCCGTGCGCTTTTCGAGCCGGAATACAATCTGCTGGAAGCGGAAAACGGCGAGCAGGCCATGCTGCTCATCAAACAGTACCGGCATTCGCTGGCCGCAGTCCTGCTCGACCTGGTGATGCCCCTCAAGGATGGTTATCAGGTCATGTCGGAGATGTCCCAGAACGGACTGATGGACAACTTTCCGATCATTGTCATCACTTCTGAGGATTCAACCGAAAACGAAGTCCGTGCTTTCGATCTTGGCGCCGCGGATATTATCATCAAACCGTTCGAGCCGCATGTGGTCCGTCGGAGAGTGCAGAATGCGGTCGATCTCAACCGCCACAAGACACATCTGGAGGAGATGGTGGAAGAGCAGGCGACAAAGCTGCGGGAATCCCGCGACGTCATCATGGACACCCTTTCTTCCGTCATCGAGCACCGCAGCGCCGAAACCGGTCAGCATGTCCTGCGCATCCGCATGTTCACCAAGGTCCTGCTCGAAAATGTGATGCGCTGCTGTCCTGAATACGATCTGGATGAACATGCGGTCAGCGTCATCGCGGAGGCCGCCGCCCTGCACGACATCGGCAAGATTTCCATTCCGGATACCATCCTCAGCAAACCGGGGCGGCTCACGCCGGAGGAATTTGAGGTGATGAAGACCCATACTGTGAAGGGTTGTGAGATCCTTGCGGGCCTCGACCGGATGGGGGATAAGGAATATCTGCTGTACGCTTATAATATCTGCCGGTATCACCATGAGCGGTGGGACGGCGCCGGATATCCGGATGGACTGAAAGGGGATAACACTCCCATTTATGCCCAGGCGGTTGGAATCGCCGACGCATACGACGCGCTGACTACCGATCGGGTTTATAAAAAGGCGATCCCGCCGAAACGGGCGATGACCATGATCCTCAATGGGGAGTGCGGCGCGTTTTCCCCCATGCTTTTGGAAAGCCTGAAAAACGTACGCGAACAATTCTATGAGCTTTCCTGCAACTACGCGGACGGCAATACGCTCAAGACGACTACGGAGCGGCTGATATCCAACTCCCCCGCCCCATACCAGAATATCAAGAATACCTCTGAACTTGGTCAGATGAAATATCTTGCCATGCTGCGTTATATTGGAGCCACCGTTCTGGAAGTGGACATGAACAGCGGAATCTACCATCTGATCCACCAGCAAAACGACGATTTCCAGGATCTCCGTTCCGGCGGCACCTTTGAGGAGTCGATGCGCGCCTTTGCGGAGCATGCCGTCCATCCAGATGACCGGCTGGAAGTACTTGGAATTCTCGACGGAGGAATCGAGGAATTTTTTGTGAGCGGACTGATGAAAAAGTCCCGTAAATACCGGGTATTTCATCGTACCTCCGGCGAGTATATCTGGTACGAAGGCACCTCGCTGCGCGTTGACATCGACAATCCCAAACGCCATAAGATCCTCATCGTATGGAGCCCGTTGGATCTGCCCGCCGGCTCCCCCGCAATGCAAACGGAAACAGCCTGTGCGCCGCTGACGCAGGAGCTGCAGGTCGGGGTACAGCAGTGTATCAATGACCGCTGGTTCACTATGACCTATATGAACGACGGTTTTACCACCCTGTTTGGCTACAGCAGGCAGGAAATCAGCGACCGGTTCCACAACCGGTACATCGAAATGATCCATCCCGACGACCAGCAGTATGTGCGCCGGGAGTTTCTCGCGCAGCTTTCCGCCAGCAGCACCCAGCGTCTGGAGTATCGGATTGTGAACAAACAAGGCCAGGTTGTTTGGGTTCTGGAAAAATGCCAGCTTGCTTCGGCGCAGGACGGGCGCGAATATCTCAACTGCGTCCTGACCGATATCACTCAGATCAAAGCGGCGCAGGAAGAATTGCGCCTGAGCATGGAACGGTATCAGATTATCCAGGATCAGACCAACGACATCATTTTTGAATGGAATCTCGCGCAGGATCTGGTCACCTATTCCCCCAACTGGATCAAAAAGTTCGGATACCGGCCGGTATCCAGCAGCGCGCAGATGCAGACCGCCTCGCATATCTTCCCAAGCGACCTCCCAGCCTTCCAGAAGCTGATGGAAAGTGTGATCAAAGGAGCTCCCTACGGGGAAGCCGAGATACGCATCGCTGACCAGAACGGACGGTACCTCTGGTGCCGCCTGCGCGCGACCACGCAGTTCAATGACGCGGGAAAGCCATTGAAAGCGGTTGGCGTCATTATTGATATTGACGCGGAAAAACGCCGTACACAGGAACTGTCCGACAAAGCCGAACGGGACGCGCTCACCAAGCTCTATACGAAAAACACCGCCCGCGAAATCATCGAGGATACGCTGGCCCATCGGGACACATCAGAACGCTTCGCGATGCTGCTGCTTGATCTTGATAACTTCAAGCAGATCAACGATTCTCACGGCCACATGTTTGGGGACGCCGTACTGGCGGAAGCCGCTTCCCGCCTGAAACTGCTCTTCCGCGCGGGGGATACCGTCGCACGGTTTGGCGGGGACGAATTCCTGGTTTTCCTTACGTACGCATCTGACGAAACGTTCCTGATCGACAAGGCCGAAAAAATCATCCAAGCCTATCGCGGCGTATTCGAGGTTGAGCTCGGTGAAAACCGGCTGACCTGCAGCGTCGGCATCTCCCGCTGCCCGGACGACGGCACTGATTTTCAGGCGCTTTTCCAACATTGCGACCGGGCGCTTTATCAGGCCAAACTGAAGGGCAAAGATCAGTTTGCGCTCTACAACAACGCGACAATGTCCACAATCTTCGGACTCAGCGCACAGCAGGTTTATGCCGCGGGCACCCGGATTGAATCGGACGACACGGATGATTTCGGCGTTGACGGCATCGTCCCACAGGCTTTCAAGCTGCTCTACGAGTCCGGCGACATCGAAACGGCGATCAACGCAATTCTTGAGATGGCCGGTCGCAAATACAATGTCAGCCGGGCATATATCTTTGAAGATTTCGAAGACGGCTCCTGGTGCCGGAATACGTTTGAATGGTGCAACGATGGGGTGCATCCGGAAATCGATTCCCTGCAGCATGTGACCTATGAGGAACTTGGAAACAACTATCACGAAAATTTTGATGAAAACGGCATCTTTTATTGCCGCGACATTGCCACCCTGTCCAAAGCGCAGTATGATATCCTTGCGCCGCAGGGAATCCGTTCCCTTCTGCAGTGCGCGGTGCGGGACGCCGGGAAGTTCGTCGGGTTTGTGGGCTTTGACGACTGTACCATCCTGCGGATGTGGACCCAGAGCCAGATCAACGCGCTGACCTTCATTTCCGAACTGCTGTCCACCTTTTTGCTCAAAATGCGCGCGCAGGACCGTGCGCTCGCAACCGCGCGAGACCTGCGCATGATCCTGGATGAGCAGAATTCCTGGATCTACGTGATTGATCCGGACAACTTCGCTCTGCGTTACGTCAATGCAAAAACTCTTCGTACGGTTCCCAACATACAGCTCGGCACGCCCTGCCACAGCGCATTTTTCCACCGGGATGCCCCCTGCGAAAATTGTCCTGCCCGGGGAATTCGGGAAATCCGCAACCGGACTTTGGAGGTCTATAACCCGATCCTGCATATCTGGTCCCTTGCGGACGCCACTCTGATCCGCTGGGGCGGCCAGGAAGCATGCCTGCTGGCATGCCACGATATCACAAAGTTTAGAAACCACACGGATTCAGTCGGCGGCTCTCCGGCGCTTTTGAAAAAATGACGGCGGATGCCGCTGTGAATTCAGCTGCGCAGCACGCTCAAATCCAGTCATAACCACCCCTAAGAGGGGTGGCATAAGGAGCGGCCTATAAGGCCAAATGCAAAAAAGCCGGGCAAGGGTTAAACCCTTGCCCGGCTTTTTTGCAGGAACATCACATTAAAATCAATAACAGGATGAAACCATAAATCGATACAGGCTCCAATTGCTTTCCATTGGGCTTTTGGCCGTTCAATCGTTTGGGGGGAGGCGCGTTTGCACAAACACAAACCGCAGAGGCGCGGCGCAAACCGAAATCGTGAAGCCTTCGATGCAAAAAGTTGCGATTTCCGGGTTTCCCCATGTTTCGATCGAGGAAACCGGAGCCACGGATGCGAACCCCACACCCTCCCGTTTGAGCCACGCCTCCTTGCGGGTCCAGACCTCAATGAATTGTTCCGCGTCCAAAGCATATGCCTGTTCCGCCGGGGTGAAATATTTCTTTGCGAGCGCGGGATTTATCCTGCGCGGGCGCTCCAGGTCGATCCCAACCGGCCGGTCAAACACCGCGCAGGCAACCGCGCCGCGCGTGTGAGCAATGCTGATGTGAATGCCCGGATACGCCGGCAAAAACGGGTTTCCATGCGCGCCTTTTTCAATACGCGGAGAAAATCCAAGCGCGTCCGCCAACAGGCGGCGCGCCGCGGCAGAGAGATCGGTTTCCCCAGTGCGCGCGAAGTAGACGGCATTTTCCATCAGACGTCCCTCTTCACGTAGTCGATGAGCCAGAAGTCGGCTTCGGTCGCAAGGCGTTCGCAGCTTTTCAGCCGTTCGCAGCCTGCCACCGGTGTCTTATAATAGTACGGCGTCATCGAAAAGAGGCTTTCGATCAGTTCGTTTCCTTCGAGTGAAAACGTGTAGCTGATCCGTTTGCGTTCCAGAATTTCGAAACCCGGCAGTTCAAATGTTTTTTCCGGATTTTCATAGGGCGCGTCGTAGAGGATCTTCTTGAGCCCGAAAAGATGCCGTGCCGCCGGATAGACCGCTGCGAAATGCCCGCCCGGCGTGAGTACGCGGGCAAATTCCCCGGCGCAGACGGGGGAAAAGACATTGTAGCAGCAATCCACCGAGCCAGATGCGACCGGCAGCTCAAACAGGCTCGCCACCGCAAACCGCGCCTGCGGGCAACGTCTGGCGGCATGTTTGACAGCCCGCTTCGAGATGTCCACACCGATGAGGGAAGGCTCCTTCCCAGCGGCAGAAAGCGCCGCAAAAAGGCGCGCGGCGTAGTAACCCTCCCCACAGCCGGCGTCAAGAATGCGCGGGGATTTTTTGCAGCGGCCGGCGAGCATCTTATTCAGCGCATCGGAAAGCGGCTCATAACAGCCGGTATCAAGAAACCGGGTGCGTCCGCGTACCATTTCAGCGTTGTCGCCCGGGTCCTGGCTGTTCTTTTTATTCGGCGGCAACAGGTAGAGATAGCCCTGTGCCGAAAGGTCGTAGGAATGACCACGCGGGCAGCGGAAAGCCTGCTGCGCGCGGTCGAGCGGCCCTTTGCAAACCGGACAGATAAACATGTTTGTCCCCCAGTTTCCTCAGAATTGTATTTATTGTACCAGTCTTGCCCGGTTTCGTCAATTTCAGTTTGCCTGCATCCGTTTTGTATGGTATCATCATTTTATGCTGAAAAGTTGGGGGAATCAAAATGATGGACATCAAACTTCTTGCACTGGATATGGACGGCACCACCCTGAAAAGCGACCACCGGACTCTGTCCGGCAGGAACCGCGCCGCAATCGAAGCGGCCATTCAAAAAGGCGTCGACGTGGTGATCGCAACCGGGCGCACCCGGGTGCGCATCCCAGAACAGATGCTTGCTATCGGCGGGCTGCGTTACGCGCTCACCTCGAACGGGGCGGCGGTCACCGATCTTACCGAAGACCGCGTCATCTATTCAAATCCGCTGCCAAAGCCTGTTATCCAAAAGCTGATCGACACTTTTTCCGATCTGCGGCTCTATATTGAAGCGTACTGCCGGGGATATTCCTATGTCGACCGCTCGCTCGCGCCCCTGATGGCCGGATTTGACATCAGCCCCGACCGCAAAGCGATGCTGACGGCAAGCGAACGGCCCATCGACGGCTTTAACGCATTCATTCTGCGCGAGGACGTGGACGTCGAGAAGTTCAATTTTCCCTTCATCCCGCGCGAACAGCTCGACGAAGTCTGGCACAGGCTGCGGCGCATTCCCGAGATTATGCCGACCACTTCGATCAAGCAGAATGCGGAAATCAACTACATCACCTCCAGCAAGGCGGATGGCCTGCTGCATCTGTGCGAACATCTCGGGCTCACGGCGGAAAACGTGATGGCGATCGGCGACGCGGGCAACGATCTCGCCATGCTTCGGTTCGCCGGGATCGGCGTCGCGATGGAAAACGCCCCTGATGATGTGAAAGCCGCCGCAAACCATGTCACTGGCAGCAACGATTTGGACGGCGTTGCGCAGGCGATTGAAAAGTTCCTGCTCTAGTATTGGTGAAAACAGCCAAATTATATTTTTATCTTTTGTCCAATACGTCTGATCTCCCCAAATTTGCATGATTTGAAAATTAATCCTGCATTTCGGATTGACTTTCCTCCTGTTTTCATCTATAATAAAACCATCCCAAAGAGAATAAAACGACCTGGCAAAGGCGCTGCGGTGAAAGGTACAGAACCCTTTTGACGTGGGCGTCTTTTTGATTTCTTCCTCATTAACTGTTTGACCTCCTCTTTAATCCTTCATATCTTCTTTTCTTTCTGCAAAAAAGCAGCTTGCCTTGTGGCGGCTGCTTTTTTGCAGGTTTTATTCTTCAGCCGTCAAAAGCAGCTATTTCCTTCATCCTTCCGCCTTCTATTTGACAATCTCCCGGCCATATAGTAGCATTGTCAGTAGGAAAACCCTTACAGGAGGCGATGGGATGGATCTTTCCATCAAACAGACCCAAAAACAGGTATTGGCTCCGCAGGTGGAGCTTTCCACACGTATCCTGCAGATGGATGGGCTTCAGCTTGCGGAGTATCTCAAGGAAATGGCGCTCGAAAACCCAGTGGCGGAGCTCGATTTCCCACATGCACAGGACGAAGCTGAATCGCGCCGCCAGATGGCTTTGCGCAAGCTGGAGTGGCTCGAGAGCCAGACCCATCGTGAATGGGAGAACACCGGGTACTATGAGGAGGACGACTCCCCGCTTGAGCCGCAGATTTCCTCCGTCGAAGAGGAAAGCCTTTCCGACCATCTGATGAAACAGGCTGCCGTTCACTGCACGCCGGAGCTTTTTCCGGTGGTGCGGTATGTCATTGGCTGCCTCGACGAAAACGGCTACCTCAAGGTGCCGGATGGCGAAATCTGCGCCGAAGTCCCCTGCACGCCCGAAGCGCTCGCGCTCGCGGTCGCCTCTGTACAGGAATTGGAGCCGGCCGGTGTCGGCGCGCGCAGCCTCGCCGAATGCCTGCGGCTGCAGCTCGCGCCGGAGGATACGCTCGCGCGGCGGCTTGTGACCGATTTTCTGGAGCAGGTCGCAAAAAACCGGACGGATGCCCTTGCAAAAACGCTTGGGGTGAGTACGGAGGAAATTTCCGGGGCAATCCGGCGCATCCGGCGGCTGAATGCCAAGCCAGGCAGCCTTTACTGTCGGTTTGAACGCCCGGCCTACATCACGCCGGATGTGGTCGTCACCAGTTTCCAGGATCAGTACAACATTCTGCTGTGCGAATTTTCCTATCCGCGGATCACCATTAACGAAGGATACCTCAAAATGGCGAAGGAAACCTCCGACAAACAGGTTGCCGACTATCTGGCGGATAAGCTCGGCCAAATCGCCTGGATTCAAAAATGTATCGAAAGCCGCAATGCGACTCTGCTTGCCGTGACTAAGACGATCGTCAAACGACAGGAGCGGTTCTTCCGTTACGGCCCACGGTATCTGAACGTTCTGCGGATGCGGGATGTGGCTGAAATGATCGGTATGCACGAATCCACCGTCAGCCGGGCGGTACGGGACAAGTACCTGCAATGCGCCCATGGGGTATACCCGCTGCGGCATTTCTTTGTACAGGGCGTGGAGGGTGCTTCAGGAGCGGTCAGCGCGCATGATGCGCGCGAGCGTATCCGTGAACTGATCGGAACGGAAGATCCCGCGCATCCGCTCAGTGACCAGAAGCTGGCGGACCTGCTCGCGCGGGATGGAATTGAAATCTCCCGCCGCACGGTTGCAAAATACCGCGACGCACTCGGCATCCAGCCCGCCGCACAGCGGCGCGGATAATCCATAAGGCAGGCGGTCAGAAAAAGCCCCTGATCGAATCTATGAAAACGACCCGGACGCTTCGGCGTCCGGGTCGTTTTTGTGCTGGGTGGGAAGGGGCTATTTCGCGCAGCTGAGGCGCAGAACGGTTTCAAGCCGCTGATCCTTCTGATAAAGGGTCATCGTTGAGTCCCCAATCCCCTCGATCGCGGTGGGGGCTCCGCTCGCAACTGCCGCAACCTTTTCGACGATCCGGTTGGAAACCGCGTCCACCCCATCGGTTCCGTCCATGATACCAGTTGCGTCGATATCGATGTCCTCATTGATGAGGTCGCGGTTTCCGCTGACCCGGATGACCGGAACAACAGCGTTCGAGAAGCCCGCCGCGCCGCTTGTCCAGAGGATGATGTGCGCGCCAAGCGAAGCGTAGTTGACGCCCGCGCCGCCGCAGAGCATGGTCACCTCGGAAAGGTAGAAGCCGGGCTTCTCCGGCCGGTCGATGAAATCCTTGTTGATCTGCAGGATGTCCTGGATCGGGCGGGAGCCGGTCTTATGCAGCGCGCCGAGGGATTTTTCCTCGATGGTGGTAAGTCCGCCGACCGAATTGCCGATACTCATTGTTTCAACATCCGTTCCCTCCACGCTCCAGCGGATGCGCTCGTTCGCAATCAGTGTATTGATCCTTTCGGCCACATGCGCGTTCACCGCGCGGCGGCCGAGGATCTCTTCACAGCCCTGTAATTCAAACAGCTCGCCGCCGATGCAGATGGCGCCCATATCCACAAGCTTGTCGAGCGCGGCGCCGCAGCTCGGGTTCGAGGCGATGCCGGAGGAGGTGTCGCTGCCGCCGCATTTCACGCCGACCACCAGCTTGCTCATCGGGAACGGTTCCCGCGTGAGGCTGTCGGCGTAGTCCTGCATTTTCTGCAGCTTCTCGATGCCGATCTTCACCGCTCTGCGGGTGCCGCCGACCTCCTCGCAGGTGAGGGTATCGGCCGGTTTCCCGGTGGCGGCGATTGGGTCCGCGACCTGGCTGGGCAGGATGCTTCCGCAGCCCATCGCCGCCACCAGCACGCCCGCCACATTCGGGTTCTTGCCGACGGCGATCATCTGGTTGAACGTTTCCTCATTGCCGCCGAGCATACAGGTGTACCAGTTGGTCAGCACGACCGCATCGTCAAATTTTCTGGCGATGCCGCGGGCAATCCCCTCACAGCATTCGTCCACCGCGACGATCAAAAGCTTATTGCGGATGCCCACCGATCCGTCGGGGCGTCTGTATCCCATGAAATTCATTTCCCATCCTCCTCGACCGTGATATGCATCTGCCGCATGATCTCTTTTTTGAAGGCGGGCGGGATATCCACCGCCAGGCTTTTTACATTGTGGACATGCACCAGCATCCCCTTCTGGAACGCGCGGGTACATTCCCCGATGACCGCGCCGTATTTGACGACCCGGTCTCCCGGCACAGCGCCCGTAAGCGCGATCTTGTTGCCGAAGGGGATATCCTCCAGCGCGGTGACGCTGCAAAGGAAATTGTTGTCCGCGTCGTGGATGCCGGCTTCTTCGCCCTTATGGGTATCCTCCAGCGCGGTGGCAACCATATCCTTTTCATTCATACGAATAAAACGTTTCATCCTTCCTTGACTGCCTCCTCCGCTGCTTCTTCATCCAGGAACATCTGCTCCATCTTATAGGCCGGGATTCTGCCGTAATCTTTCTTCATCCAGCGCATCCAGCCGTAGAGCAGAAGCAGCATGACAAAAATAATGGGGGTTGCGGTAATGATTGCGCAGGTTTTGATGGTGTTGAGGTTTGCGTTGATCAGAATCATAGTCAGCGGAACGAGCGAAAGCATGATGCACCAGAACAGACGCAGGAATGGATTCGGGTCCTCGCTGTTCTTAAGTCCCGGGCTGGAGGTTGAAGCCATTGTGAAGGCCGCGCCGTCAAGGGTGGTTGCCAAAAAGAGCAGCGAGCTGATGCAGAACATCACCATAAAGACCGCCCCAAACGGCAGCGAACGCATCACCTGGACAATCGCAAGGGTATCTTCCCCATTTGCCAGCATGCCGACCATGTCGACCATGCCATTGATCTGCCGGTGCAGCGAAAGGCTGCCAAGCACGCCAAAGTAGAGGAAACAGCCGACGCTGCCGGAGATCAGGGTGTTCGCAACAACCGAACGGATGGTGCGGCCTTTGGAGACCTTCGCAATAAAGATGCCGGTGAACGGCGCATAGGTGATCCAATAGAGCCAGTAGAAGATGGTCCAGGCTTCCGGGAACCCGGTCTTGCCGATCGGGTCGGTGAAGAGGCTCATATGGATGAAGTTCTGGAACATCAGGCCGAACGACTGGGTGAAGTTGCCGATGATGAAGAGGGTCGGTCCGCAGACCAGCACGCCGATCACGAAGATGATGACCAGCTTGAGATTCCAGTCGGAGATCTTCGCCATCCCCTTCTGGATGCCAATGTAAGAGGACAGCGAATAGATGATCGAAAGGGCGACGATGATCACAATATTCATCACAAAGGTCGGCTGGATGCCGATGACCGAGCAGAGCACCTGTGTGACCAGCGGGACCGAAACGCCCAGCGTGATCGAAAGGCCGCCGAAGCAGATGAAGATGAAAAGCACATCGACGATCCGGCAGACGATTCCGTTCGGTTTGAGGCCGGTGATCGCGCTGACGATGCCCGACAGGCTCAGTCCTTTGTTTTTGCGGACATGGAAGTGGTAGGCGACCGGGATGCCGACCAGCGCATAAAGTGTCCAGGCGCTGATGCCCCAGTGGAACATGGTGTATGGGACAGCCATCTCAAAAGCCGCCTGCGAGCCGGGGTCGATGCCGAGGCCCGGGGTGCCGATGTAATAGGCCCACTCAATAAACGCCCAATAGCAGGTCGCGGAGCCGAGTCCGCAGGACATCATCATGGCGACCCATTTAAAGGTGGAATACTCCGGCTTTCCGTCGCCGAGCTTGATCTTGCCGTATTTGCTGAAGGATACGCCCACCAGCAGCAGAATGCCGAAAAATGCGAACATCAGGGTCAGGGAACCGAACATGTCGGTCAGAGTGCCGAAAATGCCGTTCGCCACATTCTGGGACGCCTCCGGCGCGACATAAAGGCATGCCACGACCGCAAAGACGACGACCAGGCTGACGCCGATCAGCAATTTATCCAGTTTCTTTGTCATAATCAATCTCCTCTTTCTTCCTCAAATCCGGTTTTTAAGCCATTCTGTACTTATCGATCATGTCCTCGTCGAGTTCTACCCCAAGCCCGATGCAGTCAGGGACTGTGACATAACCGTTTTCGAAGGGGATCAGGTTCTTGACAAGGCCGGTGAACAGCGGACTGGTGCTCTGGCTGTATTCCATCAGGTCTCCATGCTCGGTGGAGGCCAAAAACTGCACCGTCGCCGCCAGCAGGATACCGGTCGAGAATCCATGCGGGATCAGCTTGGTGCCGTTCATCTCAGCCAGGTCGTAGATCTTGCGCATTTCGCTGATGCCGCCGCAGCGGGTGATATCCGGCTGAACGATGTCCGGCTGCGCGCCGCGCAGGAAGTCGTTGAACTCGTAGCGGGTGGTCAGGCTTTCGCCGCCCGAAATCTTGATGCCGCACATGCCGGAGAGCTTCGCATAGCCTTTGAGGTCATCGCCCAGGATCGGCTCCTCGATCCAGTTGAGGTTATACTTTTCCATCCGTTTGAACATCGAAACGGAAGCGCCGTAGGTGCGCCATTTGGTCGCGATGTCGATCTGCATCTCAAAATTTTCACCGAGTTCGTCGCGCACCGCCGCAACGATCGCTTCGTCGGTGTCCGGATCGTCCCCCAGGATGCCGCCGCCGAATTTGAGGCTGGTGAAGCCCTGTTTTTTGAGATCCGCCGCGAGCACACGGTTTTCTTCCGGCGTATCCGCCGGGATAAAGGTGCCGTAAGCACGGATTTTATCGCGGTATTTCCCGCCGAGCAGCATATGGATCGGCGTGCGGTAATACTGGGACGCAATATCCCACAGCGCGATATCGACCGCGCTCATCGCATGGATGCCAAGTCCCCGGCGCCCGTTGTAGTTGCTGGCCCAGTACATCTTGTCCCAGAGTTTCTGGATTTCCAGCGGGTTCTCCCCAATGATCAGGCGTTTGAGGCCGCCGCTGTAAAGGTTCGATTCCGGCGCCTCGATCATTGCGCGGGCCACCATCGGCGAGGTGTCGCTCTCTCCGATCCCGGTGATTCCCTCGTCGGTGTGCACCTTCACAATGAACGCGTCATCCCCCCATTCGCACGGCTCGTCAAAGGCCGGTACGCGCAGGCAGATGACCTCCACATCGGTAATTTTCATGCCAAATCCCTCCATCTTCCTTTTGTGGTGAAATAAAAATCTTTCGCCCATTGATTTAAGCAAATTGCGTGCCAACTTTTTTCGACGGATTTTTTTCCGCATTTTTGTATCAACAGATAATCTTCCAGAAGGGCTTTTCACCGGAATTTACAAATTGATGAGTTTTTTTTAACTCGCCGCGCGAACATTCTCCGAATTTCTGAGTTGATATGAATTCACCCCGGCCGATTCCGCACGGGTTTCCGCCAAATATTTTATAAATTCCCCGCCAACCCGCTTCCTTTTTCGTTATTTTTGATATAATGGAAGCAAATCAGTTTGGGGAGGTGCGTTCTATGCCAAAATATTCCGACCATATCCACGGGATGGACTTTGACACATTCTTTTCCATTGTCGACGCGATGTACGATGAGCTGCTGATCTATGACGGCAACTATAACATCGTCTATATCAACCAGGCCTGCGCGCGCCACTATTGCTGTACCCCCAACCAGATGATCGGCAAATCGTTTTTTGACTTTGTCAACAACGACTGGTGGGGCCCCTCCATCCTTCCCATCATCTACCGGGAGAAAAAAGCCTACGCCATCAAACAGAAAACCTACGTGGGCAGCGAGCTGCTCACCATCGCGGTTCCGCTGTTCGACGAGAACAACGAAATCCGCTTCGTCGTGATGAACGTACGGGATCAGGTCAACGACATCGACCTTTATAATCCCCACTACATCTCCAAGGAATATAAGCTCGACACCAAATTTGTCCCGGTCGCCGAAAGCGACGAAATGAAAAAGGCTCTCTCTCTGGCGGAAAAGGTTTCCGGGGTGGACGTCACCTGCATCCTCACCGGCGAATCCGGCACCGGCAAGACAATGATTGCCCGCTATATGCATTCGATCAGCCCGCGCCGGGAAAAACCGTTCATCAGCCTCAACTGCGCCAGCATCCCAGCGGACCTTCTGGAAAGCGAGCTGTTTGGCTATGTGAGCGGCGCTTTCACCGGCGCGCAGTCGGGCGGCAAAAAGGGCCTTCTGGAGGCTGCCGACACCGGCACTCTGCTGCTCGATGAAGTTTCGGAACTCTCCCTTTCAGCACAGGCAAAGCTGCTGCACGTCATCCAGGACAAGGAATTCATCCCGGTCGGCGGACGCAGGCCGGTCAAGGTGGACGTCCGGATGATTGCCGCAACCAACAAGAACCTTCGGAACATGGTCGAGATGGGGCAGTTCCGGGAGGATCTCTATTACCGGCTCAACGTGGTGGAAATCTACATTCCTCCGCTGCGCAAGCGCCGCAGGGATATTGAGCCGCTGATTCTCTATTACCTCAACCATTTCTGCACCAAATACGGAGTGACCCGCCAGCTCAGCGAAAGCGCCCTCAAGGTGCTGACCGAATATGAATGGAAGGGCAATGTCCGCGAATTACGGCATCTGATCGAACGGCTGGTGGTCACCATCGACAGCCTGCTCATCGACGTCACCCATCTGCCCAAAAACATGTTCGGCATCGTCGACACCGGCGACATGCCCGCGCCCGGCGGTGATGAGGGCACGTTTGAGGAAAAGCTTGCGACTTACGAGTCCTACCTGGTCTGCGACGCCTATCAGAAATGCGGTTCCTCCCGCAAGCTGGCCGAATACCTCGGCGTCAGCCAGACCAAAGCCAATAATCTCATCCGAAAATATGTACGGTCGGTTTGACCGAATGCCTTCCCACGCGTCCTCCTGTAAGAAGACGCGTGGGAAGCTTTTCCTTATCCGCACGCGCCTGCTTGTCATTGAAAATTGAGGACAAATCTGTTATGATTAATATAATTGAAATGCCGCGACAGCAACAGGAGGGACTTCATGTGTTAGTAATTGTGTCAAAGAATTGTGTCCTCGAAGGCAGGAAGGCGGAATATCTCAAGCTCGCACGGGAGCTGCAGGAAAAAAGCCAGGCCGAGGACGGCAATCTCGAATATCTCCTTTACGAAGACACCCGGGACGAAAACGTCCTGACCTTCATTGAAAAATGGAGGGATCAGGCCGCCATCGACCGTCACAACGCATCCGAGCATTTCACCCGGATCGTCCCGCAGCTTGGCGAGCTCAAAGATAAAAGCAGATGCGACCTTCGGATTTACAAGGCCGCAGAGTTCCGATGATGGGCGGCGTATCTTACCGGCGTATGCCGGATGGAACACAGGTCTCCCTGCTGGGCTTTGGATGTATGCGCCTTCCGCGCCTTTACGAGGACAGACAGGACATCGACGCGAAAGCCGCGCAGGAGATGATCGACTACGCAATCGCCCAGGGGATCAATTATTTCGACACCGCCTGGCCATATCATCAGGGAATGTCCGAACCCTTCCTGGGCGAAGCGCTCTCGAAGCACCCGCGGAACAGCTTTTTCCTTGCAAGCAAGCTGCCGACCTGGGACATCAACTGCGCGGAGGATGTGGACCGCATCTTCAACCAGCAGCTCGAACGCTGCCGGGTGGATCATTTCGATTTCTATCTCATCCACAATTTCGTCGCTGAATATTTTGAACGTGAGGAAAACTGCCGCATCTACCAGAAGCTGCTGGAGAAAAAGCGGGCCGGGCAGATCCGGTATCTCGGCTTTTCGTTTCACGACGTACCAAAGGTGCTCGAACAGGTCGCGGACAAATATGCGTGGGATTTCGCGCAGATCCAGTTAAACTACCTCGACTGGGAACTGCAAAACGCGAAACGCCAATATGAGATTCTCGAAAGCCGTTCGATCCCGGTCATTGTAATGGAACCTGTGCGCGGCGGCGCGCTGGCCTCCCTGAGCGAACCGGCGCTGAAGCTTTTGCACGAAGCGAACCCCGAACAGAGCCCGGCTTCCTGGGCGCTGCGGTTCGCCGCTTCCTTCCCGGGCGTGCTCACTGTCCTCAGCGGCATGTCCGATTTTGCTCAGGTAAAGGAAAATATCCAAACCATGTCGGCCCCCTCTCCGCTCACCGAAGCGGACCGGGAACTGCTCGAGCGGGTCTGCACTGCTTACCTGTCCGCCGGGACCATCCCCTGTACCGGCTGCCGGTATTGCATGGACTGCCCGGCAGGGGTCGATATCCCAAAGGTCTTTGCTATCTATAACCAGTACTGCATCTTCCATCAGCAGCTCGCTTTCGAGCGCACCTACGGTTACCTGACCGAACGGCAGAAAGCATCCGCATGCGTGGACTGCAAAAGCTGCGTCCCGCGCTGCCCCCAGGGGATCGATATCCCGGCGCGGCTGCGGGAAGTGGCCGATGCAATTGCAAATCTGCCGCAGGACTGAACCATTGATCTATAAGATTGGATGTGAATATTATGCAAATTGAACTGCCATATGGAAAAGGCAAACTTACCGTGCAAATCCCGGACGAGCGCATTCAAACGGTGATCCACAGCCGGCTGGATTCCTTCCAGCCCGGCAAGGACGAGTATGAAATCGTACGTGAGGCCATGCAAAACCCGATCGGTACAAAATCCCTGCGTGAACTCGCGCGCGGTAAACAAAAGGTTGTCATCATCGCGAGCGATCACACCCGCCCAGTGCCGAGCAAGATCATCATGCCGCTCATGCTTTCGGAAATCCGCGCCGGGAATCCGCAGGCCGACATCACCATCCTGATCGCCACCGGCTGCCACCGCGGAACCACCCGCGAAGAACTCGCCGCCAAATTCGGCGACGAGATTATTGAGCGGGAAAAGATCGTGGTGCACGACTGCGCCGATGAAAGCATGATGCGCGAGATCGCGGTTCTGCCTTCCGGCGGAAAACTCATTGTCAATAAAATGGCTCTCGAAGCTGATCTGCTGGTGGCCGAAGGATTCATTGAGCCGCATTTCTTCGCGGGCTTTTCGGGCGGACGCAAAAGCGTCCTGCCAGGCATCGCTTCACGGCAGACGGTGCATGCGAATCACTGTTCCGCTTTCATCGCGGACCCGCACGCGCGCACCGGCATCCTCGAGGGCAATCCGATCCATCGGGACATGATCTTTGCCGCGAAAGAGGCGAAGCTTGCTTTCATTGTAAATGTGGTTATCAATTCGAAACAGCAGGTCATCGGCGCCTTTGCCGGCGACTGTGACAAGGCGCATCTGGCGGGCGCAAACTTCGTGGGCGATCTCTGCCGCGCGCCGGCTTGCCCCGCCGACATTGTCATCACCACCAACAACGGCTATCCGCTCGACCAGAACGCCTACCAGGCGGTCAAGGGAATGACCGCGGCTGAAGCGACCTGCAACCAGGGCGGGGTCATCATCATGGTCGCCAAGTGCGAGGACGGCATCGGCGGGGATTCGTTCTACAAAACCTTCGCGGAGAACCCCTCCGCCGAGAAGCTGATGGAGCAGTTCCTCGCCATTCCCCAGGACGAAACGATCGTCGACCAGTGGCAGTCGCAGATTTTTGCCCGCGTGCTGATGAAATGCAAAGTTGTCTTTGTCAGCAGCCTTGACCCCCAAACCGTCCGCGGGCTGCATATGACCCCGGCGGCGTCGATCGAAGAAGCGCTTCAAAAAGCGGACCAGCTGCTTGGACGCAGCGGCGCGAAGATCACCGTGATTCCGGAGGGCATCTCGAACATTATCCGCGAATAAAACCACAGGCTGCCCGGCAGCTGGAGGAGCAAAGATGAAAATATCCAGAGCAACGGCGATGAAAATCGTGACCGAGCTGGAAAGCATCATCCATCAGGACATCAATGTTGTCGATGCAAGCGCTCATATCATCGCAGGCACAACCCCTTCGCGCATTGGAAGCTTTCACGGAGCGACACAGAAGCTGCTCTCCGAAAAGCTTCCCGTGCTGAAGATCTACCACGACGAAGAATACGAGGGCACCCGCAGGGGCATCAATCTGCCGCTCGAAATCGAAGGCGAAACAGTGGGTGTCATCGGCGTCACTGGTGACTGCGACGAGGTGGAGCCATACGGCCGGATCATCAAAAAGATGACGGAAATCCTGCTGCTGGACGACTATCTCAAAGAACAGAAAAGCCGCGCGCGCAACACCCGCAACCGTTTTGTACAGGAGTGGGTATTCGGTGAAGCGCACAAGATCAATCAGGAGTTTTTCAATCTTGGCCTCACCATGGACATCGACATCTCCCGTGCCCGCAGGGTCCTGGTGGCTTCGGCTTCCGCAAACCAGCGGGAAAGCAATTATGTTGTCAGCCAGGCAGTCATTGATTCGATCGAGCGCGTCATCGAAAAGATCCTGCAGGAGGACCCCCAAAACCTCTCTCTGATCAACGGTTCAAAATTTGTCTGGCTTGTGACCGACCGGCCGGATAAACGGATTCTTGAGCTGGTTTCACTGATCCGCAGGGAAGTTTTCACCTCCTGCGGCGTGCATCTGAAGGTGGGGGCGGACAGCCTGTGCACCAGCGCCGAGCAGGTGCGCGACGGCTACCGCCGTGCGGAAAAGGCGCTGTGGGGATCGCGGCATTCGACCGGCCACGGAGAAGTCACCTTCTATGATGATATCGGTATGGAGCTGTTTGTCAACGACATCCCTGAAAAATCCAGGCAGGAGTTTATCCACAAGGTTTTTCGCGGCTGTTCCGATGAGGAAATCGATCAGTGGGTCAGCCTGCTCTCCACCTTTTTTTCCTGCAATGGCTCGATCGGACAGACCGCCCAAAAGCTTTTTCTGCACAAGAACACCCTGCAATACCGACTGAATAAGCTGCGGGAACGCACCGGGTACGACCCGCGCAACCTTGAAGACTCCTCCCTCTTTTATATCGCGATCGTATTTTATGAAAGCGACAGCGGAATTTGAATCCGGCTTTTGGTACATAATTTGCACAAAAACATTTGGCTTGATTAGTACCTGTAACAAATCTGTTAGACTTTCTTAATTATACATAATATATCAAATTTCATTCAAAAATGTTATCATATTGTAAGTTATTATGACAGGTTTTCCGTTGGATGCCACTTTTTATCCCAAATTGTTATTATTATGTTTTATTGGCTCTGGTGGCCTTTAAAAATAGTTCCCCGGTGTGACGGAACCTTTTGTTCTCCACACCAAATATCAAACGCTGTATTTGAAGAATCAGCAACAGAAAGGATGCAAAACATGAAAAAGAGAATCTTATCTGTAATGGCTCTCGCACTGGTAGCCGCGATGTGTCTGGCGGCCTGCGGCACTCCGCCAACCGTTTCCGCTCCGTCCTCGAGCGCCGCACCCGCGGCCTCCGCAGCTGGAGACGCCTCGGCTCCTGCGGACACCCCTGCCCCTGCTGCTGACGCCATCACCCTGAGAATCGGACACGTTGTTGCCGACGGCACCAACATCGACAGAGGTCTGGATCATTTCGCAGAGCTGGTTGCTCAGAAGTCCAACGGCGGCATCGTCGTTGAGATCTATCCGAACTCTGCGCTCGGCGGCAACCGTGAAATGTGCGAGCAGCTCCAGATGGGCACCCTCGACATGGCGGCCCCGTCCACTGCTTTCCTCTCGGCTTTCACCGACAAGACCGCGCTGTTCGACCTGCCCTACCTCTTTAAATCTGAAAAAGCGGCCTGGGAAGTCATGGATGGCGAAATCGGCCAGCAGATCAATGCGGACCTGCTCCCTGCCGGCTTTGTAAACCTTGGCTGGCTGACCCAGAGCTGGCGCCATGTCACCTGCAACAATGAAGTTCATAAGCCGGCTGACATGAAGGGCCTGAAGATCCGCGTTATGGACAGCCCGATGCACATCGCGCACTTCAACGCACTGGGCGCTTCCGCAGTCCCGATGGCGTTCTCCGAGGTTTACACCGCTCTGCAGCAGAAGACCATCGACGCGCAGGAGAACCCGTACTCCAACATCAAGATGTCCCGTTTTGACGAGGTTCAGAAGTACATCATCGAAACCGGTCACATCTACGATCCCTGCCCGTTCCTGATGTCCGAAAAGACCTGGGAAAAACTGAGCGCAGACCAGCAGGCCATCCTCTCCGAATGCGCCAAAGAGGCGATCGACTGGGAGCGTCAGATCGCAATCGAAATGGACGAAGAGATCAAAGCGGAGATCCTCGCCGGCGGCAAAACGCAGATTGTTGAGCTGACCGATGAAGAACGCGCTGAGTTCCGTGCCGCTGCGCAGCCGGTTTACGACGAATTTGGCCCGAAGATCGGCGAAGACGTCATCGCCAAGGTCGAAGAGATCAACGCGAAGTATTAATCTGTAATTCTTTCCGTCTGTAACAGGACAACATCCACGGGGGAGTCCGGGGACTCCCGGACTCCCCCGTAAACCTTTCCTTGGGGCGTTTCTTAGAAGGGGCTATCTTCGAATTCGGCCGCATTCCTCGGCGGCAATAATGGAGGTCTATATGGAAGAGAAAAAAATCCCTTGGTATGACAAAATAGAGAAATCGGTTATCATCGTGCTCTTTACCTGCATGGTTGCAATCATCGGTTTCACCGTTTTTTCCCGTTATATTTTCGGATATACGCCGTCCTGGGCTGAGCAGGCGAGCCGTATTATGTTTATCTGGATCAGCTTCGCCGGCGTGAGCTGGGCAGGTGCCACCGGCGCGCATCTTCGCGTGACCGCTGTCACCATGTTCGCAGGCGAAAAGGTCAGCAAGATCTTCCTGCTGATCGGCGACCTCATCACCATGGGCTTTGGTCTGTTTATCGCTTACAAGATGCTGTTCATCATTCAGACCGTCGTTGAAAAAGGCCAGACCTTTGCTTCGATGCAGTGGCTGCCCGCGTGGATCCTTTATGTTCCCGCTGTGGCCGGCATGATCGGTCTGCCCGCCCGTATCATTCAGACCAGATACCGGGCCTATAAACAAGCAAAAAATGAAGCAGTAGAGGGAGGGAGCAACTAATGGTAGGACTTCTGATGGGAACCCTGTTCCTCTGTCTGTTTTTTACCGTTCCGATCTTTGTTTCCCTGGCAATCAGTACCGTTGTAACTTTTGCATTCTATTTCCCCGGTATGGGCGATATGCTCACCCAGGCCATGGTTTCGAGCATGGACTCCTTCCCGCTGATGGCGATTCCGTTCTTCATGCTGGTTGGATCCCTGATGGAGAAAACTTCAATCGCGGACAAGCTGGTTGACGTTGCGAAAGCGCTCACCGGCGACTCTCCGGGCGGACTTGGCGCTGCTGCCGTTATCGCTTCGATGTTGTTCGCTGCGATTTCTGGTTCCGGCCCTGCGACTGCGGCTGCGATCGGCGGCATCATGATCCCTGCGATGATGAAACAGGGTTATGAAGGCAAATACTGCGGCGCGCTGATCGGTTCCGCTTCCACCATTGGACCGGTTATTCCGCCTTCCATCCCGATGATTACATACGGCGTCACGATCGGCGTCTCGGTCACCACCATGTTCACCGCGGGCTTCCTGCCGGGCTTCATGATGGGCGGCGCGCTGATCCTCTGGAACAAGCTCGTTTCCCACAAACGCGGCTACCGCGGCGAGGTCATCGCCAAGGGCTGGGGCGAGAAAATGAAGATCATGAAGAGCGCTATCTGGGCGCTGCTCATGCCGATCCTCGTCCTCGGCGGTATCTATGCCGGTCTGTTCACCCCAACCGAATCCGCGGTTATCGGTGTTATCTACTCGCTGCTGGTCGGCAAATTCGCTTACCACACCCTGAACTGGAAGCTTTATAAAGAAGCGCTGGTGGAGGCGGCAATCACCTCCGCGACCATCATGATCCTGTTCGGCGGCGCAAGCACCTTCGGCCGTCTGCTTACCCTTGGTAAAATCCCGGAAACCGTTTCGAATGCGGTGCTTTCCTTCACACGATCTCCGCTGGTCATCATGCTGATCATCAACGTGATCCTGCTGATCGCCGGTATGTTTATCGATACCAACTCCTGCATCATCCTGTTTGCCCCGTTCTGCGTCCCGCTGCTGACCTCGGTCGGTTACAACGACATCTACGTCGGCGTTATCATGGTCGTCAACCTCTGCATCGGTATGGTTACCCCGCCGCTCGGACCCGACCTGTTCATCGCGCAGAGAATCGCGGGCTGCGAACTGGAGGAAACTTTGCCGGAGGCCTTGCCTCAGATAGCGATTCTGTTGGCGGCGCTGGCTATCATGATTTTCTGTCCAGACTTGGTACTCTTCATTCCAAGGCTGTTCGGTATGATCGCTTAATGAATTTCTGTTAACTTTTGTTCGGGAGGCTTTATCCATGCGTTCTGATGAATCTCTGCGGCAGGAATTCCTTGCGGCGATGCGGGAATGCGAAGTTGTCGATACCCATTCCCACACCCGCTTCCCGGATCGCTATTACGCGGAAGGCCCATATGACCTATTCTCGCTGAACAGCTATTTTGAACGGGATATCGTGGGGCTGCTGGGCAAAGACCCCTATCACGGCTGCTCCACCGATGAGGAAAAATGGGAACGCCTGCGCACTGCTCTCTATAAGGGGCAGAACATCACTTATTGGCGGCACAATATTGTCGCATTCAAAAAATATTTTGATTTCACCGACGACGATGTGACCGACGAAAACTGGAAAGCGCTCAACGACTCCATTCGCCGCAAGACCGCCGATCCCAACTGGTATGAAGCCGCGACCCGTCAGGCAAAAATCAAGACGCAGGTCCGCAACATCCCCTGGTTCGACGACTGGTTCACGGCTGAGCTGGTCAGTGCGACCGACGAGCAGATCCGTGCCGCCAAGTGGCAGGACAAATGGGACCGCAGGTATTTCACCGGTGTCCTGCGCATGGAGTATGCGCTCTTCTGTTACCGGATTCCGATGGTGGAGCAACTTGCGGCGCACACCGGCACGAATATCCATGACCTGCATTCTCTGAAGGTTGCGCTCGATCGCCTGTTTGACCAGTATATCGCAAACGGGGCTATCGGTCTCAAGCTGGCGCACGCATACTTCCGCACGCTGGATTCCCAGCCGGTGGAGGAAAGCGTTGCGACGGGACTCTTTGACCGGGCGCTGCGCGGCGAAACGCTCAGCGCGGATGAGATCAAGCAGTTCCAGGATCACCTGATTTTCTATATGGGAGAAATGTGCCGCGAACGCGACATGCTCTTCCAGATCCATACCGGCATCCAGCACTGCTGGGCCGACGTCCGGCACGCCAATCCCCTGCACCTCATCCCGCTGCTTTCGGCTTATCCGGACGTCCGCTTCGACATTTTCCATGCCGGAATCCCCTTTATCCATGAGGCTGGCGTGCTCTGCAAGCTCTTCCTCAACACCTATGCGGACATGGCTTGGACCTATGTTATCAGCATGGCGATGTCCCGTGAGGTACTCAGCGAATACATCGATCTTGTGCCCGGACATCGGATCTTGGGCTTCGGATCGGATGTCAAGTTTCCCGAACTGATCGGCGGACATCTCGATATGGCGTTCTCCTGCGCGGCCGATGTGCTGGCGGACAAGGTGCAGAACGATTTTCTGAGCAAACGGGAGGCGTTCTCACTGATCCATAAGATGTTCACTGAAAACGGCACTGAACTTTACCGGCTGTAACCTGCAGCCAATTTTCAAGGGAGAGAACAAGTAATGTACAGAAGCGTTGAACTGCAAGTCGGCAAGAAGCTGCTGCGCGGCTGCGTGCGCGCGCCGGAGGGCGGCGGTTGTTTCCCCACCGTGATTTTTTACCATGGTTTCACAGTGGATAAGGTGGGTATGATGCGCCTGCACGAGCTCTTTGCCCGCGAATGCGTGAAAAATGGAATGGCCTGCGTGCGGTTCGATTTTTACGGCTGCGGCGAGAGCGACGGTGATTTCTCCGAGATGACCACTTCCTCTGAAATCGAGGACGCTGAAGCGATTTATCGCTGGACCTGTGAACAGGACTTCGCGATCCCCGACCAGGTGATCCCGACCGGACACAGCATGGGCGGCCTTGTGGTCACCCAGATTTTGCCGAAGGTACAGCCGAAAGGAGCCGTCATCTGGGCGCCCGCTTACAGCATGTATTATCAGGCGAGCTTTCGTGCGCGCACCCTGGTGGGACCGACTGACGACGGGCTTGGCTATGACATCGGCGGCATGAAGCTCTCGAAAGCTTATCTCGAAGATGTGCGCAAGCTCGACATCCCGGCGGGCGCGGCTGGCTACAAAAATTCCATCCTGCTGATCCATGGCTCCGAGGATGAAGTCATCCCGATTGACTGTGCGTATCAGTTCCAGGATATCTATGGCGACCAGATGGAACTTCACATTGTAGAGGGTTCAAATCACCAGTATTCCTCGCTCAAATGGAAGCAGGAGGTTTACGACACCTCCATCGCTTACCTCAAAAAAATCTTTTCCATGTAAGCCACCGATCTCCCAATTTTGATTGCAAAAAAGCCCGCAAAACGCGGGCTTTTTTGCGTCTATAAGGACATTGCAGTATACAAAAAGCTGCCAAAACCACAAAACGCCCGCCGAACGCGGCGGGCGTTTATTCTTCTGAATCCTTAAAGCTTGACGACGCGCGGCTCTTTCCCCATTGTGCAGAAACGGGCCTCCGCATCCGTGAGATAGAACACCTCGGCAATTCCATCGTCCACACTATAGATGTTTTTCAGCGACGGCATTTCTTCCAGCATGTGTCCAACCGTTTCCGGACGGGTATCCATAACCGCTTTGCCCGAAATACGCAGCCAATTTTCATTCTGATCGATACCGCAGATCTCCACCTTGGGATTTATCTTGAGCTGTCTATAGACTTCCTTCTGGTTGCTTGTGATGAAATAGAGTTTTCCCTCATATTTGGTCACCGCACCGAACGGACGGACACGCGGCTGATCACCATCCATTGTTGTAAAGAAAAAGATGGGATTTCTCGTTAAAAATTTTAAGACTTCATCCATAGCCGTTGCTCCCTTCACTTTTTTGTGATAAAATCCCTATGGTCCAAACATGGCACAGCCGCAACCATTTTGCGGGCCCGGCAGCTTTCCGCTGCGCCGGGCTGTGCAGGGAATCCATCCGGTACCGTCCTGCCTCTACAGGCAACTCCCGGTTATCACGATTTTATTATAACAGCTATTCAATTTTTTCACAATAGGAAGCGATCTTATGCGCAAAAGTTTTGTTAAAAAGTGCCTAATTTTCTTTCAAAATGAAACTGTTCTGGTGGCCGCCTTTCTCTGCGCGGCAATTTCCATGCTGTTTATACCGCCCGACGCACAGTACATGGGATACATAGACCTGCGGGTTCTCTGCCTGCTCTTTTGCTTGATGGAAGTGGTTGCGGGGTTCCAGGAATGTGGACTTTTCATTGTCCTCGCACAGAAACTTCTCTCCGGACGCAAACGGTTCCGGATGCTTTCGTTCGTGCTGGTGACGCTTCCATTTTTCTCTTCGATGCTCATCACCAACGACGTAGCGCTCATCACCTTCGTCCCCTTTGCTATCCTGGTGCTCACGATGATCGACCGCACCGAATACCTCATTCGGATCGTCGCGCTTCAGACCATCGCAGCCAATCTTGGCAGCATGGCCACGCCGGTCGGCAATCCACAGAACCTGTTCCTCTATGCGAAGTTTTCGATCCCGGCGTCCGGCTTTTTTGCGGCCATGGCGCCGCTCACCCTATTAAGCCTCGTCGCGCTCGCTGCCGCCGCGCTCGCTGTCAACGGTGAAATCATCGAAGTACACTTCCCCGCGCGGCAAACTATCCGCTCTCCCGGCAGGCTCGCGCTTTTCTGTGGACTTTTCGCACTCTGCCTGCTCTCTGTTTTCCATCTGCTGCATTACGGCCTGCTGCTGCTCATCGTACTGCTCGCGCTCGGCTTTTTTGCACGCGGGCTTTTCCGCCGCGCCGACTATGGCCTGCTCATGACATTCGCCTGTTTCTTTGTCTTTGCGGGAAATATCGGCCGGATCGGCGCGGTGCGGGAGTTCCTAGCCGGAATCCTCACAAAAAGCGCAGCCGCCACATCGATCCTGGCAAGTCAGGCAATCAGCAATGTGCCGGCCGCTGTACTGCTGTCCGGTTTTACCGATGATTGGCGCGGGCTGCTCGTTGGGACCAATATCGGCGGACTCGGCACACTCATCGCGTCACTCGCAAGCCTCATCTCCTTTCAGCTCTATCGGAAGTCCGCAGGTGCCCGGCCATTCCGGTATCTCGCCTTTTTCACTGCGGCGAATCTTGCCGGGCTGCTCTTTCTGCTGCTTGCCGCCCGCCGGTTCGGTATGCTTTAAGCGATCTCAGCTTACAGCGGCAATCCGATCAGGCGCATCTCATCAAGACATCGATCGCCTCTCGAAATTCGTTTTTTCAAGGAATCATTGCGCACAAAAAGCGGGCTTCACAAAGAAGTCCGCTTTTTGGTTGGAGAGAGATGAAATATTGGAGGAGAAATAGAAAGTAAACGAAGAAGGTACCTCACTTACTGTATTCAGTGTACTATAGAACTCTGAAAAAGGTTTGAGGAATTTTAGAACTTTTTGTAAAGTTTAAGGGAATGCGCCCGGTATTCCTTCACACCAGACGAAGCGCCGCTTCCCGATCTTTTGAAAGATCGGTCTCCCGGATCAGTTTGCGCAGGCCGAGGATCGCGCCCGGGGAAACCGACAATTCGTCTATTCCCATCGCCAGGAAGGTCTTTGTAAGCGCTGGGTCCGCGCCCAGTTCCCCGCAGATACCAATCCATTTGCCCGCGGCGTGCGCGCTTTCGGCCGCAAAGCGGATCATCCGCAGAACCGCTCTATGATGCGGATTGTAGAACCGCTCAAGCCGCTGATTCTGCCGGTCAATCGCCAGCGCGTACTGGGTGAGGTCGTTGGTGCCAATGCTGAAGAAATCGACCTCCTGTGCAAGCAGATCGCTTATGAGCGCCGCGGCCGGAGTTTCAATCATAATACCCATCTCCATCGCCTCATCAAACGGCACGCCCGCCGCACGCAGCTGTGCCTTTACTTCCTCCACAAGCGCTTTGGCCTCCCGTACTTCTTCGACCGAGGTGATCATTGGGAACATCATTGCAACCTTCCCATAGGCGGAGGCGCGGCAGATGGCACGCAGCTGGGTTTTAAAAATGTCCGGACGGGACAGGCAAATACGGATCGCGCGGTAACCCATGGCGGTATTTTCCTCTTCCGGGAGACCAAAATACCCGATTTTTTTGTCCGCGCCGATGTCAAGTGTCCGGATGATCACCCGGCGGCCTCCCATTGTTTCCGCCACCTGACGGTAAACCGTAAACTGCTGCTCCTCGGTAGGAAACGTTTCGTTCTCCAGATAGAGAAACTCACTGCGGAACAGCCCAATTCCACCCGCGTCGTTCTGGAGCACAAGCGCCAAGTCAGAAACGTTCCCGATGTTTGCATAGAGGTTCACTTTCTGCCCATCCAGGGTGACGTTCTCCTGTCCACGCAACTCCAAAAGCAGTTGGCGGCGCTCCGCTTCCCGCGCCTGTTTTTGGCGCATTACGGCAAGGGTTTCTCCGTCCGGGTCGATATAGACCACACCAGTGAATCCGTCCACGACGGCCATCTTGCCGTCATATTCCTCCGTAAGCATTTCCCCGATATCCACAACGGCTGGGATATTCATTGTGCGTGCGAGGATGGCAGTGTGGGAATTGGCCGAACCCTGCGCCGTCAGAAACCCCAACACCTTCGATTTGTCCATCTGGATCGTTTCACTCGGCGCGAGATCCTCGGCCGCTACCAGGACCGGTCCGCCAGCAGAAAAGGCGGCGCGTTCGGCATTGGCAAGGATTGCCATCAGCCGTTCGGAAATATCGCGCACATCGGCGGCGCGGGCCTGCATATAGGCGTCGTCCATCGCGGCGAACATCTGCGCGAAATTATTCGCCGTCTGCGCAACCGCGTATTCGGCATTCACCTGTTGGGTGTCAATGATATTGGCGATGGAGTCGCAGTAGTCCTGATCCTCCAGCATCATCTGGTGAATCTCAAAAATGGAGGCATTCGCTTCACCCACCTCCCCGAGCGCCTTCTCATAAAGCGCCTGGAGCTGCGCGCCAGCCTTCGCCTTCGCCTGCTCAAAGCGGGCGCGCTCGGCGGCGGCGTCCTGCACATGGTACCGTTTGACCACGCCGCTGCCGCACCGCCGGTAAAATGCAACCTTGCCAATGGCAACGCCTCCGCATACGCTTTTTCCATTTAATGTGACCATCTCTCTGCACCTCCCTATGCGCGCAGCGAAATTTTACAGGTTCTCCTGTAAAAACGCCTGAATCGCCTGTGCCGCGGTTTCCTCGTCCGCACCGCTCACTTCCACAGTCAGCGTATCGCCTTTTTTGGCAACCAAGCCCATCACTGCGAAGATGCGTTTCGCATCGCCAGATTTGCCGTCTTTTTTCAGCGTGACCGCCGACTGGAACTTTCCGGCCTCCTTCACAAGCAGTCCAGCGGGACGCGCGTGGATGCCTTCAGGATCGGTGATGGTATAGGTGAATGTTTTCATGATACGTCTCTCCTTTTCTATCTTTTGCTGATTTGATCTTACCACGATTATCCCTGTGCGGGAAGCGGTTTTTTCAGTACCGCCAGCAGCAGGCACCCTATGGCCGCGCCGATGGCCAGTGAAAGCAGGTACATCGGCCAGTTCTCCACAACCGCGAAAACGAAAATACCGCCGTGCGGCGCGGGCAGCGCGCAGCCGAAAAGCATGGAAAGTCCGCCAGCCACAGCTGAACCAGCCGCACAGGCCGGGATGACCCGCAGCGGGTCGGAAGCCGCGAACGGGATCGCGCCTTCGGTGATGAACGAAAGGCCCATGATATAGTTTGTCAGGCCTGACTGGCGTTCCTTCCTGGTGAATCGGCTTTTGAAAAAGGTGGTGCAGAGCGCGATGGCGATCGGCGGGACCATGCCGCCGATCATGACCGCCGCCATAACCGGGGAGGTGACCGAGTTGCCCGCCGCGTCCAGCAGCGACGCGGTGCCAAAGACGTAGGCGGCTTTGTTGAACGGGCCGCCCATATCAACCGCCATCATCCCGGCGAGCACCGCGCCCAGCAATAGCCCACTGGCCTGCCCCATATTTTCAAGCGAATTGCTCATCCAAAGGTTAAGCGCCGAAACCGGCGGATTGATGAGGTAGGTGCAGATTGCACCCATGATGAGGATGCCGAACACCGGGTAAAGCAGGATCGGCTTGAGTCCTTCCATGCTCGCCGGCAGCTTATCGAACAGCCTGCGCATACCGGCGATGAGATAGCCCGCGATAAAGCCCGCGAGCAGCGCACCCAGAAATCCCGATCCGCCCGCGACAGCGATCGCGCCGCCGACAAAGCCAACCGCCAGCGCTGGGCGGTCTCCGATGCTCAGTGCGATAAAGCCTGCGAGGATCGGCAGCATGAAGTTAAAAGCGGTACCGCCGACCGTTTTGAGGAAAGCCGCAAGCGGAGAATTCATGCCGAAATTGTTCGGGTCACCGTTCGGGGCGAGGATGCTGTCGAAAAGAAACGCCAGCGCGATCAGGATGCCGCCGCCGATGACGAACGGCAGCATGTGGGAAACGCCGTTCATCAGATGTTTATAGATCTGGCGGCCAAAGCTCTCCTGTTCGCCGCCGTATGCGGAAGCCTCGTTCTTCTCGTCGGTGTGGTAGGGCGGGACCCTGCCGCTGGTCGCTTCCTCAAGCAGTTCACGCGCCTTGTTGATGCCGTTGGCGACTTTGGTGACAATGACTGGGCGGCCATTAAAACGCGCCATCGGCACGTTTTTGTCCGCCGCGACGATAATACATTCACAGGAGGCGATCTCCCCATCGGTCAGCACATTCTTTGCGCCGCCCGATCCATCCGTTTCGACCTTGATTGAGATTCCCATCTCCTGCGCGGTCTTTTCAAGGCTCTCCGCCGCCATGTAGGTGTGGGCAATGCCGGTCGGGCAGGCGGTCACCGCGAGCACGCGGTAGCTTCCCGCCGGTTTGGGGGATTCTTCTTTCGGCTCGTCGAACTTTTCGGCTTCCGCCGCGTCGATAAGCGAAAGGAATTCCCGCACCGATTTCGCATGGATCAGATTTTTACGGAAATCGTCGTCCATCAGCAGGACTGAAAGCCTTCCGAGCACGTCGAGATGGATATTCTCCTCGGTGTCCGGTGCCGCGATCAAAAAGATGAGGTAAGCGGGCTCGCCGTCGAGCGAATCGTAATCCACCCCATTCGGCAGCACCATTGCAGCAAGGCCCGGCGTCTTTACCGCCCCGGTCTTGGCATGCGGGATGGCCACGCCTTCCCCGATTCCGGTTGTGCCCTCCTCCTCACGTCGGAAAACTGCTTTTTTATAGGTTTCCAAGTCGCTGACGCAGCCGGTTTTTCCCATCAGCGCAACCATCTGTTCCACAGCTTCCTGTTTATTGGCGGCTTTGCCGCAAAGTTCGATGCCGTTTTCCCTGAGCAGATCTGTGATCCTCATAGCTTCCGTTCCTCCTTAGAACCCGTTATCCAACAGCTTTCGTATCTCTTCGCCCGTGGCCAGCCATTCGGAAAAGGCCGAAGCGCTCCCCGCGGCAAGTCCCAGTTTAAATGCCTTTTCATAGTCGCCGGCGCGCAGGTAGCCGGCCAAAAACCCCGCCACCATCGAGTCGCCTGCGCCAACCGCGCCGCGCACCTCGCCTTTGGGCGCGGCGCTTTTATGAACCCTGCCGGTTTCATCCAGCAGAACCGCGCCGCCGCCGCCCATCGAGACGAGCACATTGCGCGCGCCGCGCGCCTGCAGCTTTTCTGCGTATACAGCGACCACGTCCGCATCCGAGATCTGTACGCCGAACAGCTCGCCCAGTTCATGATGATTCGGCTTAATAAGAAACGGCCGGTATTCCAGCACGTTCTGCAAAAGCTTCCCGGTTGCGTCCACCACCGCGAGAATCTGCCGCCCGGAAAGTCGCGCCAGGATCTTCTGGTAGATATCTTCCGGCAGTGTGTTCGGAATACTTCCCGCCAGCACGAGGATGTCTCCGCGGCGCATGACATCGAGCTTTTCCATCAGCGCATCGATCGCTTCCGGCAAAATGCGGGGCCCCTGGCCATTGATGTCGGTCTCCTGGTCGGATTCGAGTTTCACATTGATGCGAGAAGCACCGTCCGGCAACTGGATAAAATCGGTCTTGCAACCACAGGATCGAAGCATTTCGTCGATCTTCTGCCCGGTGAAGCCCGCTTTAAACCCCAGCGTCCGGCTCTCAATGCCAAGATGAGAAAGGACGATCGAAACGTTGACGCCTTTTCCGCCGGGGTAAAGCGCTTCATGCTCGGCGCGGTTGACCAGCCCAAGGCGGAGCTGTGGAACCCGCACAAAGTAATCGAGCGATGGATTGAAGGTGATCGTATAAATCATTCGGCATCCACCTCCCGGATATTCGTATATTTTCTATAGCGTTCATCCTGCAGCCGGGTTGTGATAACCGTCGCGCAGGAAAAAGGCGCAAAGGTGACCGGGGAAATGCGGTTGAACTTAGATGGATCGGAAAGGACGTACCGCTGCTTGCAGCGCTGTATCGCCTTTTCCTTTACGAGCGCCTCGTTCGTGTCCGGCGTGCTGAAGCCGTTTTGCAGATGGACTCCATTTGTGCCAAAAAAACCTTTGGTGAAATTGTAACGTTCGAGTTCCCGCAGCGTTTGCCCTCCAACCACCGCGTCGGTCGAAGCTTTGAGCTCTCCGCAGAGCATGAATGTTGTGCAGCCCTTCTGCGCGAGCTTTTTGGCGTGGGAAAGGCCGTCGGTAACGAAAACGATATCCTTTTCGGTTATGAAATCGATCATCAGCCCGGTGGTGGTGCCCGCATCAAAGAAAACAAAATCTCCCTTTTGTAAAAGTGACGCCGCATAGCGCGCTATGCGGATTTTTTCTTCGCGGTTCTGATCCGCACGGGTTTCCACCGTGTCGTCGCGGGTATTATAGAGCGCGTCGGGCGCGGTCGCACCGCCAAACACCTTGACCAGCAGGCCACGTTCATCAAGTAGGTTGAGATCCCGCCGGATGGTGGATTCGGAGGTATCGAGAAGCTTTGTGAGCTCCTGCACGCTCACGGTGCGTTTCTGCGCAACCAGTTCCAGTATCTGGGCGAAGCGTTCCTCTGCCAGCATGCACATCACATTCCCTTCTTTTCTGTGACTTCAGAATACACCCAAAATCAATCAAAATCAATCACATTCAATCAATCGTGCGCCAAATTTTTTAGGTAATATTTGTGCATTTCATCTTACATATTTATGCCCATATGATTCACAGATAATATTTTGGCTGGATTTGACCGAATTACAAAAAGCAAGAGGGGAAGGTCCGCCGCTGGGCGGACCTTCCCCTTTTCCCGTAAACCGGTCGTTTTAGTATGGCCGGCAGAATTTTTATTTATTCGTCATCCGAGATACGTACCATTCGATAGCCGATCCCAACATGCGTCTGGATATATTTGGGCTCAGACGGCACCGGTTCGATCTTTTTGCGCAGGGTTGCCATAAACACCCGCAGTGACGGTGTATCGGTGGGCAGAGCGTTGTTCCAGACCTCCTTGAGGATGTAGTTGTGGGTGAGGACCTTGCCCGCGTTCTTCGCCAACAGGCAGATGAGCCTGTATTCAATCGGCGTGAGGTGAATCTCCTCGCCGTTCAGATAGACGCAGCCCGCTGCGTAATCGATTTTGAGCCCGCCGTTTACAAAGGTACTGGCTTCCTCGTTCGTCTTGGAGCTGTCAAAGCGCACCCGGCGCAACGCGACCCGCAGCCGTGCGAGCAGCTCGTCCACCGAAAACGGCTTGGTGAGATAGTCGTCCGCGCCCGCGTCGAGCGCGTCGACTTTATCGCGGTCCTCGCTGCGCGCGCTCACCACAATGATCGGTACATTGCTCCAGCCGCGCACCTTTTTGATGATTTCCACCCCATCCATATCGGGAAGCCCCAGATCCAGGATGATGACATCCGGATGGTAGGAAACCGCGTCAAGGACGGCCGCCTGGCCGGTGTGGGCGGTATGGTACTGGTATTCCTGTGTTTCGAGAGTGGTGGAAATCAGATTGCTGACCGCACGGTCATCCTCCACCACCAAAATTTGTGGTTTATTCAATTGGATTCACCTCCGCAGATTGTAGCGTGAAATAGAAAATCGTGCCTTTGGGGTTATTGTCCCGCACACCGATTTCCCCGCCATGCGACTGTACGATTGATTTACAGAGCGAAAGCCCCAGTCCGAGCCCGCGCCGGCCATCCGCGCGGCGGTCTCCAGCCGTATAGAACATATCAAACAGCTTCCCCTTCGCATCGTCCGCAATCCCGGGACCGTCGTCCGCAATCTCCACCATTGCCATTTTTCCCATGCGTTTGGCCCGCAGTACGATGCGGGAACCGGACGGGGTATATTTGATGGCGTTGTCCACGATGTTGATGATCACCTGGATAATGAGCCGCGCATCCATCTGGGCCATGAGCATATCATCTTTCAGATCGACGGTAATCTCATGTTCGCCCGCCTTCCGGCCAAGATGCCGGAGCGCCTCGCGGAACACCTCGTCCAGCAGTTCCGGAGCCATATGGATGCTCATGGAACCGTTTTCGATCCGAGTGACCGAAAGCAGGTTCTCCACCAGGTTGATGAGCCACATTGAATCGTCGTAAATATCGGTGTAAAGCGCCATCTTTTTGTCCTCATCCAGGATCGCGGAATTCCCCATCAGGATGCCTGCGTTTCCGGAAATACTCGTCAGCGGGGTGCGCAGGTCATGAGAAATTGCCCGCAGCAGGTTGGCCCGCAGCTGTTCCTGCTGCGCCTGCATCTGTGCCTTTCGTTTTTCCGCGCCAAGCGCAACCTTTTCCAGCGCGAGCCCGCATTCGCCCAGCATGGCGATCAGCAGGTTTTCCTCGAACGAATCGATCCCCTGCTCCCCGACTGCAATCCCCGCCACTGCGAAGACCTCCTTTTGCCCGCGCACCGCCATATAAAGGCATTTTGCGCTCGGCAGGGTATTGGTGGTTGCGCCCGCGTGCTTGTTGTTTTTCAGCACCCACTGGGCGACCCCGCGTTCTTCTTCGGTAAGGCAGGGCCTGATGTCCGTTTCGTCGGTGAGCGGATAGCATAGCGCGGGCATCAGGTTTCCGTCTTGCACCGGATAAAAAAAGACCGAACAGCCGAGCAGCTTCACCATCTGCCGGGCGGTCCCTGTAAGGATATCGTCCGCGGATTCCGCCTGCTGCAGTTTCTGACTCGTCTGTAAAAGCACCTCTGTCCGGTAGGCTTTGCGCGCGGCCTGCCGCGCCTGGTTTTTTACCCGCATGGTGAGGGTGCTTGTCACGAGGGAGGACGCAAACATAACTAGGAAGGTCACAGGATAGCTTGCGTCATAGGCGCGCAGGGTAAAATATGGATCTGTGAAGAAATAATTGAACGCCAGCACGCTGACAAAGGATACCAGCGCCCCGTAAATCCAGCCGTCTGTAATGACCGATGCGAACAGCACTCCCAGGATGTAAACGGTGATGATATTTGCTTCGCTGAAGCCGGCTGCATAAAACAATCCGCTGACAATCGTTGACAGCGCCACCATACCGATTGCTTTGGCAAGGTCTGTCCACGAAAATTGAAATTGCCGGCTGAGCCATCTGCGCCGCGCCGCATAATAGGGCTGCGCATCCGGGATGATGTAGATATCGAGATTCGGCGCAAGAGCAGTCAAGCGGTCAATCAGGTTGCTTCCGCTCAGAAAAAGCCGTTTCTTGTTGTTTGACCGCCCGATAATGATCTTTGAGACACCGCTTGCCTTCGCATATTCCGCGATCTGACCCGGCACGTCATCCCCATAGACAGTTGCGATGCGCGCGCCGAGATCCTCTGCCAGTTTCAGGTTCGCGCGCAGCCTGCGGCGGTTTTCCCCACTCAGTTCAGGGGTGCCCGGCGTCTCCACAAACAGCGCTGTAAAGCTGCTGTGGAACGCCTCCGCCATGCGCGCCGCAGTGCGAATCACCTTTGCATTGGAGGGCGCGCTCGAAAGGCAGATGAGGATATGCTCTCCCGCAGCAGGCGCTCCTCTGCCGCCGTCCGGAGTCATGGCCGCCCGGTTGAGCCGGTCGGCGGTGCGGCGCAGAGCAATTTCCCGCAGCGCCACAAGGTTCTCACGCGAAAAGAAATTGGTCAGAGCTTTGCGCGCCTGCTGTTCCCGATAAATTTTCCCCTGTTCGAGCCGGACGATCAGATCGTCCGGCTCGATGTCCACCAGCTCCACCTGGGTTGCCGAATCGAACACCCAGTCGGGAACCCGTTCACCGACAACCACGCCGGTAATCGAGGAAACGATATCGTTGAGGCTTTCAATGTGTTGGACGTTTACCGTCGTATAAACGTCGATCCCCGCGCGCAGAAGCTCCTCGATATCCTGATAACGTTTGCGGTGGCGGCAGCCTTCCGCGTTGGTATGCGCGAGCTCGTCGACCAGGATGAGCTGCGGATGCCGCTTGAGCGCGCCATCCAGATCAAATTCCCGCAGGGCGATCCCTTTATACCGCACCTGTAGCGTCGGCAGAGTTTCAAGCCCATGAAGCAGTTCCATTGTTTCCGGCCGGGAATGCGGCTCGATATAGCCCGCTACCACGTCAATCCCAGCCTCTTTCGCACGTTGTGCCGCTTCCAGCATCGCATAAGTTTTGCCCACGCCCGCCGCATAGCCGAAAAAGACCTTCATTCTGCCCGCCGTCTTGCCCGATTCGGATTCGGATTTCAGTTCCTGCAGCAGCAAATCCGGATCCGGCCGGTACCTATCTGCCTCCATTGCCTCACCTCCCGTTGCTATTCTTCTCCCATTTACAACCATTATGCCGTCGAAAAGCACCGCTTTCTTTCGGCGGCACAACCGCGAAACGGCGTAACGTCGGCAAAGCTGGTGCCGTTGTGCTGCCGGCGTAATGAATGTGCCCCCGCACGGGAGGCAAGCGGCCCGCGCCGCATTCTGTCGCGTTTATTGTACCACAAGCGATGTGATAAAGCTGTTTTGATTCGTCCATTTATGCAAAGATTCTGTTAAGATTCCCGAACTGTTCAAAACCCGCTAGTCGTATTCTTTGCATAACCTTAACAGTCGGGCCGACATCTTAACCGGGCGTTTACGCGCCCTACGCTATACTGGAGATGTTAAGACGGAATAAAATCGCCTGGATTTTCCTGTCTTATCCCACAAAAACGGGCCGCCAAAACGGCCCGCCAAGTTTTATTATAGGTACGGGGGAATTCCATGTCAAAAATCCTCGGCGGGCTGACCCCGGCTAAGGTCATCCTCGGCGGTTTCCTGCTTCTGATTCTGAGCGGGACATTGCTGCTGATGCTGCCATTTGCGACCAGGAGCGGTGAATCCGTCCCATTCCTTGACGCGCTTTTTACAGCTACTTCCGCCACCTGTGTGACCGGGCTTGTGCTGCACGATACTTATACCTTCTGGTCGGAGTTCGGACAGCTGGTGATCCTGCTGCTCATCCAAACCGGCGGTATGGGAGTTGTCACCGTCGCGGTCGCTGTGGCAATGTTTACTGGCAAAAAAATAGGCCTGCGTCAGCGGCTCGTTATGCAGGAATCGATCTCCGCGCCGCAGATGGGCGGGATTGTCCGGCTCACCAGCTTCATACTGAAGGCGACCTTCCTTTTTGAAGGGATTGGGGCCTTCTTCCTCGCCTTGCGCTTCTGTCCGGAATTTGGCCTTCTGCGCGGACTGTGGTTCGCTGTGTTCCATTCCATTTCCGCCTTCTGCAACGCGGGATTCGATTTGATGGGCATCCGTGAGCCGTTCTCCTCCCTCACGCGTTATGTGGGCGATCCGCTTGTAAACCTTCCGGTGATGCTGCTCATCGTCACCGGGGGCATCGGTTTTTTTGTCTGGGACGACCTGCGGCACAACAAGCTGAATATCCACCACTACCGGCTGCAAACCAAATTGGTGCTCTCCGGCACTGGGCTGCTCATTCTGCTGCCTGCGGCCTTTTTCTTTTTCTATGAATTCCAGCAGCCTGGCTGGAGCGGGATGAGCATTGGGGAAAGGCTGCTTGCCTCGCTCTTCCAATCGGTCACGCCGCGTACCGCCGGATTCAACACAGTGGATCTCACACAGCTGCAAAGCCCCGGTATCCTGCTGATCATCTCATTGATGGTCATCGGCGGTTCCCCGGGTTCCACGGCGGGCGGCATCAAAACGACCACCTTTGCCATGCTGATCCTCTGCGTGGGCTCCACCTTCCGAAAAAAGGACTGCATCCAGTGCTTTTCCCGGCGTATTCCGCCAGAGGCTTTGCGAAACGCGGTCACCATCCTGATGCTGTATCTGACGCTTTTTCTCTGCGGCGGCAATCTCATCAGCTGCGTCGAAGGCCTGCCCCTTTCCGCTGCTCTGTTTGAAGCCGCTTCCGCCATTGGCACGGTGGGGCTTTCCCTGGGTATCACCGGGGAGCTCGGTGTGGTTTCCCGGATCACGCTCATCACACTGATGTATTTTGGCCGTGTCGGCGGGCTCACCATGCTCTATGCGCTGGCGGACGGGCATCTGCGTCCGCCAGCACAGCTACCGCTCGAAAAGGTCACTGTCGGCTAACGGCGGGTGTCCCTGTAAATTGATTACGGAGGGGGTTCCATTATGAAATCAATCCTGCTCATCGGGCTGGGACGCTTCGGCCGCCATATGGCCGAAAAACTCCATGAACTGCGCCATCAGGTCCTGGCCGTCGATCTTGATGAAAACCGAGTCAACGAGGTCCTGCCCTTTGTCACCAACGCCCAGATTGGGGACAGCACCAACGAGGCGTTCGTTTCATCTCTGGGCGTACGCAACTTCGACCTTTGTATCGTGGCTATCGGTGACAATTTTCAAAGTTCGCTTGAAACGGCCGCGCTGCTCAAAGATCTCGGCGCCAGATATGTCCTTGCACGCGCCAACCGCGAGGTACACGCAAAGTTCCTGCTGCGCAACGGCGCCGACAGCGTCGTCTATCCGGAGCAGGAGATGGCCGTGCGTACCGCGGTCAAGTACAGTTCAGACAACATCTTCGATTACATCGAGCTCACACCCAATCATTCGATTTATGAGATACCGGTGCCGGCCGGCTGGGTCGGCAGGACAATTGTCCAGCTCGCTGTGCGCACTAAATATCACATCAGCATCCTGGCCACCAAATGCCGAAATCAGCTGGAACCGCTCCCCAAGCCGGATCATCTGTTCCAGCCGGATGAAACGCTCATCATCATGGGAGAAAACAAGGACATCCAGCGCTTTCTGCAGTAAACCTTCCGAAAAGCCGCGGTCCGTATGGGCCGCGGCTTTTTCTTTCACTTTTTTGAGGTGTGCTGATCCTCCGGCTTGACCGGAAACAGGATTTTTAAAAACATCTTCTCAGCGGGTGAACCATGGGTAAAATCGAACCGCATCTGACGGCCCTTGCGGCCGGTCACCTCAAACCGTTCGTCCTGTCGGTTGATCACTGTGATCCCAAGCTCCTCAAGCACCGTCTGCAAAGCCAGCTCCCACTCTATGAGCGTGGGATATTCCCCGCAAAGGCCCGCCGAAAACAGCCAGTCGAATTCCATTGTGGACACGCCGTCTTCAAGGAATACTTCCCAAAGTTCCGCTTTCTGTTCCATCGACAGGCAGCTGAGCCTGCCCGCGCCGCCGCTGTTTTCACCCAACGGCAGATAACAGAAATAGGCTCCGTCAACCGCCGTTCCGAGCTGCTGCGCACGGCAGAACTCCTCCATGGTGCGCGGGACGGCAACGTCGTCCTGCCAAAAGCACATCTGGCGCAAGATCTGCGCGAAGCAGGCGCTGTCCCGCGCGTCCTGTGTTTCAATCTTGACGCAGAGCCCCGAGAGCACGTCGAAGTCCTTGCCGGAAACGCAGCTGCGCTCGGCAAGGATTTCCTCTCCCCGGAAACGAATCCGCAGTTCACCGGTTTCCTTCCCGGACGCGGTGCCATAAACGGTCACCGGCCACTGCTGGGAAATCCCGGCAATCACTTCGCCGTAATCAGCGATGAAATCGCCGCAGAGAAAGGTCGCATCGCGGAAAATCAACGTGAGCATCCGATTCCCCGCTGTGTGATAGACCGAAGGTTTCATCGAAAAGGCTCTGCTCAGATCGTAAAGGAATGCCAGCGCCAGCTTTGCGGGCGGGATGCCGGGAGGGAGCCGCCGCTGTCGGGCGGCCCGTTCGCTCCCGGCCAGTCGTTTCTGATAAAGCTTCATCCCATCCATCACAAGATCCCATCCAATGCGAGGTTCACCTTCAATACGTTCACACGCGGTTCACCGAACACTCCCAAAAAGCGGCCTTCGGTATATTTGGCAACGATTGCGCGCACCTCTTCCTCGCTCTTTCCAGTATTAGCGGCAATACGTGCAACCTGGTACTCCGCAGCTGCGGGCGAAATATGCGGGTCAAGCCCACTGCCCGAACAGGTCACAAGGTCCACTGGGACTGCTTTCTCATCCTCGCTGGGATGCGCGGCTTTCAGCTTCTCCACCCGTTTGGCAATCAGCGCCTCATAATCCGCGCTCGCGGGGGTGAGGTTGGTTGCCCAGGAATAGAGCACCGGGTTGCCCTGTTCGTCGGTGAAGGTGCTGGTATCGATCTTCATGACGCGGCCCCACATATGATCCTCGTCTTCGAATTGCTGCCCGAGCAGTTCGGAACCGTACCGTTTTCCGTCAATTTCGATAATGCTGCCGTTGGCCTGGTGCGGGAAGGCCAGCTGTGCGATACCCGTGACGACAGCTGTATAGATACCGCCGCACAGGATGCTCATTACCACAAGGAATACAAACGCTTTTGCCAGGATCGGGCCTGTTTTATTCATAATCATTCTCCTCCATCAATCCAGATTCGGTTCCCACATCCGGTCAAAACGCCCCGGACAGCCATAAATAGGGGACTGCCGCCGCAAAGGTCAGCGCCGCTACCAAAAACAGCACTCCAAGCGGCATCACAATGAGAACCGCTTCATACCGCAGGACGGGATGCACATAGAGAAACCGCACCGCCGCGCGCCACAGATCAATCCAGACCGTCTTTTTTACGGACGCTTTCAGGCTGTATGAGTTGGCCAACATTTGGGTTCACTTCCTTAAAGGAGCCCCAAGGCGACAATGATCATATCGATCAGCTTGATCGCCACAAATGGGGCGATAATCCCACCGAGCCCATAAACCAGCAGGTTGTGTGACAGCAGCTTCCCTGCCGGGACTTCCCGGTAGCGGACCCCTTTGAGCGCCAGCGGGATGAGCGCGATAATGATGAGCGCGTTATAGATGATAGCGGAAAAGATCGCGCTGTCGGCGCTGTGCAGGCCCATGATATTGAGCGCCGCAAGGCCTGGGTAAAGGCCCATAAAAAGCGCCGGGATGATGGCAAAATATTTCGCCACATCGTTCGCAATCGAGAAGGTTGTAAGGCTTCCGCGGGTCATCAGGAGCTGTTTGCCGATGCGCACGATGTCGATCAGCTTGGTCGGCGAGGAATCGAGATCCACCATGTTGCCGGCTTCCTTGGCCGCCTGTGTGCCGCTGTTCATCGCAACCGCCACGTCTGCCTGTGCGAGCGCCGGGGCGTCGTTGGTGCCGTCGCCGGTCATTGCGACCAGATGGCCCTGCGCTTGGAATTCACGGATCAGCCTGAGCTTGCCTTCCGGCGTGGCCTCCGCGAGAAAATCGTCCACGCCCGCTTCCGCAGCGATCGCGGCCGCGGTCAAAGGGTTGTCGCCTGTGATCATGATGGTCTTGATGCCCATTTTGCGTAGATCCGCAAACTTTTCTTTTACGCCGTCCTTGATGATATCCTTGAGGTGAATGACGCCGAGGATACGGTGGTCTTTTGCCACGACAAGCGGGGTGCCGCCCTGCCGGGAAATCCGCTCAACCACCTGTTGACAGGAATCACTGTATTTGCCGCCCGCGTTTTCCACATACGCGCGGATTGCGTCGGCAGCGCCTTTGCGGATCTCGCTGTTTTCGTAGTTCACGCCGCTCATACGGGTTTTCGCGGTAAATGCGACGAACTGCATGTTCTTTTCCCCGATCTTGCGCCCGCGCAGACCAAACTGCTCCTTTGCAAGAACCACAACACTGCGGCCTTCCGGCGTTTCATCTGCGAGCGAGGAAAGCTGCGCGGCATCGGCAAGTTCCGCGACCGGACATCCGTCCACCGGGATAAATTCGCACGCCTGGCGGTTGCCAAGGGTGATGGTTCCGGTCTTATCCAGCATCAGGATATCGACGTCGCCCGCCGCTTCGATCGCGCGGCCGCTCATCGCGAGGACGTTCGCCTGATTGAGGCGGCTCATGCCCGCGATACCGATCGCGGAAAGCAGCGCGCCGATCGTGGTGGGCGCGAGGCAGACGAGCAGTGCGACCAGGGAAGTGATCGAGGTTGGGTTCGCCATACCGGCCTGTTTGGCTGAAAAGTCAGAGTAGGAATAAAGCGACATTGTGACCATCAGGAAAATGATCGAAAAGGCTACCAGCAGGATCTGCAGGGCAATTTCGTTCGGGGTCTTTTTGCGGGCCGCGCCTTCAACCATGGCAATCATCTTGTCAAGAAAGCTTTCGCCCGCCTCGCTGGTGACCCGCACGACCAGCCAATCCGAAAGGACGGTCGTGCCGCCGGTGACCGCGCTGCGGTCGCCGCCCGATTCACGGATGACCGGAGCGGATTCGCCGGTGATGGCGCTCTCATCCACAGAAGCCGCGCCGTCGATGACCTCGCCATCCGCCGGGATCTGTTCCCCGGCGCGGACGATGAACAGGTCGCCTTTTTTCAAGACCGAGGAGGAAACCTCTGTAAAATGTTCCCGGTCGGACGGATCCGAAAGCCGGTGCGCCTGCACGTCACGGCGCGCGGCGCGCAGCGAATCCGCCTGCGCCTTGCCGCGGCCTTCGGCTATCGCCTCCGCGAAATTGGCGAAGAGGACGGTCAGCCAGAGGATGACTGCGATACCGAGCGTGAAGCCGCCGGGCGCGTCCTGGATACCGAAAAGGCTTAGGATATAGAGGATGGTGGTCAGGATCGCGGAGATATAGACCAGCATCATGACCGGGTTTCGCGCCTGTGTCGCGGGCGCGAGCTTTATAAAGGAATCCTTCATCGCGCGGACGACCATTTTGTGATCGCTCAGCGCGGTTTTCTTTTTCTCGTTCATCAAATTCTCACCCTTTCTTTAAGCCAGCATCTGGAAGAACTCGGCAATCGGGCCAAGCGCCAGTGCCGGGAAGAAGCTGAGCGCGCCGATCAGCAAAACAATCATGATCAGCAGGAAAACAAACATCGCGTTGCAGGTGGAAAGCGTACCCGCGCTGACCGCGACCTTTTTCTTTCGAGCCAGGCTGCCTGCAATGGCAAGGGTCGCCACCATCGGCAAAAAGCGTACCAGCAGCATTGCCAGGCCGAGCGCCACGTTGAAGGATGGGGTGTTGCAGTTGAGGCCCGCGAAGGCGGAGCCGTTGTTGCCGCCCGCCGAAGCGAAGGCATAGAGGATCTCCGAAAGGCCGTGCGCGCCGGGATTATTGAGGCTTGCCACCGAGGATGGGAGCAATGTCAGCACACCGCTTCCAATCAGGACCGCGATCGGCGTTGCCAGGCAGACCAGTACCGCCATCTTCATTTCATACGGCTCGATCTTCTTGCCAAGATATTCCGGCGTGCGTCCGACCATCAGGCCGGCGATGAACACCGTCATGATTACGAAGCCGATCATTCCATAAAGTCCGCATCCCACGCCGCCAAAGACCACTTCGCCCAGCATCATCAGGAGCATCGGGATCATGCCGCCAATCGGCGTATAACTGTCATGCATCGAGTTGACCGAACCGTTCGAAGCCGCGGTTGTGAAAGCCGCCCAAGTGACTGAGGTTGGGATGCCGAAACGGGTCTCCTTGCCCTCCATATTGCCGCCGGAATAGCCCTCCGAAGCGGTGATGTCAACCGTACCGCCCTGTGCCATCTGCGGGGTTGCGGCCTGTTCGCTCACCGCGACGACCGCCAGGCTGATGACCAGCATAATGAACATCGCAAGGAAAATCGCATAGCCCTGCCGCTTATCCTTTACACATTTGCCAAAGGTGAAGCAGAATGCCACCGGCAAAACCAACAGAAAGATCATCTCGATCAGATTGGAAAACGGGGTCGGATTTTCAAACGGGTGCGCCGAGTTGGTGCCCTGGAATCCACCGCCGTTGGTGCCCAGCTGCTTGATGGCAATCTGGCTCGCCGCCGGTCCGAGCGGAAGCACCTGTTCAGTCACCTCGGTGCCGTCCTCCAGCGTGATTGGCTCGACGAGGCTTACCGTCTGGTATTCATCAAACGACTGGACAACCCCCTGCGAAACCAGCACAAGGGAAGCCACCAGACAGATCGGGATGAGGATGTACAGGGTGTAGCGGGTAACATCTGCCCAGAAACTTCCAAGCCCGGTTTCTTTTACTTTTGTGAACCCGCGGATCAGCGCGAACATGACCGCGCCGCCGACCGCCGGAGTGACAAAGTTCTGAACAGTCAGGCCCATAAACTGGGAAAAGTAGCTCAGCACCCCCTCCGCCGAATAGGACTGCCAGTTTGTATTGGTCACGAAGCTGACCGCCGTATTGAAGGCGAGGTGCCAGGAGTTGCCCGGCACATGTTCCGGATTGAACGGCAGGATGTTTTGGAACTTGAGGATCAAAAACAAAATCAGAAGTGAAAACCCGCTGAACGCAAGCGCGCTGGCCGCATATTTCTTCCAGGTCATCTGCTCATTCTTGTCGACCCGCAGGATCCGGTAGATCAGGTTTTCGCACGGGGTGAGCACGGGAGATAAAAATACCTTCTCACCGTTCATAATCTTTGCCATGTAGCTGCCCAGCGGAATCGCCGCCAGCACAAGGATCGCGAGATAGAATATGTATTGCAGCGTCGCGTTCATCAGCGGTCATCCCCTTTCATAAGAACATAGGCCAAATAGATCAGCACCAGTACCGAAATAACTCCGATCGCTGCTATCACAATTTGCATGTTTATCCCTCCTTTTTACGAACCAAAGTCTATCATGAATGAAATTAGAGTGCCGTTAAAACCGCCCGGTTCAGATTAAGACGGTATTAAAATTCTCCCGGAGCCAAAATGTCTTTGCAAAGCCTTAATGCCCGCTCTCAAACCTTTAACCCATGCGAACATCTTCGGCTTTATACTATAAACAAAGGAAGTGATCTTATGGAAGCACTTGTATTAATTGGCGGCCTTTTCTATATCATTGCGGTTGGCTTCTGGGTCACACGCCGTTTTTCCCGCTCCCTGCAAAAAGGTTTTTACCAGCAGCGCTGGTCCGCCAATGAGCAGACCCCTCAAATGGGAAAAAAGACACATTTTACGTTTTTTCATCATCTCTTCCTAATAGGAAAGGGCGGTATCTAACCGCCCTTTCTTTTTTACATTCCAGGATTTGATTTTTCGAAATTTATTGACACAGCAGAAGATGGGCGCCAACGGCGGATACTGTTCTTTCGGAGGACCCCGCGCGGCAAATCCTGTGCCGCGCCGGTGAAGCGGTCTGTGTTCCGCTCGTCCTCGCCGCCCGGCGGCCGGGCACGACGGACATCGCGGCCCGCATTCAGGAGGAGCTCAGCCCGCTTTGCAAAGACGCCTCAAGAGGATCACGACATATGGCGTCGGCCCAATAGCTTTCGGATCTTCCCCGGATTAAAAACAGAATCTTCCATACAAAAACCGGCGCGCACCAAATCTGGTACGCGCCGGTTTTTTGATCGGGCTATCGGGTTTTCCCATCCACATTTCTGAGTTTTGGCCAAACGAGCAACAGCATTGTGCCAAAGCACGCCGTTCCGCCAATGAAGTTGGAGACCAGCTCCGCGAGAAATACCCCGTCGGTGCCGAACCAGAGCGGCAGCAGGAAGGTCAGCGGGGTTACGATGATCACCTTGCGGAAAATCGAGAAAAAGACCGCCTGCTTCGATTTGCCCAGCGCCACAAAGACGTTCTGCCCAGCCATCTGCAGGGACATCATGAAGATGCCGAAGAAATAGATATGCATCGCGGGCACCCCCTGCGCAATCAGCTCCGGATCGCTGTTAAAGATATGAATGAACGGTTCCGGAAAAGCCATCAGACAGATCCACACCGCCGTTGTGTATGCGACGCAGACAATCGCTGTAAACTGGATGCCCTTGCGTACCCGCCCGTATTCCTTTGCGCCGTAATTAAACCCGAGAACCGGCTGCGCGCCGCTTCCAATTCCATTCGCGGGCATGATAATAATCTCACGCAGCGAATTGATAACCGTCATGACACCAACGTAAAGGTCTCCTCCGTACCTCTGCAAGGTCGCGTTGCAGACGATCTGCACCGTCGAGTTGGTGATCGCCATGATGAACCCCGATGTTCCAAGCGCGAGAATACGCCGTACAAGCGCTCCCCGAAGCCGGAGCGTTCTTTTCTGCAAGCGGTAGATTGCATCCGGACTCGTGAGAAACCGCATGACCCAGAAAGCGGAGAGAAACTGCGACACCACCGTGGCGAGCGCCGCGCCGCGCACCCCCATCCCAAAAACAAAGATAAAAACCGGATCAAGCAGAATATTGACGATCGCGCCAAGCAGCACGGTCATCATCCCGATGCGGCCAAAGCCCTGAGAATTGATGAAGCTGTTCATTCCAAGCCCCACCATCACAAACAGGCTCCCGCAAAGGTATATCGTAAGGTAAGCGTCCGCATAAGGAAATGTCACATCGCTCGCGCCAAACAGGTAGAGCAGCGGCCGTTTGAAGCAGAGGCAGATTGCCGTGAGCGATACGCCAAATATCAAAAGCAGCGTGAAGGAATTGCCCATGATGCTTTCGGCTTCCTCATGGTCTCCGCGGCCGCGCGCAATCGAGCAGAGCGGCGCGCCGCCCATGCCCACAAGGTTCGCAAAGGCGGTGATGATCGAGATGACCGGAAAGGTCAGTCCCAGCCCAGTCAGGGCCAGTGTCGACGCCTGCGGGATATGGCCGATATACATCCGGTCCACCACATTATAAAGAACATTGATCAGCTGCGCGATCGTCATCGGCAGCGCAAGGCCCATGATATTGCGCCACATACTGCCTTTTGAAAAATCATTTTTCTCCGTCTGTTCCTCGCCTGCCTTTTATTTGGACGCATAACTGTTTCATGAAAAGTGACGCTTATCATATTCGCTGGGCATATAAGTCAAAATTAATACGCCATTCGCCGTCATCTTTTACGATAACATCCTGCCAATGAAAATTATCCTTTTCTATAACTCTAACTTTAAAGAACTGAATCTGTCAAGATATTGCGTGGAATTTTATGTCGTACCCTCGGTCTTTATAAAATCCGGGAAGCAAAAACTTAATATGCAGCTATTTTATTGATTTAATAGGCAAAATCGTTTTATAAGCCCTCATAAGTGTTTTTATAATCCCTTGAAACGGCTTAATTTTCATTTCCAACTCAGTGAAACTTTTTGAAGGGCATGCAGTGGACAAACAATATGGAGTATGATATAGTGCAGATGTCAAAAGCAATGTTATTTTAATAGAAGCGGATGGGATGGGGATATGTATGAAAATAATTAAAGTTGAAAATAGAAATCAAGCACTAATAGAACAGCTTGAAAAAGTCTGGAAAACTTCTGTGAAAGAAACGCATTTATTTTTGTCCGATGAAGAAATAAACAATATCCAAAAATACATTCCGCAAGCATTAATAGGGATTCCTCATTTAATTATTGCATAAAACGAGAACGGCGAGCCAGTTGCATTTATGGGGATAGATGGACAAAAACTTGAAATGCTATTTATTGCCCCCAAAGAACGCGGACGTGGTCTAGGAAAAAAATTACTTGAATACGGCATCAAAGAATACGGGATTAATGAGTTGGGGGTTAATGAACAAAATCCAAAAGCAAAAGGGTTTTATGAACATATGGGCTTTAAAGTTTATAAAAGAACCGAAACAGATGAACAGGGTATGCCATATCCTATTTTGTACATGAGATTATGAGTAAATAACGCAAGTGATAGCAACAGTCAAGGGAGCGAAAGCAAATAATGCTTTCGCTCCCTGTCATTATGGTATTTCTTTGTTGCGCAGTAGAGGCAGTAAAAGCCTTACAGGACACACCTTTCAAAATTCGCTATGGACTGAACATTCTAAAGGTGCAAATAGGCTTGTATTCATGTGGTTTGCGTGAACTTACACCTTTAGTCAATGCTTACTGGTACTATTCTTTCCCTATTCAGCACTGAGCGCCACCTTCAAGGTGCAAAGGCGCGTCGAGAATCTGCTGTTTTCTAGCGAGGATTTCATCCGAAAGCAGTTGGGAGATGAAGTTGTCCGCGCCAAGCCGGTCGATCATGATGCCGAAGCGCTCACCGGTTTTTCCCTGTTCACGGTAGATGAGCAGGGCTTTTTCGATGCAGGACAGGACCTGATCCTTGGAAAAGACGCCTTTGACCGGCGTGCCGGGACGGACCGCCTTGCCCCATTTGCCGCCAACATAAAGCTTGTAACCGGAAGCTTTCTCTTCAATCGTATCAAAGGTGCATTTGTCGATGCACTTACCGCAGTTGTTGCAAAGCGTCTCGTCCAGCACGACCTCACCGTCTTCCATATGGAGCGCATGGATTGGGCAGAGGGAAACCGGCGGGCATTTTTTACAGCTGTTGCACATGTCCGCGTCGAATGCCGGGACCCGCTGACCGACGATGCCGAAATCGTTCAGGTCAGGTTTGATGCAGTTGTTGGGGCAGCCACCAACACCAATTTTAAATTTATGCGGGAGTTTGACGTCGTACCAGCCCTTGTAGAAAATTTCGTGGATCTCCGCGGCCAGCGCCTGGGTATCGCAGAGCCCATGGACGCAGACGGTGCCTTTGCAGGCCACGACCGGACGCACGCGGGAACCGGTGCCGCCGGTGACCAGCCCGTCTCGGGCGATAAATTCGGTGAACGGCTCGATGTCCTCATATGCGAGGCCGGGCAGCTCGATGGTCATGCGGGAGGTATATGTAACCTTGCCGTTACCGAATTTTTCCGCGGCTTCTGCCAGCGTGATCGCCTGAGCTGAGGTGATTACACCGTTGACCGTGATGATCCGCGCGGAGAAATGGACGCCGTCATTGTTGGCGAGAAACCCTCTGCCTTTGACGGCTTTCTTTTCCGCTTCCGTGGGTTTGTACATTCTATTCGCTCCTTTATTCTTCTTCGATTGGATTGAAGGTGATTCCGCCTTCGAGCACCTTCGTGTTGGCATAACCGTACCGTTTCAGACGGTTCTGGGCAAGGTATGCCTGCTTCCCCTTCTTGCAGACGAGCACCATTGGCGTCTGTGGGTCGATGCCCGCAATCGGACCGTTGATGCTGGTGAACGGGATACTGCGGCAGCCGGGAATCGAGGGAGACTCGGTTACATCCACCCAGAGGGTCCCCGCAGGCATCGTTTTGGCTTCGCTGAGGGTCACACCATCCATAAAGCCGTCAAGCTTATTGATGAGCACGTCGACGGCGGTGACAAATGGATGGATTGCGGTAGAAAACGGCGGTGCGTAGCAGAGGTCGAGATTATCGAGTTCGTCGACCTTCGCGCCGAGCGAAATCGCGGTCGCGCCGACGTCCACCACCTTATCAACTTCGCCTGTGCCGAGCGCCTGTACGCCGAGCAGTTTGCGGCTCGTGCGGTCGGCGATCAACCGGATGATGAAACTGTCTGCGCCGGGATAGTAATGGGCTTTGTCATCGGTCACAACGGTGACCGAACAAACGTCGTAGCCTTGTTCTTTCGCGGCCGCGGTATTGAGGCCGGTTTTGGCAGCGTTTACACCCGGCAGCTTAACAATTGCCGTGCCAAGCACGCCGGGATATGCCTTGCCCTTTCCAGAAAGGATTTTGGCCAGCAGGCGGCCTTCCATGTTGGCGGAGGAGCCCATGGGAGACCAGGCGGACTGACCGGTGATACGGCTTTTGACCAGAACGCAGTCGCCTGCTGCAAAGATGTCCGGGTCATTGGTCTGCAGGTGGTCATCCACCAGCAATGCGCCGTTCTTTGCCATTTCCAGGCCGGTGTCCATGAGAAAATCGGTATTCGGGCGGATGCCGAGCGACAGGATAACCGCGTCGGCCTTCATGGCACGGTTTTCGGTGCGGACTTTCTGTACTTTGCCATCGCCTTCGATGGCGACCAGCCGGTCGCCGGTAAAAACCGGGATGCCTTCGTCGCCAAGCTTATTTTCAGCCCATTCCGCGAAATCCTGGTCAAAGCCGGGCATGATCTGATCTGCCATATCGATTACGACAGGCCGCACACCCTGCAATTTGAGGTTTTCGGCAACTTCGAGTCCGATGAAGCCGCCGCCCGCGACAACGGCACGCTTGACGCCCGTGTCGATTGCTTCGCGCAGACGTACTGCATCGTCTGGGGTACGCATGAGAAAGACGCCGGGCAGGTCGACGCCTTCTATCGGGGGACAGACCGAACGCGCGCCCACTGCGATGACCAGTTTATCGTATGGGAAGGCCATGTCCACACCGGTGTAGGTTTCCCGCGCGTGAACAATTTTGGCCTGCCGGTCCACGCCGACCGCTTCGATGCCGCAGCGAACCTCCACGCCGGTCAGGACGGAAAAGCGTTTGGGGGTGTTGACAATCAGCTGGTCGCGCGAAGGAATGACGCCGCCCACATAGTAGGGCAGCCCGCAGCCCGCGTAGGAGATGTCGTCGCTTTTGGTTATGATGGTGACCTTGCAGTTGTCCCCAAGTTCACGTTTGAGCTTGGCGGCGGTCTTGGTGCCGGCGGCGACGCCGCCGATGATCAGGATATTCATACGTTTCATCCTTTCACCTGCCCGGAATATTAACCGGGGCTTTCATAGTTATCATTTTAACACTTGACATAATATATGTAAAATACTAATATTTAAATAAAATCAATAGGTAAATACCTATAAATTAAGGAGGCACACATGACGACACGACATCTGCAGATTTTCGTCAAAGTGGCCGACTGCGGCCGTATGAGCGAAGCTGCGCGCGAAATGTACATCACCCAGCCTTCGGTCAGTCAGGCGATCGCCGAGATCGAACGGGAATACGGTGTGCGGCTGTTCGAGCGGCTGGGAAGGAGCCTCTACCTGACCCGCACCGGCAGCGAACTGCTTGACTACGCGCGGCATTTTCTCTCGCTTTGGGAGGAGATGGACGGTTACCTCAAAAAAGCCGCAGAGCGGATGCACCTGCGCGTTGGCGCAACCGTCACGGTCGGCACCTGTGTGATGAGCCCGATCATCTCCTGGCTGTGCCGGGAATTCCCGGTCGCGCAGCCAGAGGTATTTGTGGCGAACACACATATCATTGAGGAACGGCTCCTGAAAAGCGAACTGGATATCGGGCTGGTGGAGGGCCGGATCACCCAGCCGGATCTGGTCGTCAAACAGGCAATCCAGGACAGAATGGTGCTTGCCTGCGGAAAAAACCATCCGTTTTTTGGCCGTGCTTCGGTGATGCCTTTGGAGCTCGCGCACCAGCCGTTTGTACTGCGCGAGGAAGGGAGCGGTACCCGTGCACAGCTCGAAAATCAGCTGCGCCTGCGGCAAATTCCTTATGAAGTCAAATGGACCTGCTATAACGAGGGCGCGATCAAGAACGCTGTGATGGACGGGCATGGGATTACCGTGCTGTCCGAACGGCTGGTACGGCAGGAGATTTCAGAAGGCAGGCTCTGGGCCTGCGGGATTGAAGGTCTTTCACTCGGCCGCAGTTTCAATTTGGTGTACCACAAGAACAAGTTTTTTTCGGAAGTGCTTTCCTGTTTTGTTTCGGTCTGTGAACGGTTCGGACAGGAGGAACAGAAGCATCCCCACGGACAAACCCCATGAAAAAAAGCCGCCCGCGGGCGGCTTTTTTTACTTCAGCATCTTGGCAACCATAAATTTCGGTTTGACGCCGACCGATGTGGATACCGGCTTGCCGTCCTTTACCAGCACCAGGGTTGGGATGCTCATGACGCCGAACTGTTCGGCCAGTTCCGGCTGTTCGTCGATGTTTATCTTGCCGACCTTGACTTCGCCGGAATGTTCTTCAGCGATCTCATCAATGACGGGGGAAAACATCCGGCACGGGCCGCACCAGGGCGCCCAGAAATCGAGCAGCACTGGCTCGGAAGCGTTAAGTACCTCTTGGTTAAAGTTTTCTTTTGTAATAGAAAAAGCAGACATCTTACATGCTCCTTTCAGGATGTGTTTTGTTTACATCCATAGGATACAGCAAAATGCCCGCCTTTTCCGTGACCAAGTCACACAGCGAAAGGAATTTGTCAGCGGAGACTGTCCGCTGCAAGTTGTCGGAGTTTATCGGGGGAAACGATGGTAACCGTACCGCGCGAGAGCGCCACAATTCCTTCGGACTGAAAATATTTCAGCATCCGGGTGACTACTTCGCGCGCGCTGCCCAGATGCCGGGCAGCCATTTCATGGGTGATCCGCAGCTGATTCGTGTCCGCGATTTCGCCTTCCTCCAGCAGAAAAGCCGCCAGCCGGGAATCAAGCCGTTTGTAAAGGACCTGGTCCATCAGCCACATCACGTCGGAAAACCGGGAAGCCATCAGTTCGTTCGTGTAGTTGGCCACCGCGGCGGATTGCTGCATCAGCCGCTGGTAAACCGGTGTGGGGATCAGCCAAAAGCGGCTGTTCTGTGCCGCTTCCACCGTGATATCGAACTGGATGCTGCGCAGCATGCGGGAGGCGGAGAACAGGCAGATATCCCGTTCAAACAGCCGGTAGAGGGTGATTTCACGCCCTTCCTCCGACAGGATGCTGGCGCGGAGCTGTCCGGACTGCACAACAAGCAGACCCACGCAGTCCTCCGATCCATTGTGGATCACGGTTCCCTTTAATACCGATCGTTCGACCGCGTTCTTACGCAGCAATTCCCGCTGATCTTCTGAAAGCTGATCCCAAAACGGGAGGAATGCTCCCAGTGGCATTACAACGCCTCCGTTCCTATTGCCTGCAAATCAATGATTTCCCGGGCAGCCGTCATGGCCGTGGCATTCGCCGCCATGATGTTCGTGACCGTGATGGTCACACAGCGTATCGGGGTCATACTGGAGCCGTCCCGCCAAAAGCGCGGCGGCCTGCTCATCCGCGTTTCCGGCGGCGCCGGGGAAGATGGCGATCCCGGCCTGTGCCAGGGCGGTGCGCGCGCCGCCGCCGATGCCGCCGCAAATGAGCGTGTCGACGTCATGTGCCTTTAGAAAACCCGCCAGGGCCCCATGACCGCTCCCGTTGGTATCCACCACGCGGGCGGAGAGGATTTTCCCGTCCTCTGTGTCATAAATCTTGAACTGTTCGGTATGGCCGAAATGTTGGAACACCTGGCCGTTTTCATAAGTGACTGCAATTTTCATTGGGACAACCTCCATCACATGTTTGATTTCCTTCGCATCGGCTGGCGCACCGCCGTCCGCCGCAGTTTCTGCCGCAGCATTCTCGGGCGCGCGGGCAGAGGATATAATCCCCGCCGGTGATCGTCAGGATTTTGCCGTTGACAAGGGCGTCGGCAAGCTTTTGCCGGGCGGCGTTATAAACTGCCTGCACAGTGGTGCGCGCAACGGCCATCCGAGCGGCGCATTCCTCCTGTGTGCAGCCGAGCAGATCGATGAGCCGGATGGTTTCGTATTCGTCCAGCGTCATTTTGATCCGGCTTTCCGGCTCGGCGGCCGTATCCAGCGGCCCAAACCGTCCGCACTGCGGCAATGCGCAGATCCGGCGGCATTTTTTTGGCCTCGGCATGCGTTCCCTCCTTGTCTGAGCTTGTTGTATTCTATTATACTCCATTATTGACATATGTCAATAATGGATGGATTAGAACTGAAAATCCCAAAGGAGGCACCCGAATTTGCATTTACAGACACGGAAGTCTATTTTTTATACATCGGCCTTTGGACGGCGCGTTTTAAATTAACCGGCCCATGCGGCGAGACTTATGCCGCATGGGCCGGTTTTATTTTTTCTATCTTTCAGTCGTCCATCTCCAGCAGTTTTGCCGCTGAAAGAGAATCGATCGCAAGCACATCGACATAACGCGCCCGCAGGCAGGCATGCAGCACAGGGACCTTGCCCGGATCCGCCACACAGGTCATCACCTGTTCCTTGCCGCGCAGATCGGAGAGCCGGATACCAAACGTCCGGTCGTCAAGCGCCTGGTCACAGAGTTCCCCTTCCTCATTGACAAACCGGCAGCAGATGCTTCCCACCGCATTTTTCTCCCGCAGCTGTGCAATCTCCCGATCACCGATATAATCCGCCCTGTAAAGACAGCAGGTTTCATTCGCCTGCGCGAGCGAAACGATCAGCTTGTTGCAGGAGCAGGCCAAATCGAGCATCTTTTTTACCTTTGCGTCGTGCAGCAGCATGTCGAGAATAATCGAATTATCAAGCATGGCTGGACATGGGAGGGTGTAGGCGTCGGCTGTATGCAGCTTTTGAGAAAGCAGGCTTACGATTTCTCCCGCGTGGCTTCGGGTACTTGTATTGTCCACGCTTCCGGTCACCTGCACCACCGAAGCATTGCCAAGCGCCAGCTCGGGAAAATATTTGGCCATGGTATAAAGGGTATATCCCCAGGAAACGCCAATCCGGTCACCCGGCGCGAGAAATCCGGAAAAGAATGCCGCCGCTTCCTGCGCGGTGATCTGGACGGCAAGCGCCGCGTCCTGCTCTGGCACCGAAATCACCTTGGCCGCCTTCAGCGGAAAACGGGACATCAGACGGTCTTCCAGCAGGCTGCTCCCACCAGCTTCGTCATCGATAAAAATCTTGACGATCCCCTTTTCCCGCGCCTGCGCGAGTACACGCGAAACCTTCGCGCGCGAGATGCCAAAACGTTCCGCAATGTCCGACTGGGTACAATCGTGGTTATAATAGAGCCCCGCCGCCCGTTTGATCAAGTCGATATCGTTCATACGATCCCTCATTCCGCTCCTCATCTGAGCAAAATTTCATATTTGAAATATTTTTATCTTTAAAAAGTATTATAATACAGCTTGTCCGCTCATGCAAGCTTTTTACAGATCAAATACGCGCAAAGACAATTTGATCAATTTTGCACAAATTTTCTATATAATTTTGTTTTTTACGAAAATCGCTTGACTTTTTTCTGAATTTACATTACGATAGAAATAGATTTTGAAATTATTCTCTAAATCGATTAATTGATCATTTTTAGGAGGACATCCGCTATGAACTTTAAAAAAGCCGACATCGCCAAAATGTGCGACCACACCCTGCTCAAAGCTTTTGCAGAGGACGGCCAGATTGAAAAACTTTGCAACGAGGCGAAGGAATACCACTTTGCCTCGGTCTGCGTCAATCCCTGTTATGTGGCGAAAGCCGCCGAGCTGCTCAAAGGCACCGGTGTGAACATCTGTACGGTGATCGGGTTCCCTCTGGGAGCAAATACCCCGGAAACCAAAGCGTTTGAAACAAAGGACGCCATCGCCAAGGGCGCGACCGAGGTCGACATGGTTATCAACGTGGGCGCGCTCAAATCCGGCCGCACCGACGACGTGTATAACGACATCAAGGCGGTGGTGGATGCGGCAAACGGCACGCTGACCAAAGTGATCATCGAAACCTGCTACCTCACCGACGAGGAAAAGGTTGCCGTATGCAAGCTGGCCCAGAAAGCGGGCGCGGACTTTGTGAAAACCTCAACCGGCTTCGGCACTGGCGGCGCGAACGCGCACGACGTGAAGCTGATGAAGGACACGGTGGGCGATACGATGAAGGTCAAAGCCTCCGGCGGTATGCGCACCTACGAGGATGTTGTTCCGGTACTCGAGGCCGGTGCGGACCGTCTCGGCGTGAGCGCAAGCATCGCCATCTGCGAGGGCGCGCCCGAATAAACCGTTCCCCCGCGGCGCGGAAAAAAGTCCGCGCCGTATCAATATTGCGATCTCTCTTCATTCTTCAGCCAAACCCACAAAGAAAAGGGCCTGCGGAAATTCCGCAGGCCCTTTTCTTTGTCCGGCTCCGCCTTCACGTCGCAGGCGCGACGGTCAGTTCCCCTTCCAGGCTGCGCGCAAACAGATCCGAAATCTCCATCGGGCTTTTCCCCTGCCCAAGCGCCCACATCAGCTTGGTGACCGCCGCCTCGGTCGTCATATCGCCGCCTGGGATGACCCCTTTTTCCAGCGCGCGGCGGCCGACCTCGTAGGTACTCATGTCGCTGCGTTCATAAAGGCACTGGCTGCACACCACAACCGCCACGCCTCCCTGTACCAGCCCTTCAAGCGCTGAAACCAGGTCGCGCCGGATAAAATGCAGCCCGCCGGAACCGAACGCCTCGATAACCACGCCACGGCATCCGAGCTTCGCCAGCGCCGCGAAAAGCGCCGGGTCCACGCCGGGGATCAGTTTTACAAGCGCAACGCGGTTGTCCAGCCGGTCGCGCAGGACACATCCAACCGAACGGCGGGATGGAAGAAGCTCTCTGCGGACGAGCAGACCGTCCGCGCTGACCTGTGCGACCGGCGGCAGATTGACACTCTCAAACGCGTCAAAATCGGAGGTGCGAACCTTAACCGCCCGGCAGCCGAGCAGCACCTTGCGAAAAAACGCGACAAAAATCCCCGGTTCACCCGAAGCCGCCATCGCAAAAGCTGTGCGCAGGTTTTCCGGCGCGTCGCTCAGCGGATGCCCGATCGGAAGCTGGCTGCCGGTAAAGACGACCGGCAGATCGATCCCCGGCAGCATAAAAGTGAGCACCGAGGCGGTATAAGCCATCGTGTCGGTGCCGTGGGTGATCACCACTCCATCGTATCCCTCCCGCATCGTGTAGACGCTGCGGGCGATCAGCTGCCATTCCTCTGGCTGGATATTCGAGGAATCCAGCGTCAGGATATCGCGCACCGTCACCTCATAGGGCAGCGGGCCCAGATGTTCCAGTAGCTGCGCGCCGGTTTCTTCCGGACGCAATCCCCGCTCGGACGCGCCGGATGCAATCGTGCCGCCGGTTGCCAAAAGCAAAATCCGTTTTTTCTCGCCGGACAAAGGCTTCATCTCCTCAAAGGTTTTGTTCGGATGTACAGAGCAGGGGCCGGACCAGCCGGTCCGGCCCTCAAAACAGTTTTATTTTATTCCCACCGGGCAAGCCAGTCAAGCGCGGTCTGAGCCATCAGCGCGGAACCGAGATACAGCTCGCTGTCGTCGATCGCGAAGCGCGGGTTGTGGTTGGCATAAGTTTCGCCTTCCCGGGGCGGTGTGGAAAACACCCAGTAGCAGCCCGGGCAGTGCTGCAGAAAGACCGACATATCCTCACTGCCCATAAGCGGTTTTTCCAGCCGGTCCACGCGCTCCTCCCCAAGCAGCCGCCGTGCGGACTGCTCCGCGAAAGCGGTCAGCTCCGGATCGTTCATCGTGACCGGATAGCCGCGTTCGTACACGATCTCACAGGAAGCACGCATCGTTCTGGCGATACCTTCGCACATCTCCCGGATCCGCTTCTCAAGTTGAATGCGGATCCCTTCGTTCAGGCAGCGAACCGCTCCCTCGAGCACAACCTCGTCCGGGATGATGTTGTAGACCTCGCCGCCGTGGATCGATCCGATGGTCAGCACCGCCTGATCGGTACCATTGATTTCACGGCTGACGAGCGTTTGCAGCGCCGTGATAAGATAAGCGCTCACCGCGACCGGGTCAACCCCCTGCGCGGGCGCGGAACCGTGGCAGCCACGGCCGCGCACCGTAATTGTGAAGCTGTCGCGCGAAGCCATGAACGCGCCCGGATAGAATCCAAAATGACCGCCAGACAGCTCGGTCGCCATCACGCCCGCATGCTGGCCGAACACCGCGTCCACACGCGGGTTCTCAAGCGCCCCTTCGTCTATCATGCGCTGCGCGCCGCCGGAACATTCTTCACCGGGCTGAAAAATCAGCTTCACACTACCAGAAAAACATGCCCGGTTGCGCATGAGCAGTTCTGCGGCGCCCAACAGCATCGCCGCATGCGCATCATGCGCGCAGGCGTGCATCCGCTCGTTTTGTGAAGCAAACGGAATTTCCGCCTTCTCCGCGATGGGCAGCGCGTCCATATCGGCGCGCAGGGCCACGGTTCGGCCCGGCCCCGATCTTCCTTCGATCAGCGCGACGATGCCGGAATGCGCCTCGGATATCCGGTACGGGATGCCCAGCTCTTCCAGCCGCGCACATACATATGCCGCTGTCTGCGGCAGATCGAGATCCAATTCCGGTATCCGGTGCAGGTCCCTGCGCCAGCCGGTGATTTGATCCGCCAGGCATTTTGCCTGGCAAAGCATTGATTCCATTGTTTTCCTCCAGCTCACACCGCCAGAAGCGCGCGGATATTTTCTGAAAAGATCTTATCCTTCTGCATCTGCGGGATCTGTGCCGCTTCGACACGCGCAATTTCAAGCGAGATATCCATATAGGGCGCGCAGGAACCGAACACTACGTTTTCTTCGCCGGCTGACGCGATCAGCAGCTCAATGAAGTCCCGGCGATAGACGCCGGACAGGTCAAATTTGAGGTTTTTCGCGGACTTGGCGGCATAGACCGCATCGTCGAAGCTCAGCCCGCTGATGTCAAGCTGCCCGCCATGGGTGGCGATAAAGGTGACCTGCGGAAATTTCATCGCAAGCTCCCACAGCTGCAACGGCTCAGATACGCAGGGATACCCGGTAGAAACGTAAACCGGCAGGCCATGCCGTCCACAGGCCTCCACCGCAGGGTATACCTTCGGATCGCTGATGATAAAGTTGTCCTCCCACGGATGCAGGTGCAGGCCCCTGAGCCCATAGGAGACAAGCGCGTCCACCTGCTGTGGTGCAGACTTTTCAAGCGGATTTACCCGGCCGAAGCCGATGAGCTCCGGATGGGCTTTCTGCACTTCGGAAATGTACCGGTTCGCCCTGTCGTAGTTGTAGTCACAGGGTTTGAACGGGCGCACGACCGCCCGTTCCACGCCGTTTTGTTTCATCTGCGCGAGCAGCTCCTCCGGCGAAACCGAATTGCCATAGAGCGAATCGCCCACAAATGCACATGCGTCAAATTTCATACGGCATGCCCCCTTATCGTCTTCAGCCCGAGAAGCCGGACGGCATTTTTATAGAGGATCTTGGCTTCGGTCTCCGGGTCGAAGTGCAAATCCAGCACCTTTCGCAGGTCGGAAACCGGATCGCCCGCCGGGTTGTCGGTCGCGAAGAGCACCCGGTCGGCGCCAAGCTCCTCTACCGCCCTGCGTACAATCGCGGGATACGGGGTCGAGGAGGTGTCGAGGCAGACATTCGGGCAGGCTTTCGCCATACGGATCGACTCCTCTCCGTGGAAGAACCCGCCCATGTGGCAGATGATCTGCGTCTCCGGACAGAGCCCGGCGCCCAGCCCGATCTGCCAGGGCTGGGCCGCCACCTTGTCGCCGCAGTGGATAAATACCGGCAGGCCAAGTTCGGCTGCCTTTTTCATCACTGCCACGCAGAAGGGATTGTATGGTTTTAACAGATTGGAGATCGGGTGCAGCTTGAACCCTGTAATCTCAGGGTATTTCGCCGCCTCTTCCATTGCGGAAAGCGCCGCGTCCCCGCCGCTGGGATTGACCCGCAAAAAACCGGTCAGGCGTTCGGGGAAACGCCCCACAAAATCCAGCAGGTTTGAAAGCGCCTTCGGATATCCTGGCGCTTCGCCGTAAGTGGTAATACAGGTCAGATCGATCCCGGCGCGGTCCATAAGGTCAACCACGCGTTCTGGCGGATCGATCCATCCGAACGTTTCATATTCGTCCGCATGCCCGTGGAAATCAATGATCATGCCGCCTCAGCTCCCTTCCCTCATTGCGTCGGAATGTTTCTTCCGCTGCTTGGCGGAAAAGACAAAGCATAGGATGAAGATACCCACCGCCACCAGCATAAAAATGATGCTGGCGCTTGTAAACATCCGGGAAGTGAAGGCGGCTTCCGCCGTCTGTCCGCTCGCCGCGTCCTTCACGACGATTTTATAATCGCCCATCAGATCGATTGTATAGGTTTCAAAGCATTCGTTCGCGCTGTTCCAGCGCTCCTGGCGCGGGCTTACGTCAACCGTGGCGCCGTTGGGCTTGGTGATTTGAATGCTGACATCCTGGGGATCTATCTGCTGCTCTGAGGAAACCGCGATGACTACCAGCTCGCCGGTGGAATACGCGTCCTTGACCTGCACATCCAGCGCTGCCGCGCTACAGCAAAGCAGGGAGGAAATCAGGAAGATGACCGCGAGCTGAAAGATCCTTTTTTTCACTGCAAACACCCTTTCTTTCACGCCAGTCATTCGGCGGCCTGCGGTTCTTCGGCCTCTTCGCGGATAACCGCGGGCGATTCCATCACATAGCCGGCAGCCATTTCCGCCTGCGGGAACTTCGGCAGTACCCAGAAACGGTAAAGAACATAATAAATGACCGCACTGCTGACGATACCTACGATCGTGCTGAAATCGAGCCGGATGATCGAAAGCAGAAATCCCGCTACCAGCGCGAAGATGCCCGCCTGGTTGACGCCTTTTCCATAGGAATATTGCCCACCGGGCTCATAGAGCGCGCGCATGTTATATTTCTGCTTGCGCAGGAAGATGAAGTCGGTGATCATAATACCGGAAAGCGGCCCGAGCAGCGCGCCATAGACATTCATAAAGGAATAGAATCCATTCGAGGTGGTCAAAAACCACGGCAGAACAAACAGCGACAGGCAGCCAGTAAACACCGAGGTGAACCACCAGGGGAATTTGAAAATGTGCTCCCAGATCATATTTGCGGGCATGATGTTCGCAAACATGTTGGTGGAGAACTGGCCCAGGATGATAAACGCCATCGCAATGATGACAATGAAGAAGTTCGGGACGTATTTTACGAACAGGTCGACCGGGCTCCAGATACCGGACATCGCGTAGACCACCATGCCAAGACCGCTCAGGACCAGGACGGTCGGGATGAGTCCGCAGGCATAGGAGGCGACATACTTCGGCACCGAGGAGTTGTCAACGTGGCGGATGTAGTCGGAGGAATTCACCACGACGGTAATCCCCATGCTGACGTTTGCAGTGACCACCCCCCAAAAGGGCAGCCCCCATGACCCGCCGCTGGATGCGACCGAGGAGATGTTCTCGACGCCGAACAGATAGAATACGTACACGCCCATGATGAGGATCACCACGAACAGGGCGATAGCCGCATAGGCGGTGAAGTTGAGGATACTCTTGACGCCGAGCATCGAAAGGACAACCTGCGCGAAATGGAACACGAAAAACCAGACCCAGATGTTGTCGTATCCAAACAGGATCACAGAGAACATATTGAGGCCCAGCGCGCCCAAAAAGGAATTGTATCCTGTCCACAGGATCGCGGGAATCGCACGGATTGCGGAGACATAGCTTGCGGCTTTGTCCCCGAAACAGGGACGCATCTGCACGATCATCGGGATGCCGAAATGAAATCCCGGCAGTCCGTTCGCGGAGAGCAAAACCACATTAATCAGCATCGCGATTGTGAGTGCAATCATCGCCTGCACCATGTTCAGCCCGGCCGCAATCGCGCCGGAACCGGTCATAAACGCGAAGATTGCAATCAGGTCCGAGGCCCAGGAAAAGGTGAACTTGGGGTAGGACATCGTCTTTTCGGCATCCAGGACGGGGGCCAAGGATGCTTCTACCTTTGCCATACGATCAACTCCTTTACACGGTATCAGATTTTTTGCTTTCACCCGGTTCATACGGGCAAATGCCGCCATCCGGCTGCTCCGCCTGTCGTTCCCTCCTTCCATTTTTGCAGGAATTCACGCCGCTTTATTCATATTATTTATTTAGCCGGCGTTTAATAAGTTGTTAATCATATAATAACACTTGCGTAATAAACAGTGTTAAGCTAAAATAGTTATAGGGGTATAGCTATTTTATACATTCGGAGGAAATCCGCATGAAACTTGAGCATCTGCGTTACGTCATCACAACTGTGGAACAGGGTTCCATCTCCAAGGCTGCGCAGTCCCTGTTCCTCACCCAGCCACATCTGAGCAAAATTATCCGGGAAGTTGAAAATGAAATCCGCTACCCGATCTTCCTGCGCCAGAGCGACGGCATCGCCCTCACCCAGAAAGGCGCGCAGTTTCTTCTGCATGCGCGGCGGATGCTCAATGAAGCTGACAGCATGTTCGCGCTTAGCCATGAGCCGGAACAGACCCATCATTTCAGCATCTCCACGGTACGCACCTCTCTGGTGCTCGATTGTTTCCTGCAGCTTTTGCAGGAGCATCAGGACGACCCATACCTCCAGTTTTCCATCTGCGAAAATGGGAACAACACCGCCATCGACGATGTTTACACCCAGAATGCTGAGCTCGGCATCGTTTACCTGCTTGCCGCCGAACGAAAAAACATGTTCGACCGGCTTTCCCGCCGCGGGATCTCTTACCACCGTATCTGTCCGCTGCCGCATCAGATCATTATCTCCTGCGAACACCCGCTTCTGGAACTCGGCCGACCGGTCACCCGGGAGGATCTCTATCCCTACGGGATGCTCCGCTACGGCCGCGGCATGGTATTTGGCAGCGAAAATGCCGATTCCATCTGGTACAATTCCTTCCTCGATCTCAACCGCATCGGCCGGACTGTCTATGTCTATGACCGCGCCACCATGCACAACCTTCTGACCGCTACCGACTTTTTCACGCTTGGCACGAGCCCGGCCATCTATCAGGAAAGTCTGCACAAAATCGTTTCGATCCCCTTTACCGAGTCCTCCGTCAACCAGGAAGCCATTGTTGAAATGGGTTACATCCATCTTGACGGCACGCCCTATACAGAAGTCTGCTCCCGCTTTATCGAGCTGCTGAATGAGGCTTACGCCCCAGGCGGTTCCCGGGAGCCCATCCATAACGGTTAACAAATCCCCCAGGCAGGAATCTCTGCCCGGGGGATTTGTTACGTTTTTACAATATGTGGTTTTGTTCTCTATATACCGCTAACATCTGATCTACAATTTTTGTTACATGAGCGGCAGTATACAATGTGCTGGGGCATTTCGACTTACCCAACAGATCGTCCACCACCAATTGAATCATCGGCTGCTGCACATGGTCATATTTTTGTACTTGAACGATTTTAGTTTCCCCACCTACAGTCACAGCAAAGGGTTCATTGTCAAAAACAGAAAATGAAATCATCCCTTTGTCCCCAACGATTTCGGTCCGTTCCTCATTTCGAAATCCAGAAAAGCACCAAGTCGCGCTCCCCTGCGGACCCGAATCAAATTGAAAACAGGCGGAAACAATGTCCTCCACATCGTACAGTCCCGCCTGATTCGATGCTATCGTGAATACATTTTGAAAATTGCCTATTAAATATTCCAAAATGTCCACGCAATGAACTGACATATCCAAGAATTTCCCACCGCCGGCTTCTTTTCTTAACCGCCAAGGCAGGGTATCCCTACAATATTCCTCCACTTCTGGAACCCATTGGCAGAATACATTGACAAAACGGACGTTTCCGATGATCCCATCCTCCAAAATTGCTTTGATTTTCTGAAATTTATCCATTGCCCTGCGGTAAAAAGCTGTGTATCCCTTTACCTCAGCCTTTTCGAATTCTCGTATAATTTCCAAGCACTCGGAATAAGTATTGGCCAACGGTTTCTCAATATAGGCCGCTTTTCCGGCTTTTGCACACTGAACTGCATATTCCTTATGAAATCGCGGTGGAGTCGCTACATATACCGCATCAATATTGGGATCTGCCAGCAATTCATCCGCCGTACGATAAACGACTTTTACCGGATGCTTTTCTGCATACGCTAAAGATTCGGCATAGTCCGCACTGGTAACGGCATATAAACTGGAGCCCCGCGCTTTATAGAAAGCGGGGCCGCTCTTTTTTTGCGCAACCGCTCCGCATCCAATCATTCCCCATCTGATTTGATCCTTCATACTTCCTCCCGCTAAAAATGACTTCTCTAAGGCGTACTTTTACGAAAAACAATATCGGCGCTGATAATCGTCTTCTTGGGTACCTTGCGCCCCTCAAGCGCATCGCGCAATATTCTGGCCGCAGTGGCGCCTACCGCTTCCTGATTATTGTTGACAGAGGTCAACATGGGCAAAGAAAGCTCAGCATATTTAGAATTATTACACCCAATTACCGCTATATCATCCGGAATCTTCTTTCCGATCCTGGACAGCTCATTCATGATCGTCACTGCTGTTATATCCTCTCCGCAGATAATTGCATTGGTATCCGGCATAAGTTCCAGTATTTTGTGACAAGCCCTCTTGCATTCTTCAATATTATGATCTGTCTTTACGATTAGTTTCCGATCGGATAAGGACAGACTCTCGATTGCTTTGAGATAGCCTTTCTTTTTTTCCAAAATACTGTTTGTGGTGTCGTCCATGACAAATGCAATTTTATCCCGCTTCTTTTCATATAGCAGCGTTACGCATTTTTCTACCGCCGAACATTCGTCCGTTATAATACTGTACACGTTGTCCAATTCTATATAGCCGTTTGTGATTACAATAGAAATGTTCGGCATGTACTGTTGGATTAATTTTTCCACTGTGTGGCTCTGGAAAACAGACCCAACCAAAATGATTCCATCCACTTTTCGCTCGGCCATCATATTAAAATAATGCTCCTGCCGCTTTGGATCCTTTCCTGTGCTGCACAAAATACATCCATATCCCCAACGAGTAAGCTCCTGCTCAATGGTATAGGCGGTATTCGCGTGATGTTCGCTGCGAATATCCGGCGTAATAATCCCAACCATCTTTAAGGTGGTGCTGTTGACAAGCCCTCTGGCAATTACACTTGGAACATAATTGCTTCTATCAAGCACCTGTTGAACCTTTTCTCTCGTCTTAGGCTTAATTCCAGGGTGATTGTTAATCACCCTGGACACCGTAGAAATAGAAACATTCGCTTCACGCGCAATATCGTAAATTGTCATCTAGATCACTCTTTTGTTAATATTTGTGTCGTATTTAACCGGCATTAAAAAGGGCGAGGCGAAACGGTTCCCTTAACGGGAAAATCACAGCGCTTCAAAATCCTTTCGGGATTTTGCGAGATCGACGTATACTCGCTTTCAACACATTTTATTATAAAAAAAATCTTCCATATTGGCAACATGATTCAATATTTATCAAGTCTTTTCCTCTTGGTATTTTGAAATGCCCATCATTTCCACCATTAGATCTGCTATAAATTATAACACCAATTAAAAACATATAAAATATTTAGTGAAATATGGTTAGGTCAGACACCGCATTGCGCACCGCAGTTTGAACGCAGCGCGCAACGCGGCGTCTAAATCTTTCAATACCAGATTTCTTGCCCTTTGATCAGCCCTCGCTGCCAGCTCGCCAATTGCCAATCAGCTCAGTTGTCCGCAGCGCCCGATCATATACCCGCAGTTTCTTGATCTTCTTTCCGATCACTGCCGTTTCACCGCCACGCGCACTTTCCAAATAAGGACTGAAGCGCCCCCATCCAAACTGACGCGCATCTCCGCCGTCATTAAACCTTCCATCGCTTACAAATGAAATGACATTGGGGCCGCCATCAACAACGACGCCAATATGGTGCGGCCCTGCTTGCGCAAGGATATGATCGTCACTGGACCACGTATTTTCAGTCATATCGTCCCGCAGTACGATCGTTACCCCTCCCCGCTCATTTGTGAAAATACAAGTACCCCTGCCATCCGTCGTCCGGTTGTCAAACAACATCTCACCACTACCAGTATTCTCCACCCAAAAATCAATGGTAAATCCCTGACGCGTTCTTTGGCTGCGATAATCTGAATACTTTTCATTCAACCGTGCAAAATCCGGAAGAATTGGGGCTTTCAGAACCTCATCACCTGAAGATTCTAAAATTAAGCCACGCTTCGTGACCTCGCAAACATTAAATTGATTCCACATATCCTCAAGGAACGTTTTATCGATATGATGAATACGAGCAATATCCTTGTTCGTTTCCGTCAAGTAGTACTCCCCATCGTCTTCCAAAAGGTCAGGATAAGAAATCCGTACAATTGGATCGTCCGTATATAAAACAATTTCCGGCTGAGACCACTCCAACTCAATTTTACCCTCATGCTCAACTTCGCGACCGGCAAGAAGCCAGACCGGATTGCGGTCCTCAAAGGAATAATGACTGTTTTTTCCAATCCTATCCAAAAATCCCGCCCCACCGTGGTTATGGAACCAATATAGATATCTTCCGTCCGAAGTCTTCCATGCAAAATTTGCCGCACGCGGACATTTCACACGTTTGCCATCTGCATAAGACATCCAAACAGGCTCGGTCCAAGTATAACCGCCGTCATCGCTATACGATATCGCGGGCCAGCCGTCAATGGTTCTATAGACACAATGAATTCGGCCATTGGAAGTGGAAAGGAAACTATGCTCTTCCGCGATAGGCGCGGCCCCATCGGGTGCCCGAAGACCTATATCGCCATCCGGCAGCGTCTCCCACACAATTTTATCGGCATCGCGCTCTGTCATGATGTTGGACGATTTGAACAAAACGCCCTCGCTGCGTGAAAAGAGCCCTTCCCCAAAGCTGCCGACCTTCGTGAATGGAACAAACGCGGTGTCTCCCATGACCAGCGGAATCGCGGAATTCATGCCAAAGAGGATCTTTCCCCCCGTCGGATTTTCCCTGTCAATCGCAAACTGGCGCATCGGTATCGCATAACGTTTGACCGACCAGGTCCTACCGTTATCGTCGCTGTAACGGTAGCAAAATTCCCCCAATGAATCGACACGGCGGCACATTCCGGAATCATATGGCGGATTGTCGCCGGGAATCTCCCTGACATCTATATTATTATAAATATAAAAAGCATAAATTCTTCCGAACGCAGTTTTCAGCAGAACCGCTTTTGATCCTTCCGGACCGTCCGCAGGCTCTATATCAATGGGTTCTTCCCAAGTTTTTCCCTGATCTGTCGAACGGCGAATGGTGGTCCGTTGGCTGTTATCGGCTTCCTGTCCATCGCCGATACTTAAGGAGCATACCCATGAACCGTCATTCGCTTTAATAATAAAAGGTTCATCAACATAATGGTTTCCGGCATGAATTACCTTTCCATTTTCCAGCATCCTCCAGTCAGTCAGAACCGGAGTTGGTTCGGTCTCAAAAGAAGCTAAGAAACCATCCATGAATACCTTGTGCGGCCTGTTTCCATCTCTAATTTGGGGCACTTCATTAACATTTTTATACTGGGCCATTTCCATTCCTCCTTGAATAATACATATAATAAGTTATTTCTGTTTTATGCAGCACCATAAACCAGATTCGGCAGCCACAACACCATATCCGGGAAGAAAATCATAAGTGCTATGACCACAAATATCATGCCAAAAAACGGCATTGATTCCTTTACATATTCTTCCACCGGACATTTCAGGATATCGCACACCGAAAACATCGCCGTTCCTACCGGAGGAGTCATTGCGCCAATGATGACCGTCAGTTCGAAAATCAATCCAAAATGGACCGGGTCAACCCCCATATTCATGACAATCGGCAGCATGATCGGGGTAAAAAGCATCGTGTTCACCGTGCTTTCCATGAACATGCCCATGATGAACAGGAACAGTGTCAGAACAATCATCATCAGGTATTTGCTTTCTGTCAATTTCGTTAACGCCGTCGCAAGGATCTGCGGAAGTCCGCTGTAGGTAGACGCATAGCCAAATATAGCCGCAACAGCCGTGATAAATAAAACCACGGAACAATCCTTCATGGCATCCTTCATAACCTTAACCAGGGACTCCCGGGTAAGTTCTTTATAAATGAACTTGCCAACAAACAGAGCATAAACAACCGCAAACGCACCAGCTTCCGATGCGGTAAACACACCAAAACGAATTCCAACGATCAGCAGAACCGGAAACAACATCGCCCAAATGCATTCCCACAGGCTTGCGCCGATTTCTTTAAGCGGAGGCATTTTCTCGCTTTCTCTCGCATAATTCCGTTTTCTGGCAATCAAATACGACGGAATCAAAAGGGCAATTGTCATCAAAATGCCCGGCACGATCCCACCGACAAACAGGCGGCCGATGGAAACGTTGCCTATTGCCCCGAAAATGATCAGCCCAACGCTGGGAGGAATCGTAGCCGTGATCGTGGAACTAAGCGCAACCACTGCGGCGGAATAGCCTTTGGAATATCCTCTCTTCAGCATGGATGGGCCTAAAATTCGCGCTTCCATCGTAGCGTCCGCCACCGCAGAGCCGGATATACCACCCATGACAGCGCTGAGCAGACAGCTCACACAGGCCAGACCGCCAAACAGATGGCCAATACACTTCATTGAAAATTTGACAAGTCTGTCTGTGATGCCGGACGCATTCATCAAACTCCCGCATAGAATAAAAAATGGTATCGCCAGCATGGTAAACCCCTGTGTAGTCGATACCATGCGCTGAACAGCAATGGGAATTGTAAGATCCGGGACCATAATGTAATAGCTTAAGGAGGCGATACCAATGGCATAAACCAATGGCATTTTGATAATCAACAAAGCTAAAAACAGGATGACTACAACCCACATCATTTACCCTGCGCCTCCCTTTCTTGTTCCGTATCCACATCTGTATCAAGGATCTCTTGCTGACCTCGAATTTTTCGGATAATTCGGAAGATAGTGGTCAACAGCATCGCATAGCCGAAAATAGCAACGCTGATGGTAATCCAAGAATAACTGATCGGCAGCACGTTCAATCGACGCTCATAATTTTGGATTGCCAAAACAACGGCATAAGTGCTGATATATCCTAAAAATACAGCGGTCAAGATCAGACTGATATAGTCACAGACTATCTGAATCTTTTTAGGAAATCGATTATAAAAAATGTCCACCGATACATGTCCATTTCTGCGCCAAGTGGCCGATGCCGCAGCAAAAGTAAACCAGGTAAAAAGCAGCTGAGCAACCTCAACCGACCATGGATTTGGCCGCCCAACGGCACGTGCAACCGCTGACAAAAAGACCAGAATTACCATGATACTTAATAAAACCATGCTGAATCGATCTTCAAACGTTTTCCATAAATCTATCAATTTACGCAAATGAACTCCTCCTATATCCAATCTAAATTGAGGGCATCAGGAAAAGTGTTCGGAAAGTCCGGAACTCCCAGTCAAATGAGGATCTCTAGCAAAGGCGGCAGGAGGAGTCTGTTCTCAACAGAGGCTTTGCTTTCTTGTTCAGCTAACGAATAAAGAAATCTTACTTTCCCATCTGGCCTTGGTAGCGGCCTTGCCATCCACCTGTCTCACGAATACACAAAAATAGATCCCATCGCAATCATCGCTATATCGCCCGACTGCCAAAAATCCAGATTTATAACAGCATCTCATGCAGGATTCATTGTTGGACAATCTGAACGATAACGACATAAACAAAACGGTGAGATTCCCGCTGCGGATACTACAGCGGGAATCTCACCGCCCGCAAAGGCTACGCCGGGCTAACCCCCGCTTTGCCTTTCATATCCACGGTCTATTTCGGTATTCAGCCGTTTTTCAAGAATTCATCAATCTCTTTCTTCACTTCAGTAAATTCCGGGAAGTCTTTATACATCTTATCAATTGCAGATTTGAATTCGGCAGCATCCACATCGGTTATCTTCATACCAGCAGCTTCCATTTCTTTTTCCATATTGGCGGTTTCATTCCTAGCAATTTCCGAAGCATAATCTCCAGCTTCCTGAGAAGCTTCCAGCATAACCTTTTGATACTCCTGAGGCAATGCATTGAACCACTGATCGCCCACAATCAGTGCCGTAAAAAGCTGGATATGTCCGGTACGGCTCATGTATTCCGCAACTTCCTGCAAACGCGCTGCATAGATTCCCGGTGTCTGCCCTTCGGCGCCATCCACTACCTTGGTTTCCATAGCATTATAAATGTCATTCCAGGGCAGCCCCGTGGGTTTCGCGCCAAGCGCTTCAATCATTTTGTTATAGAGAGGAGTGCCTGGGGAACGGATTCGCAGACCGGACAGATCTGCAACTTTTGTAACTTCTTTATTGGTGATAAAGTTTCTGGAACCTTGCCACCAGTTAAAGGTGAGAATTTTGTAGCCTTCTTTTTTATTCAGATCATCATACATTTTTTGCGCAATATCAGAGGAAATTACTTTTTTGCCGTCCTCATAACTTTCGTAGATGTATGGCGCATTTAAAATAGCCAATTCCGGAACAGAACCAGAGAAGCGGGAAGCATCACTGATACATCCAACATTGGAGCCGGTTTTAATCTGTTCGAGCAGATCAGGTGTATCACCCAATTGATTGGAATGGTAAACCTCGACTTGTACTCCCCCATTGGTTCCCGCCTCTACAATTTCTTTATATTTATATAAACCTATTGTAACGGGATCTTTATCACCTTGAACATATCCCAATTTGATGGTATAAACTTTATCCGGCTTTTCCGCGCTTTCCACTGAATCTCCAGAGGCTTTTGGAGATTCGGCCTGAGCCTGAGGAGCTGCACTTTGGTTTCCGCCGCCACATGCGCTAGTTGTAAACAGTAAAATTGCCGCTAATAAGAATCCTCCCAGTTTTTTCATTGCCTTCTTTTTCATTTCTTCTGCTCCTTTTAATTTAGTAGTAGTTATTAAAGCCCCTCTCCAAGGGCAAAAATCACATTTTAAGAAGGGTAATGTTTTGAAAACGCTTTCTAATTGATTTAATCAAAACTATATCATATGGATTTATTTTTGTCAATATATCATATTAATAATTTACTTTTAATTATATTATTATATTAATTATCCATATAAATTTCGAAGCGCTTTCAATTTTTCCGAAATATTCTTCACTTCACTGGCAAAATCAGGGGTTAATTGGAAAAACAGAAGCCCCGGACAGGAATTCCTGTCCGGGGCTTCTGTTACATTTTGGGAGATTGCCGACCGGTGTGATCAATGGTATACGGCGCGGGGTATATAAGTTCTCCAACCGTGACAAAATGGTAACCCCGTGTCGTGAGCTGGTCGAGTGTTTGTGCCAGCGCGGCGGGGGTGTTTGCCTTGCCTGCGTGCCAAAGCATGATATCCCCCGGGGCGGCCCGGCCGCATACCTTCTCCACCATCTCTTCCACTGGCGGTGTCTTCCAGTCAACCGAATCGTTGGACCATTGAATAGCCTCCCAGCCAAGGGCACGCGCAGTCGAGATCACCATATCGTTATATGCACCGGACGGAGCCCGGAAGAGATGCAGCTTCTGTCCGGTCGTTTCCTCAATGATCCGTTTTGAATCGTCAAGCTCCTTTACGATCTCCTCCCGGCCAAGCTTCGTCATATCGGGATGGGTATTGGAATGGCTTCCAAGCTCATGCCCGGCCGCGGACAGTTTTTTGGCCGCTTCCGGATATTTTTTGCACCAGTCGCCCACCAGGAAAAAGGTCGCCTTGATTTTGCGTTCGTCAAGTAACCCGATCAGCTTGTCGATGTCGCTGTCATCCCAGGCACAGTTGATCCCGAGCGCCGCGACTTTTTCCTCGGTATCCACTGAATAAACCGGCAATTCCCGTTTCGCGGCGGAGGTGTGCATCGCACGGCCCGCCACACCGAACAGCAGCAGAACCCCCAGCAGAATGCACCCCACCGCCGGAAGGACTGCCCTTCGCGAATATACCCTGTACATACGATCACCTCATGGTATCTATATGCGCGGATGCTCCCATTCAGACGGCCACAACAACTATCCACTGGCGCATGAACGGCACCAAGAGAAAAAAGCCACCAAGAGCAGGATCACGTGGAATTACGCAAAGGAACGTTGTATTTCGAACGGTACCAAGCCTGAGTTTCTTTGAATACAATCAAAGATGTGAACGATTGGCTACTTCGATACATGTTTTTTGTAGCTTGCTGTTTCTCTGGCCCTTGCGTAAAAACCTTCGCAAGCATTTTTTAATCTATTCTTTGGTGAATCCTTACCTTTCTTCTATTTCCCAGTAACTGTATCCTTCCTGATACAGGCTTTCCATTTCTTCGTAGTACTTTTTGATTGCCATATATTTTCTTGACCTAGTAAAGTCCCCGCTGCACTTCTATCCTACAGCAGGGGCTCTGCAACTATCTTTTCCCCTTGGTACAGTAGCACAGTTCATTTGGGAATGGTCTCAGGATGTCAAAAAACTGTCATTCGGCACTATCCCGATTATCTTGATATCGAACCGATAAACTAACGGATTTCACGCTGCTCTTTAAAGATATCCCATACAACGGCATCCATCTTGTTGTACATGACATCTTTCTGCATACGGTAAAGATTTTGCATTGTAATAGCGGCACTTTCATGGGCGAACCCGTCGCTGCCGTCAGTCCTGAGACCTTTTTCTGCGAGCATCAAGGCCTGGAGGCCACCGAACAAAGCAGTGCTGACTCTGAAAGCGCAACTATTCTTGGCACCGTCGCAGATGATGCCGGACCAGCAGGTTACCCCGGTGACAAGCAGATCGTTGATCTGTTTCGCGCTCATGTTATGTAGAAATGCAACTCCTGCCATAGCCGCCTGGGACGCCGTGGAAGCGCAATAACACATGGGACCCATGTAGGCCAGTTCCTTGGTATTGTATTTCAGGAATACGTTGATTAGATACCCAAATGCGACGGCGCGCATGGTTTTCTCTTCGCTCAAGCCCAGATACTGCGCAGCGCCCCATGCCGTCATGGTGATGATGGTGCCCTGGTTGCCGCTGCACATGCTCATCATAGCCGGATAGTCGCTGCCGCCCATCCGGGCGTCCACGCCTGCGGTGCCCCAAATCACGGCCTGGGTAAATTCGCTGTCCGCCAACTGGCCATTCTTGATATTATCACGCAGGGTGCGTGCAACCTGTATGCCGCGCGGGTTATTGAGCCCATCCTCGGTAAGCCGTTTGTTTGCCGCGATCGCTTCTTTCATTTTCGCAATGAAGCTGATGTCGCAATTTTGGCAGAAATCCCAGATTCCTTCGATGGTGAACGTATTCCAGTCAATGTCCTTGTAGGGGTTGACCTGTTCGGCCAAGGGCGTGCGTTCGTCCTTGATAACTTTCCCGTCCGCTTCGATATAAACGCATTTGTCATGTTTATCCTCAAAGATAAGCGTTACGGTATTCTCATCCGAAGACACGGTCATCTTTGTGTAAACCTGCCTGCCAGTGCTGTTGTCCATTTCCAGGCTGAAATCGGCCTTTTTAATCAGTTCCTCCGCGGCCTTTACATCCGCAGGCGTGACCGAATGCAGGGCCTGTTTGCCCGCGTCGGGATCCCCGGCGATCAGCCCGCAGGCAGTCGCAATAAATGCGCCAGTCTTGCCGCCTGTGTTGGGAACGCCCACTTTCTGAACGCCCATGACGATCAGGCCGCAGCCTTCCATCTCCACTTTTTTGATTTCACCCGGAACATATTTGCGGGCAATCGCTCCGCCTAAGGCAAACAGCATCGGCTCTGTGCATCCCAGCGCCAGAGAGGTTTCCTTTTCAAGGATGTCTTGGAAGATTGTCTTTTTCATAAGTACGACCATTCCTTTCATTCTGCGAAAGTCACAAAACAGAACATAGCTGCAGGCCTTCGCAATGTTTTTGTACATTATGTATAAAATTGTAGCAAGGGACGATACAGGGAAAAAGGATATCAACCATGATAAAAATGACCTGGACAATTTGATATACGTTAACCCGCGGGGAGTGGAAAACATATTTCGATTTTTGTAAAAAGGTTGCTCGGAAAGGAATCCTTCATCCGCTGCTATAGGCTGTCGACTAAATTACCTGTAATTCTCGTTCTCATTCTATAATGGTGACAAGGGGGACTCGCTCATGATGGGATGGCAGAGCGGGCAGATTTTTTCAACTAAACAAATTGGGAAGGAACAAGCTAATTTCCGGAACCATAATAAACAGCGCAGTGCAGAGGACCATGATAATGAGAAATGGCGCAGTACCGCGTATAACTTCCACAAGCGACGCTTTTCCTACCTTCATTGACACAAACAGGCAGATCCCGTAAGGAGGAGATATAAAGCCAATCTGAGCACACATAATCGCAATAATACCGAAGTGGATCAGGTTGATATCAAAATGGTTTAATACATTCAATAACACGGGACCCAAAATAATCACAACGCTTGAGACTTCGACGAAACACCCAGCGATAATGAATAGAAGAACGAGACAAAATAGCAATGTATAGCCATTGTCAATATATTCAATAATAAAATTGAATAACTTTGTCGGGATTCTTTGGGTTGTCAAATACCATACAAAAACCCTTGCAGTCGCAACGGTAATCGTAAGTACCGCAGCACTCACAATCGAATCTTTGATCGTAGTGAATATTTGCTTAATCGTCATTGTTTTATAAATGAGCAATTCAACGAGCAACACATAAAAAACGGAAATAATGGCTGCTTCAGTCGGTGTCGCCACCCCGGAATAAATCCCGCCAAGAATAATCACCGGGAACATTAACGCCCAAATACTTTTCTTCACGACACGCAGCTTTTCAAAGAACGGGACAGCTGGTTCTACAGGAATCTTCAGCCTTTTGGCTCTGTACCAGGTATACAGACTGAACCCAAGTGCAGTAATAAGCCCCGGTAAAAAGCCGGCGAGGAACTGCTTGCTGACAGAAGATCCCATCGCCACAGATACCAATAGCATTGCAATACTGGGCGGTATCATGACGCCCAACGTCCCCGAAGCAGTAATAATACCCAAACACAGACCTCTCGGATAGCCGCGTTCCAACAGCTGCGGAAGCATCAGTGCGCCGATCGCAACGACTGTCGCGATGGCTGAGCCTGTTACAGCCCCAAAAAAGACACAGGCAAAAATCGTAGCAATACCTAAACCACCCTTGAATCTGCCTAAAAAAGCGTTGATTGTATTTACAATTCCAGAAGAAGTATTACCGTTTGCGGCAATATTTCCTGAAATGATGAAGAACGGAACAGCCAACAGCGTATAACTATTTAATCCTTCAAAGAGTTGCTGAATCACAATTGTGGCATCGCTTCCGCCTCCCATAGCTCCAACTGTAGAAGCAATCATCACTGTATGGGCAATAGGTACACCGATTATCAGAAACAGAAAAAACACAATAAGGACAATGCTGATCATTGGACGTCATCCCCTCTCTCTAAAGATAGGTTGCTGTCCTCAATGGGAACATCATTGTATATAAAGCGCTTGAGATTTCGAAAGGACTGAATGATATAGCGTGCTCCCATTGTCACGATAGCAATGGAGATGAATATCCAGGTGATATATATGGGGACTAAAAGAGATTCCATTGTCCTGTTAAGGCGTGCTTGCAACATTGTAAAATTGACCGTGTAGTAGAACAGATAAATATAGAACGCACCGCAAATCAGGCTTGTAATACTCTTAAGCAAAAACGCTACTCGTTTGCTTAGAAAGGCATATAGTGTATCAACTGACATATGTCCCTCTTTGGTAACAGCCATGCTTGCTCCGATGAGTGTGGTAATAATCAACATGGTTCGCCCCATTTCGTCAAGCCAGCGAAAGGATTGCATTCCAAGGGTACGAATAATAATGGTGTATATGGTTGCGCATCCTATAAACATCGTAAATGCAACTACAAAAATCGTTTCTGCAGATTGATACAGTTTGCTGATTTTTGTAATAAGATTCTTGAGCAAAATACTGGCGCCCCCTTTTTATGGGAAGAGTCGCATCAAGGACCCCACCCTTGTGATTCAAAAACATTATACAATTAAACGGTAGATTTCAATTTGTTTATTTTCCCCGCCTCAGGAGGGGGAAATAAACAAATATCTTATCGACAGTTTGGATCAGGATGCATATTAATCCAATCCAACACTTTTACGAGCTTCCATATATGCCTTATAAGTCTCGGGAGCAACCTGTTTTGCGAACTTATCCCAAACAGGCTTAGTCGCGTCTTTAAAACTCTGAACCTCTTCCGCCGTCAAATCCTCAAACCAAACCACCTTGCCGCCTGCCGCTACATACTCCTCAGCGGCCTGATCCATGATTTTGTTGAATTCTTCATCGCCGTATGACTCAGCCTCTCTAGCGCACTGCTTAATGATCTCATACTGTTCGGGAGTAATTTTATCCAGTACCTTTTCGGACATAATGAGGGGATTTACGCTCATGAACATACCTAATTGAGTATGGAAGCGTTCCTGTTCATAGAACTTATACTGCATCACATACAAAAGAGGATTGTCTTCCCCGTCTATGACTCCCTGCTGTAGAGCAGTATACAATTCACTAAATGTAATAGTAGAAGTAGTCGCCCCCAACGCATTGTATGCATCGGCATAAATTTCACCGGCAACGACACGGAAGCTCAAACCTTTCATATCGTCTGCATGGCGTATTTCACGTTTTGTGTTGGACAAACCTCTGAATGAAATCACCATGGGGGAGACCAATCGGACCGGTCCTTCTGACGTTATGGCTTCCAGATTGCTAAAGGCACCTGCGTTTTGCGCAGCTCGAAACTCCTCGTGATTGGAAAATGCAAAAGGCATCACATAAATTGAAAAGTCAGGATAGATAGAAGCCGTAACTGTTGAAGATATCGGTGCAAAGTCCAACGACCCGGACACGATTTGATCCAGCATGGACTGTTCACTGCCCAATTGGTTGTTGGGATAAAAGTCAAAAACAATCTGCCCGTTGGTGCGCTCTTCGACAAGCTCCATAAATCGATTGGAATACCTCGACATATAATCGTTTTCACTATTATCGCCTAGTTGCCCGTATGTCAGGACAATGGAGTCTTCTTTGATTGCGCCTGCCGCACTCGTTGATGGGCTCTTTGATAAACTTGTAGCTTCGTCTTTTTGAACGCATCCAGAAATGCCAATGATCAGTACCGTAGATAGAAGCAGCGCAAGTATCTTTTTCATTCCATTCTCTCCTTTTGTTATAGTATTGGCCAAAAATAAGTTCATTTTTTGCGAACACATGCTGATCGCTGATTAAAAAATCCTGGTTTTTGCTTGTCCCACATCCAGGGGGGAAAGCAATGTTCAATTGCTTTTTAATTCGTGTTCAGTACAAAACAGACCATCGCAATGATTTTTATTTTTAAATACCTGTGAATACAGATTCTTACTTGAATAACGGTTTTCCTTCCGGTAAAGGCTTGCAGCCTCCAGCCACTAAAAGCGCGTTGAACATTGTATAAAATCCGCCTACGGCAACGAATAGATATAAATACTTGATCACGGTATTTGTGCCTTCCGCCGGCAGAACCCCATATGTAACAAGCATCGGCAATGTCAAAAATATCACTACCGCTGAGAAACAAAGGAATGTGGTAGCGCTTGCTTTCTTCCTAACACAGATAAGAAGTGGAACTACGGCAACCGCGCTACAGAAATAAGGAATTGCGGATATCTCTGGGGACAGCTCGAATCCCTTCAACTGGCCAATACCTGCCGCTATGTTGAGCCCTCCACCCACACCGCCAAAAAGCGTAGAAAAGATCATAAAAATTGCTGCGTTAAGTGTATCGCCTTTGAGATAGTACAGAACCGTACTGATGAGATAAGGTATGTAACAAGCAAGCTGTACAATACCCATCGCCAAGACTGACTGACCAGAATAAAGCCCTTGGGAACTGCCCCAGAAGCATATTGCCAACATGGAAAAGATAAACGTCAACCCTGGGCCCGGATCACCGATCTCTCTCTTTTTCTCTGTTACCGCAACCGGGTTGTCCACTAATTTTACACTTTCCAATTTTGCATTCCCTCACAACTACATCAATATAAGTATGTTAGATAACAGACCTGCTCGGTAACTCGCCGTGAATGACCGACACAGAATTAAATCTAAATGCTAAAATTCCCCTGTGCGCACATAGCGAATCATCTGTTCAGCGGTTTTTCCATCCAATCCAAGTTTATCAACTGTCTTCCCTTCTTTGCTCCAGTCTATCTCATGGACCAGGCTGAAAAGCGTTACCAGCGAGTCGATCACCGGCGTCTTAAGGCCCAGTTGTGCGGAAAGGCTTCCCCAGCAAAGCAGGATGAAGGGAACGTCCTCGGTCATATAGCGATCGTAAACATCATTGGGCCCCTCGATCGAAGTCATCCCATAGGAGCCATGCCCCATGCTATAGATGCCTTCCCAAGTCAATTCCCCTTCCACACCGCAAAAATCTTCAAGGGCATGCACCTGATACCCCAGCGCGTTGGCAAGCTGATGCCGTTCTTTATTGAGGCCGACGTCTATTTTGAGGCCGGAAGGTGTGAACCCGTGCTCATACAGGAAAAATTTTGATTGGGGTCTCTCAATATTACTCAGGTTTGTAAGGCAGGCTCCCGGGTGCGTGCAAGGGTTGCATAAGCTGAGCGCGCATTCAAGATCATCCTTATAAAGCGTGGGGAACGGATAAAAGTTGTTTTTGATGTCTTCATAGCATTTTTCCGATGCAGACGCCGGGAAGAACGCGATTCCTCCCAGGTGGAACGCATATACATGTACTTTACCAGGCGCTATCACCCTGGTGCTGTAGGGCGGCACATTTGTTTCAGCCATTACGGGGCAGTTTTCATCACCCCAGATCTTGCGATATACCAAAGATGATAAGCAGCTTGCAAACGTAAATACGATCTGACTTGACGAAAGATGTCCTTTCAAAAAGCGAGCATATTCTTCCTGACGATGTCCTGGAACGCATATACAAATATAGTCGGCTCCCCTAACGGCTTTCTCCACATCCGCTGTAACGAGATCAAGCGCGGCTTTTCCCTTGATCTTGCCGATGCTTTCCAGTTCCGGGTTTTTGAAGAGATTCTCGATTCGATGCGCCAGATTTTCCGGCGCGCAGAGGCGAACGGTATGGCCGGCAAGTTTCATGTCAACAGCCAATGTCTGCGCGACATTTCCCGTTCCAAAAATTGCGAATGTTTTCATGATGATCATCATTCCTTTTTCTGCGAAAGGCGAAAGCGGGATAAAACCATCGGCTTTCGCAATGTTTTATTGTACTACTGTACAATAAAAATATACTATGCCCGTTCGCCAAAGTAAAACTTGTAAATTTTATATAGATTATCCAGATATCTTATAATAAATATTGGTGATTGTAGTTTTTGCGGGCAGTTTTCCGATTCCGTGCAATCGGCCCGCCGCTTTCCGGTTGCTTGGACGTATTCGCATAAATCCAACTTTTTAATTGAACTAATCAACGGTATCGCATATAATTTTATTAAAGAAACAATATTGGGAGGTTCGTTATATGTGGTTGGATCCTAAAGTAAGCAGCCTCACACTGATACATTTTGAGTGCTTTGTAACCGTGGTGGAATTGGGCACTACATTAAAAGCCGCTGAAGCCTTGCATATATCTCAACCGCAGGTCAGTCAAAAAATCTCCCAATTGGAGAATTCACTTGATGTTACTTTGTTTACCCGTGAAAACCATCGTCTGATTCTGACGGGGGTGGGGCAGTTATTTTTAGCTCGATGCAGAAAGATGCTGGAAGATTTTAATTCGTCTTTGGTAGAGCTACGTCCCTATTGCAATACTGATAAAATCGATGCATTGCGCATTGGCTTCACCGAAGGTCAGGAGCCTGGAGACATCCTGTCATGGCTACGGGACTTTAAGGCACAATTTCCGGAAACAATAACCAATCCGGTGATTGTGAGATGGGTAGATTCCATAGAGAAGATATTGTGCGGGGAAATTGATTTGTGCATTGTGATCGACGTAGGGGGCTTGTGTGACAACCCCAACATTCAAAGTCTTATCATATGCCCCCTGCCCCTTCACTGTATCGTGCGGAGGGATTCTCTGTTGTCGCATAAAAAAGTTCTGCAATTTTCGGACTTGGATGGCTGCACCTGTTATTATCCATCCTATCAGCGCAATACGAAAATACAAAACGAAAGTCAGGAACTGTTCCAAAAGCAAGTGGTTAATATCCGTTGGGAGAGCAAAGACGCCGACTTTTTTGCCTTGCGGCGCTATCTTGATACGGAAAAGAGCTGCTTTTTAACCTACAGTTCAACAATTGAGGACTCCACTTTAAAAACGTATACGCTGGGCGGTATCACAAAACCGCTTGTGGTTGCTTGGAAAAAATCCAAAACCGCGCATCTCAAATCATACGCCGTGGAACTGGCGGAAATTATTAAAAGATTGCACTTAAGCAATACTGAGTCATGATCACATCCAAAAGACGTGGCATGAATAACAGCCCTATAAGGGCATGATGATACCAACAGCACCGAACGGCGCGTCATAAGCAACGTCAGCCGTACACTGGCGTTGCTTTTCTATTCTTCGATATTTTTTAAAGGGTCTTCGTACTCCTTGAAACTTAACTGATCTGCTATCTGGTCTTCCGTTCCCTGTTCCCGGACGTATTTTGCGATGGCTGCTTTGTTTGCTCCAACCGTACTCACACAGTGCCCTTCCGCCCAAAAGCATCTACGCCCCTACTTGTGCTTCATATTTGCGTATCTCTCGAAAATCATCAACGTACTTTTTCCCTTGAGATATCCCATGAATTCTCTTACGCTTTGCTTTGATGGAATGGATAGCAGCATGTGGATGTGGTCGGGCATCATACGCCCTTCTATAATTTCTATTCTTTTCCGTTTGCACAGGTCTCGTATTATTTGCTGTATATCCTTTTCTTAGTTCTCGATAGATGATCTTCTCCGATACTTAGGGGGTAAGACTATGTGATACTTGCACACCCACTTTGTGTGTGCCAAGCTTTGTTCGTCCATTTGGACTTGACCTCCTTTGGTTGATTGTGCGGCTGGCGAAACCCGCATCCATTCTACCAAAGGAGGTCTTTTTTGCCTTAATCAACGCTATCGCTTTTTCGATCCCACCGGCTATGCCGGTGGTTCTCTTTGTCAAGCAGAACTTATTCTGCTACCCCTATTTTTTACGTTTTAAATTGTGGTATCACCCTTATGCCTTTTTTGTTACTCAAACCCTATAGAGTAATTCGTTGGACCATTGAATAGCCTCCCAGCCAAGGGCACGCGCAGTCGAGATCACCATATCGTTATATGCACCGGACGGAGCCCGGAAGAGATGCAGCTTCTGTCCGGTCGTTTCCTCAATGATCCGTTTTGAATCGTCAAGCTCCTTTACGATCTCCTCCCGGCCAAGCTTCGTCATATCGGGATGGGTATTGGAATGGCTTCCAAGCTCATGCCCGGCCGCGGACAGTTTTTGGCTGCTTCCGGATATTTTTTGCACCAGTCGCCCACCAGGAAAAAGGTCGCCTTGATTTTGCGTTCGTCAAGTAACCCGATCAGCTTGTCGATGTCGCTGTCGTCCCAGGCACAGTTGATCCCCAGCGCCGCGACTTTTTCCTCGGTATCCACTGAATAAACCGGCAATTCCCGTTTCGCGGCGGAGGTGTGCATCGCACGGCCCGCCACACCGAACAGCAGCAGAACCCCCAGCAGAATGCACCCCACCGCCGGAAGGACTGCCCTTCGCGAATATACCCTGTACATACGATCACCTCATGGTATCTATATGCGCGGATGCTCCCATTCAGACGGCACAACAAAAGAAGGATGCACAGCGTGCATCCTTCTTTTGTTCTCTTTTAGACGAGCGACGCAATATAATTACCCGCCTCGAACGCCGCGACCGCACCGTCCCCGGCCGCCGTCACGATCTGACGCAGGGATTTTGTACGGGTATCGCCCGCCGCAAAGACGCCAGGCAGATTGGTACGGGTGTCTTCATTTGCAACGATATAGCCGGTTTTATCGAGTGTGATCTGGCCGGCAAACACCTCGTTATCCGGTACCAAACCGACCGCTACAAACACGCCGTCGGCAGCAATTCTCCGTTCTTCCCCGGTATTTACATCCTTCACCGTGATTGCACCGACCTTTTTCCCATCCTCCTCGGGCAGGATCTCCAGTGGTACCGCACTGAGCACCAGTTCGATATTTTCCCGCTTATAAAGGCTATCGGAAAGCACCTTGGAAGCACGGAACGCATCTCGCCGGTGGATCAGGTAAACCTTCTCACAGACGTTTGAAAGGTAGAGCGCGTCCTCCACGGCGGTGTTGCCGCCGCCGATCACGACGGTAATTTTTCCTTTATAGAAGCCGCCGTCACAGGTTGCGCAATAAGAAACGCCGCGCCCCGCATATTCTTCCTCCCCGGGGATTTCAAGTTTGCGGCGTTTCGCACCGTTGGCAATAATGACCGCTTTGGCAGTGTAATGTTTGCCCGATTGGGTATCGACCGATTTTTCCATCCCGGCCAGTTCCACCGCGTTTACTCCATCGAATTCGATCTTGGCGCCGTGTTCGACCGCCTGGTTATAGAGGTTCATCCCAAGCTCCGCACCGCTGATCTTACCCACAGCCGGATAATTCTCCACCTCGGGAGTATTGGCCATCTGCCCGCCATATACATATTCCTCGAGCACCAATGAACGGTAGCCCGCGCGCTGGACATAGATCGCCGCGGTGAGTCCTGCCGGACCCGCGCCGATGATAATCACGTCATAAGCAGCCATAATCACGTCTCCCAACTATACAAAAACAGTCTTTTTCTTATTTTACCCCATTCAATCAGAATATGCAACAGTTTTTCCCGATCATTCCCCGTCGCATTCGCCAAATCTGCCCTATGATTTTTGTTGCGCTTTTGATATAATACATCTGTTAATTGATCTTTGGAGGCGTTACGCATGTTCGGAATCGAAAAAGAACCCGTCCTGAAAATCGGCGTGGTTGGGCTTGGGCTGATCGGCGGCTCGATGGCAAAGGCGTTCAAACGCTGCACCCCTCATATTGTTTATGGATGCGATAAGGACGCAGCCGTGTTGAATGACGCGGCCGGCTGCAATGCGATCGACCATATGGTCAAGGACTTTGATTTTTCCATGTGCGATCTTGTCTTTATCGCACTCTATCCGCAGCAGACGGTCGACTTTGTAAAAAAGCACATCGGAACCTTCCGTCCCGGCAGTATCCTGATGGATCTGTGCGGCATCAAAGGATATGTCGTCAAAAGCCTCGCCAGTCTTTGCGCCGAACATCAAATTACCTATATCGGCGGCCATCCGATGGCCGGAAAGGAATGTTGGGGATTCTGCGGCGCGGACGCGCAGCTTTTTCGCGGCGCGAGCATGATCGTTACGCCGGACGGCGATACGCCCGAGGAAGCGCTTGATCTGCTCACCGGGCTATTTGCAGATATCGGCTTTGGAACAATCAACCGCACCACCCCCGAAGCGCACGACGCGATGATCGCTTTTACCTCACAGTTGGCGCATGTGGTTTCAAGCGCCTATATCAAAAGCCCGCGCGCGCAGCGGCACGACGGCTTTTCCGCAGGCAGCTACAAGGATCTGACCCGCGTCGCGAAGCTCAATCCCCAGATGTGGACCGAGCTCTTCCTTGAAAACAGCGGTGCGCTGCTCGAGGAGATTGACACGCTCATCACACACATCCACGAATACCGTGACGCGATTGCCGAAGGCGATTCCGAACGGCTTTACAAACTGCTCGACCATGGCAGAAGGATCAAGGAGGCGCTCGACCATGAAAACGATTGATGTTAAAACCGGCAGACCGTATCAAATCCATATCGGGCATGGGCTGCTTTCCCGCTTTCCGGAGCTCTTCGCAGAGGTTTACGGGCAGCGCCGTCCAAAGCTCGCGGTCATCACCGACGACCGCGTGAACGGCCTTGGACATCCTGGCGAAGCCCTGGGGCCTGTTCCAGCGCTCGAAGCGGGACTTCAGGCGGCGGGTTACGAAACCTGCAAGTTCATATTCCCGAATGGCGAACCATCCAAAAATCTGGATACGGTGCGGCAGGTTTACCGCTTTCTTTCCGAAAACGGCATCACCCGCACAGATGTGGTCATCGCGGTCGGCGGAGGCGTGGTCGGCGACCTCGCGGGATTCGCGGCAGCCTCCTGGCTGCGCGGGATCGATTTTGTCCAGGTGCCCACCACCCTGCTCGCAATGGTCGATTCCTCGGTCGGCGGCAAAACCGGCGTGGATATCCCCGAAGGCAAAAATCTCGTCGGCGCTTTCTGGCAGCCGGCGCTTGTCGTCTGCGACACCGCCATGCTTTCCTTTTTGCCTGAAGAGATCTTTTCAGACGGCATGGCCGAAGTTGTCAAATACGGGGCCATCCTCGACGGGGATCTTTTCGCGCTGCTTGAACACGGCGAAATTGACAAGCGGATTGCGGAGATCGTCGCGCGCTGCGTCACACTCAAACGCGATGTCGTTGAGAGCGACGAACGGGACAAGGGCCTGCGTCAGATTTTAAATTTCGGCCACACTTTCGGCCACGCCATTGAAAAGGAATCCCACTTTACCATCACTCACGGACAGGGCGTGGCCATCGGCATGGTTCTGATCGCCCAAGTTTGCGAGAAAGCCGGGATCACCCCGCCGGGAACTGCGGACAAACTCGCCCGGTGCTGCAAAATTTACGGGCTCCCGACCGCCAACCCCTACCCGGTTGAAACGCTTTGCGGGCACGCGCGCGGCGACAAAAAACGCGCCGGAAACAAAATCACGCTGATCACCCTTGACCGGATCGGCAAAGCGGCGCTGCACCCGGTACCGGTGGAAAAGCTCGAAGCCTTCATGCGAGGTGATCTCCATGGCTGATTTTTGCGTCTATCCCGGGGCGCTTCATGGGCAGCTGCCCGCGCCGCCCTCCAAATCGGCGGCGCACCGCGCGCTCATCTGCGCCGCGCTCGCTGACGGAAACAGCGTTGTCGCGCCGCTCGCCAGCTCGGAAGACATGGCAGCGACCACCGGCGTACTGCGTTCAATGGGGACAGAGATTGACTTCACAGCGGATAGCAGCGCAAAGATCACGAGCGGATGCCGGCCCCAGGACAAAATGGTTCTGCTTGACTGCCGCGAAAGCGGCTCAACCCTGCGTTTTCTGCTGCCGGTCGCCTGCGCGCTCGGTCTCACTGCCACGATCGCAGGACGCGGGCGCCTGCCCGAACGGCCGCTCGGCCCGCTGATGCGCGCGCTCAAAGCGCACGGCATCTCCTTTTCCGGCGAAAAGATGCCGTTTATTGTGCGCGGGCGCCTCACCCCGGGACGTTATGAACTTCCCGGGGATGTCAGCAGCCAGTTTGTGAGCGGCCTGCTCTTCGCGCTGCCGCTGCTTGACGAAGCAAGTGAGATCGTCCTCACCTCCCCGCTCCAGTCCGCCGGCTATGTGGACATGACCCTTGCGGCGCTCGGCGTGTCCGGGATCACGGTTGAACCCACCGAAAACGGTTGGAAAATCCCCGGCGGGCAGCATTACCGTCCCGGAGACCGGGCAGTCGAGGCCGACTGGTCGAACGCGGCCTTCTGGCTCTGCGCGGGTGCGGCCGGCGGCGAGGTGCGGCTCACCGGGCTTTCGAGCGTTTCCACACAGGGCGACCGCGCCATCGTGGAAATTCTCAAACGGTTCGGCGCGGACATTTCCGCCGATGCCCACGCGATCCAGTGCAAGGCCGCAAAGCTGCGCGGCATCCGGATCGACGCGGGCCCGATCCCGGATCTTATCCCGGTCCTCGCGGTGACCGCCGCCTTCGCCGAAGGGAAAACCGAAATTTATAACGCCGCGCGTCTGCGGATCAAGGAAAGCGACCGGCTTGCGTCAGTCACCGCGCTGCTGCGTGGGCTTGGCGGGACGGTTGAGGAATTCCCCGACCGGCTTGTCATCCACGGCGGAAAACTTCACGGCGGAATCGTGGACGGCATGAACGATCATCGTATTGTCATGAGCGCGGCAGTGGCGGCGCTCGGCTGCGAAGCGCCGGTCATCATCCGAGACGCGGGCGCAATTGCGAAATCCTATCCGGACTTCTTTGACGACTTTCAAAAATTGGGAGGTGGATGCGATGTCGTCCAGTTGGGGAAAAAACTTTAAAATATCGATCTTCGGCGAGAGCCACGGCCGTTCGATTGGTGTGGTGCTTGACGGGGTTCCCGCCGGGTTTACGCTCGACATGGAGGAGCTGAACGCTTTCATGCAGCGCCGCGCGCCGGGCAAAAACAAAGCGAGCACCCCGCGTAAGGAGCTCGATTCGCCGCAGATCCAGTCCGGCTTTTATAAGGGGGTGACGACCGGCACGCCGCTGTGTGCCGTCATCTTAAACGGCGATCAACATTCCGCCGATTATACGCAGTTCGCCTCGGTCGCACGACCGGGACACGCCGACTACACCGGTTTTCTGCGCTACGCCGGATATAACGACGTGCGCGGCGGCGGGCATTTCTCGGGCAGGCTGACCGCGCCGCTCTGTTTCGCGGGCGGCGTGGCCAAGCAGCTGCTTGCGCGCGAGGGAATCCTGGTGGGCGCGCACGCCTGCCGCATCGCCGGAATTGACGACCGGCGGTTCGATCCCGTTTCGCTCGGCAAAGAAACGCTCCTTTGCGCCGCGTCCCGCAGTTTTCCCACCCTCGACGAAGCCGCCGGGAACCGGATGGCCCAAGCGATTGAAGAAGCGCGCCTGGCGCAGGACTCGGTGGGCGGCGTTGTCGAATGCGGGGTGACCGGCCTTTCGGCCGGGATCGGCTCGCCGATGTTCGACGGGCTTGAAAACACGGTCGCCTCAATCGTATTCGGCATCCCGGCGGTCAAGGGGCTTGAATTCGGCGCGGGCTTTGCCGCAAGCGACCTGCGCGGTTCCGAAAACAACGATCCATTCGCCTTGAAAAATGGAAAAATCGCCGCCGAAACGAACAACGCGGGCGGCATCCTGGGCGGTATCTCGACCGGCATGCCGGTCATCCTGCGCGTTGCCTTCAAACCGACTCCTTCGATCTCTCAGGAACAGCAGACGGTGGATTTTCGCGCGCATACCCAGGGCAATGTCAGCATCCATGGACGGCACGACCCGTGCGTCGTGGTGCGGGCGGTGCCGGTGGTTGAAGCGGCGGTCGCAATCGCTGTTGCGGAAGCGCTTCTGGATGCAAGGGGATACGAAGGACTGCGGGCAACAACGCACCAGAATTAAGCAATTTGCATAAACTATCGCATAAGCTATTGACAAATCGAATTCTTACGCTTATAATACATTCTAAACCGGAGACGGAGAGATAAAACCGCAGGCGCACGCACAGAGAGCCGGGGATGCTGAGAACCCGGACGGAACGCGGGGCGGACAAATGGACTCCCGAGGGCGCGATGAAAGGCCGCAGGCCAAGTATCCCGCGACGTATGCTCACGTTACAGGGCAAGGGGCGTGTTGGCGCTCTGATGAGGTGGATGTCTTTGACATCAATCAAGGTGGTACCGCAGGTTTTGCACCTGTCCTTGTATGAGGACAGGTGTTTTTTGTTGTTGATCCGGAAAACGAACAAAAAAGCCCCGGCACGGTATCATCCCAACATAAATTTTTAGAATTTATGTAAAAGGAGCAAATGAACATGAAAAAGATTTTTGCAGCAATTTTGGCTTTCGCGATGACCGTATCCTTCGCCGCATGCGGCGCAAATGAACAGACGCAGTCCTCCGCGGCGGCTTCGCAAGCGGGCTCCGCCGCTTCTTCCGCATCTGACACCTTCCAGATCGGCCTCGTGCAGATCATGGAGCACACCTCCTTAAACCAGATCCGTGAATCGTTTGAAGCGGAAATGCAAGCGCTCGGCTACGGCCCCGACAAGGTGGCGCTTGACTACCAGAACGCGCAGGGCGACCAGTCGAACCTCAACTCGATCTGCCAGAAGTTTGCCGGAGACGGCAAGGACATGATTGTTGCGATCGCAACCCCTTCGGCGCTCTCCGCCGCGGCCGCCGCGCCGAAGATCCCGCTCGTCTTTTCCGCTGTGACCGATCCGGTCGCCGCCAAGCTCGTCCAGAACCCCGAAGCGCCGGAAGGCATCATCACCGGCACCTCGGACGCGATCCCGATCGACCAGGTATTCGCGCTGATGAAACAGCTCACCCCCAACGTCAAGACGGTCGGCATGATCTATAACCTGGGCGAAATCAACTCGGTGACGGTCATAGACGAAGCCAAGGCCTACTGCGACGCGAACGGCCTTTCCTATGTTGAAGCTACCGTCGCGAACACCGGCGAGGTCCAGCAGGCGGCGCAGTCGCTTGTCGGCAAGTGCGACGCCTTCTACACCCCAATCGACAACACCGTCGCGACCGCGATGTCGGTCTACGCGGACGTGGCGCGGCAAGCAAAGCTCCCGATCTACACCGGCGCCGATTCGATGGTTATCGACGGCGGCTTCGCAACCATCGGCGTCGATTACGTCCAGCTCGGCAAGCAGACCGCCCAGATGGCGGTCAAGGTGCTCGAAGGCACTCCGGTTTCCGAAGTGCCGGTTGAGACACTGACAAACTTCTCCACCACCATCAACACATCCACCGCCGAGGCGATCGGCGTCACCATCCCGTCGGATCTTCTTGCAAACGCAAACGTTGTGGAATAATCCCGCCGGCATAACCCGAAAATTTTTGGAAAGAGTGATCGTATGAGCATGCTCGCACTGCAGGGTGCAATCGAACTGGGACTCATCTACGCGCTGGTCGCGCTGGGGCTGTTCGTTTCCTACCGGGTACTCGATATCCCGGATCTCACAGTGGACGGCAGTTTCACCCTCGGCGCCGCGGTCTGCGCTGTGCTGACCATGAAAGGGCACCCCTATCTGGGGCTGCTGTTCGCGGTTGCGGCCGGATGGATCGCCGGGATGGTCACCGCCTTTTTGCAGACCAAGATGCGCGTCTCCCCCATTCTGGCGGGCATTCTCTCGATGACCGCGCTCTATTCCATCAACCTGTGTGTGATGGGCGGCGCGCCGACCATCGCGCTGCTGGGCATGCCGGGGATTTTCACCCTTTCGCAGGCGGCCTATTATAAAGCGGCAGTGCTGCTCGGTACCGTCATCGTGGTCTGCGCCTTTTTGATCGTCTTTTTCCGCACATCCACCGGGCTTTGTATCCGCGCCACCGGCGACAACGCCGATATGGTGCGTTCCTCCTCGATCAACACCGACCGGATGAAGTTCATCGGCCTGGGGCTGGCAAACGCGCTGGTCGGGCTTTCCGGAGCGCTGATTGCCCAATACCAGAGCTTTGCCGATACCAGCACCGGTGTGGGCATGGTGGTCATCGGGCTTGCGTCGCTCATCGTGGGCGAAGTGGTTTTTGGCCGTCCAAACGTCTGGCGCAACATTCTTGCCGTCGTACTCGGCGCGGTGCTCTACCGCGTGATCATCGCGTTCGTGCTCGCGCGCGGCATGAACCCGCTCTTTCTCAAACTCATCTCCGCCGTGCTGGTCACCGTGGCGATCTGCTATCCAGCCGTAATCGAGCAGTTCAAACTTCGTAAACTGATGAAGGAGGCCGCCAAAAATGCTTGAACTGAAAAACGTCAGCAAGACCTTCTTCCCCGGTACCGTAAATGAACGCCGCGCGCTGATCGATCTGAACCTCACGCTCGCGGATGGGGATTTCGTCACGATCATCGGCGGCAACGGCGCTGGAAAATCCACCCTGTTCAACGCGATTGCCGGCGCGTTTCTGATCGACGCGGGCAACATCTGGCTCGATGGGGAAAACATTACCTTTCAGCGCGATTACCGGCGCGCCAGGCACATCGGGCGGCTGTTCCAGGACCCGCTGGGGGGTACGGCGCCGAACATGACCATTGAGGAGAACCTTGCGATGGCTTATCTGCGCGGCACCAGGCGCGGCTTCTCCTTCGGCGTGAGCAAAAAAGACCGGGCGTTTTTCCGCGACCGGCTCGCAGAGCTGGATCTGGGGCTGGAGGACCGGCTTGACACCAAAATGGGACTCCTCTCCGGCGGGCAGCGGCAGGCGGTCACGCTGATGATGGCCACCATCGTCACCCCAAAACTTCTGCTGCTTGATGAGCACACCGCCGCGCTCGACCCCGCGACCGCCGAAAAGGTCTCACTTCTCACGCAGGAGATCGTCCGCAAGGATAAGATCACCACCATGATGATCACCCACAACATGCACCAGTCGCTCTCCTGCGGCAGCCGCACCATCATGATGGACGAAGGCAGGATCATCCTGGATATCAGCGGACCGGAACGCAGCGGCATGACAGTTCCGAAGCTGCTGACACTTTTTAAGAAGCAGAGCAGCAAGGAATTTGATAACGACCGCATGATGCTTGGATAAAAATAAAAGCCGCTCCCGGCGAAACCGGGGACGGCTTTTATTTTTAGGATTTTACAGCCCTTCGACCGCCTTCTCGAACCGCGGAAGCAGTCCGATCCGATCCGGCCCGAGATGCACCTGAAACTGGTAGATGTCATGTCCCGGGAAATGATTCGCCTCGATCAGCATCGGGCCTTTTTCGGAAACCGCCACGTCCCAGCCGATGTACCCGAGCTCCGGGATGCGCATCGCGGCTTCCTTCACGAGCGCGACCGACTCCTGATAAAACGGAATCTGGCAGCCTGCAAGTTCCACTCCGGTCATCGGGTGGGTATGGTAGGCCTTGCCGTCCTTATCCGCGCCCGGCGTGGAAATCTTTCCGGTGTCCATATCCACAATCACGGCCATGCCGCCCGAATTGAGGTTGTCTACCTTCTTGCCGTTGCCGATGCGCATGCTCGAAAAGACCAGATGCACCGTATCATGATTTTTGATGGTCACCAGCCGCAGCGTATTGACCGACAGCGGATAAATTTTGCTGATATCCGGGTGCTGGACGATAAAGTCCTCCGCCAGATATTGTTTGCCCGCCATCAGCATGTCATAAAGCCCGACAATCTGGCTCTTGTCCGAAATTTCAATGAACTCCACCCCGCGCCCGCAGGTTCCGTCGAGCGGCTTTGCAACAAACTTCGGATGCTTTTCACAGAACGCTTCAAATTCCCCGTGGGAGGTTTCCCGCAGATCAATCCAGCTGCGGCCGGTCAGCCCGTCAAACCGCTTGAGGAATTCGATCTTATCCTCCAGAAGATGCCAATTCTCCTGCGGGTTTAAAAGCCGGACGAACCGGTTATTCTGGCCTCGGGTGATATAGGTTCTGCGCTGGGCAGCGTTCAAAAGGTAAAACTCGAACACCAGATAATCCATATAGCCCGCCTGGTATTTGAATCCGCAGGCTGCGATATCCGCAAGGATCATGAGCGTATTTTTACCGGTTCGCGCATGTACGGTCTTTGCAGTTTTGAACATTGCGCCGTAATCCATCCCGGCGATGCGGCTGAGCACATATTTGAGATTGGGCATAGCCTTCTCCATCCATTCTTTTGATTTGCGCGGCATTTCCCACGCCTTGTCCGCTTTGTCCATTATATCTGATCATCCGACAATTTTCAACAAGCGCTTTTTCCCTGTGCAATAAAATGCCGCCTATGCCGCACTTATTGAGTACAATCCATTCCTATGAAAGTATGAGGTCAATTATGAAAAAAATCTTAACCGCTTTGATCCTTTCCGCCCTGCTGCTTACGGCAGCGGCTTGTTCCACGGGAGCCCCGCCCGCTGAACCCGTCTCCACCGCCGCTTCTTCCGAGCCGGATCTGGAATCCTCCAGTTCCATCATTGAGGCCGCCGAACAGCTCGTCCCGGACGATGCGATTGATTATAAAGGCGCAGTCGTTTCGGTGGAAACCCAAGACGGCGGCAAAACCGGCTCTCTCACCATGCAGGATGATTCCGGCGAGGAATATATTTTTCATTTTAATGAGAGCACGATCATCGGCATCGACCTTTCCGCAGTCCAGCCCGGGGATCTGCTCAACATCCGGCACAGCCCGGCCGCCACATTCAGCATCCCGCCCCAGAGCGCCGCTTATGAAATTCTCTCCGCCGGCCAGGCTCAGGATATCCCCCTTGCAAGCGAACCGATCCATGTCGCTGACGCTGCGGTCTACCGCGGCGTGGTGGACGACTTTGCCGTGGATGACAATGGGCACACCGCCCTGATCCTGCGGCAGGTGCCCGGCACCGATTTCGGCTACCCGGTCCTGCAGGCCGTTCTGGACGAAAATACACGGTACAGCTTTGACACCACAGGTATGGGCAACGGCTCATATCTGGAAATTTTCTACGGCGGCCAGCCGGACGCTTCCGGAACTGTCACCGCCATCGCGGTCAATGACATGGGACCTGTGGATCTTGTGGTCTATAACGGTATCCTCGTCGAAGCAAACACCGAAGAAAACTACCTGCTGCTTGACCCGGTTGACGAAAACGGCATGCAGTACCGGTTCAATTTCAACGATTCCACCCAGTTTTATCTGGATTTCAACGCACTTGCACCCGGCGACAAGCTCAATGTCCTGCATGATGCGGCTTCTACCCGCAGCATCCCGCCCCAGAGTTTCGCGCGTGAGGTGCGTCCAATGGCCGCGCTTGAAAATGCTCCCACACCCATCCCTGCGGCCAATCCCACTTCATCCGCCCTTTCCTGAAAACCCACAGAAAAAGCCCGCAGCCAATTGGCCGCGGGCTTTTTCGTTTTTGCACAGGCCCTTCAAAATTTCCGGGAAACATTTCACTGTTTTTCTTCAAGTTCCTGGATTCGCTTCTCCAGATCCTCTATTTTTCGCGACTGTTCTGTATAAAGCTCGGTAGCGACGGCCAGCACAACCGCCAGAAAAGCGGCGGCACGATAAATGTGCTGCGGGTCCAGCAGATATCCCGCGAAGAAGAAGGTAAACAGAAAGACAAGGATCAGCCAGATGGTAAGCGTCGATAAAAAACGTTTCATAGGAACCTCCTGCCATGTGGATTTCCCAAAGAAAATCCATTTTTTTCATATTATCATATTCTCTCCCCACCCACAAGATACAGAAAAAACTGGGCAGACCGGTCTTTAGGCCCCGCCTACCGCAAAGGCAAACTGCCTGGAATGGGTTGGAGCCGGATTGACTTTGCAGAAGCTGAATGGTATAATTTTTAGGTTAACGGAATCCTATCTGTATTATCGGAGGTTGTACATAGATGAAAAAAATCCTGTCGCTTCTGCTCGCCGCCGCATTGGTTGCCGCTTCCTTTTCCGCCTGTAAGCGGGAAACCGAACCGGTCGAACCACCTTCCTCCTCTTCCGAGCCGGAGCCGGTCTACGTCTATCAGGACGGAGAATATTCCGTCTCCTATGCGGTGCCCGCCATCGACCGCACGCTCGACTACCTGACCATTTCGGTGAAGGACGATGAAATCACTATTGAGGAATACGGCATGAAAGAGGATCCGGGCCCGGCTTCCCAGACAGGCGATTCTTCCGCATCCGGTGAAGCGGTTTCCACGCCTGCCTCCTCCGCCTCCTCCAGTGCGGAATCCACAGCCAGCGCTTCGGCGGATTCCTCCTCCCAAGCGCTCACCACCGCCGAGGCAGAAGCCCTCGAAGCCGCACAGCTGATCCTTGAGGAATATAACGGCGTGCGCGGGAATCTCGATAAAATGGAACCCATCAAAGACCAGGAGGAGCACACCTACCGGTTTATCCGCATGATGCGAACCGCGCTCGAATCCGCCGAAGCGGGCGATCAGAAATCGGTCACGCTGGGCAAATATGCGGATGGCACCTATAAATCCACCATGCCTGACTTCAATTCGGACGGCTGGAAGGAATATGTTGAACTGACTGTCAAAGACGGCCTCATCGATACGATCACCTACGACGCCATCGGTAAGGACGACCCGGCATCCCGCATCACCACCGACACGTCGCTCAATTCCGGCAGCCAGGGCCCGTCCTATTACTATCCGCAGATCGTCACCAACTTCATCGAAGCGGGCGACGACCTGACGAAGGTCATGTCCCCCACCAACGGCGCTTCCGCCACCAAATCGTTCAGCAAACTGATGAACCCGCTGCTCGCAAACATGATCTCCGGAGGGGAAAAGGAGATCATTGCCCCACGGTATGTGAACGGCACCTACCGCGCACAGTTCACCGACTTCGATGAAAATGGCTGGAAGGATTACGTGGTGATCCGCATCGATAGCGACAAGGTCACCATCAAGGAATTCGATGCGATCAGCAAGGCTGATGAGACCAAGCTGAAATCGCAGGATGCCGAGCTGGCTGCCAAGCAGAAGGAAAAGACCGGCATGACTCCGGAAAAGGCATTCGACGCGCTCGAAAAGAACTGGAACGGCGCGGATAACGACGTCACCAAAGTGGAGAATGTCGCAGGCGCAACCGTCTCCTCCAATAACTTCAAGCTCCTGGTCGGCCAGATTCTGGCGACCGCCGCGCTCGAAGGCGACAACGAAGCCACGCTGGAGGTTGAACGGATCGCCTCCACACCGGCAAAATAAACATAAACCAAAAAGCCCCCGGCCAACGGCCGGGGGCTTTTTGAACATTCTTCTTACATTTCAAATGCGTCATGGATGGCGCTGAGCGCTTTCTCGCTGTCGTCGAGCGAAACCAGCACCGAGATCTTGATTTCACTGGTCGAGATCATCTGAATGTTGACATGCGCCTCCGCAAGCGCCTCAAACATCTTGCTCGCAACGCCGGGATTCGACTGCATGCCCGCGCCGACAATTGAAACCTTCGAGATGTTGTCATCGCAGAGGATTCCCTTGCCATTCACCTGTTTGTTGATCTCCTCCATCAGTTCCATCGCGGCCTGCTTATGGGAACGGGAGATGGTAAAGCTGATATCCTTGGTGTTGTCGCGGCCGATCGACTGCAGGATGATATCGACATTGATCTTCTTTGCGGCAAGCTGGGAGAATATTTTAAACGCAATACCCGGCTGATCGGGAACACCGACGATCGAAATACGGGCAACATCGTTATCTCTTGCGACGCCTCTGACAAGCATTTTTTCCATTTTGACAACCTCCTTAATCTTGGTGCCGGGGTTCTGGGTGTAACTCGAAAGAACCTCAAGGTTCACGTTGTATTTCTTCGCCATCTCGACCGAACGGTTGTGCAGGACGCCCGCACCAAGCGTCGCGAGCTCGAGCATCTCGTCGTATGTAATCTCGTCGATCTTCCTTGCATTCTTGACAAGGCGCGGGTCGGCGGTGTAAACGCCGTCCACATCGGTGTAGATCTGGCACAGATCGGCATGCAGCACAGCGGCCAGCGCGACCGCGCTCGTATCCGAACCGCCGCGGCCCAAAGTGGTCAGGTCGTCATAGCGGTTGATCCCCTGGAAGCCCGCCACAATCACGATGTTGCGCTTGGAAAGCTCGTTGTCGATACGTTCCTTGTTGATCCGGCGGATACGCGCCGCGCCATGGGTCGAGTCGGTCAGCATGCCCGCCTGCCAGCCGGTCAGCGAAATCACCGGAAATCCAAGTTTTTCGATCGCCATCGCGAGCAGTGACATCGAAATCTGCTCACCGGTGGTGAGCAGGACATCCATCTCTCGCTTTGATGCGTTCGGATTGATCTCCTGAGCCTTTGCAATCAGGTCGTCGGTGGTATCGCCCTGCGCGGAAACCACAACCACCACATTGTTGCCCTGCTGGTAAGTATCCGTAACGATCCGCGCCACGTTAAAGACGCGCTCCGCATTCTTTACGGACGATCCCCCGAACTTCTGTACCACTAAGTTCATTGCTATTCCTCCAAATGTAGATTCAAAAATCCTGTTATACCCGCTCAATCACGGTGCCCAAATTGTCTATAGACAGTGTATGCACCTGCCAGCCGCCGAGTCCCAGCGACGGAAGCCGCCGCGCGACGCAGTCGCCGAAATCCGAGAGCTTCGCGTCAACGATCGCCATCAGCGTCGGACCCGCGCCGCTCAGATAAACCGCATAGGCACCCAGATCGTAGCAAGCCTCCATCACCGGTTCAAAGCCCGGGATGAGCCCCATTCGGTACGGCTGGTGCAGCCGGTCATCGGCTGCGATGCGCAGATTCTGGTAATTGCCGCTGTAGAGCGACACCGACATCAGTGCCGCGCGCGACAGGTTGAAAACGCCGTCCCTGCGGTCAATCCGGTCGGGCAGCACCGCGCGCGCCTTCGAAGTCTTGAGCTCGAAATCCGGGATGACCGCCACAAAATGCAGTTCCCCCCTGATCTCCTGCTTGACATAATGGACCCGCCCGGCTTCAAACACCGCCGTGACCAGCCCGCCGCAGAGCGCCGGGGTGGAATTGTCCGGGTGCCCTTCGATGCCGGCCGCAATGTTGATGAGTTCCGCATCTGAAACGGGGTTGCCCATCAGTTTGTTCGCGCCCTTGAGCCCGCCGATTACGCAGGCCGAGGAGCTTCCAAGCCCGCGCGCGAACGGGATGTTGTTGATCTGCCCGATCTTGAGTCCGCGAAACGGCACTCCGCACAATTCATAGAGGTGCTTCGCGGTCGAATAGACAAGATTGGTTTCGTCGGCCGGGACCGGGGCCCGGTCGAGCGATTCGATCACAACGCCGTCGTATTCCTCCATCGTGATGTAGTTGTAAAGATCGACCGCAAGGCCGATTGAGTCAAAGCCCGGCCCGATATTCGCGGAAGTCGCCGGGATGCGTATCTTCACCGTCAATAGTCCAGCACCCGGATCTTTCCGAGGACCTCCACGCCCATCCCGGTGAGCTTTTCGACCGCCGCGTCAATCGTGCGTTCCGGCAGCGCCTGCTCCGTCACAAAGGCAAATTCGTCGGCCGGCTGTCCCGGGCGGGAAAGTACCTGCACCTCGCCGAGCAGCTTCCTCGCCACTTCCAGCACCTTGACCTCGTCCGAACGGCAGCGCAGATAGACCCGGGTCACATTGTCCGCGCGGTCCGCGACATTGCCGCCCTCCGACGGATTCCACCGCAGCGAAGGGCTGGTATCGGTCGCTTTGACGCATTCGATGATATCGCCCACAACGGCTGAAGCGGTCGGGAGCTTGCCCGCGCCCTTGCCGTAGAACACAACGTCGCCGGTCGCGTCGCCGCGCACGAGGATGCCGTTGAATACGTCGTCCACCGTGCCGAGCTGGCTCTCATGATGGATGAAGGCCGGCGCGACCATCGCGGTGATCTTTCCGCCGTCGCCGGCGCGTTTGCAGCGCCCGATCAGCTTGATGACCGAGCCGAAATCCTGCGCATACGCGACGTCCTCGAGCGTGATTTTGGTGATGCCTTCGGTGTAGACGTCCTTTGGGAAAACATGCTCGCCGAACGACAGCGACGCCAGGATGCAGATTTTGCGGCAGGCGTCGTGGCCCTCCACGTCAGCGGCCGGGTTGCGTTCGGCGTAGCCAAGCTTCTGTGCCAGCGCGAGCGCCTCGTCGAACGCCATATTTTCACGGATCATTTTGGTTAAGATAAAGTTGGTCGTGCCGTTTAAGATGCCCGCGATCTCATCGATCTGGTTCGCGGCCAGGCACATATGCAGCGGCCTTATGATCGGGATGCCGCCGCCGACGCTCGCTTCAAACAGATAGTTGCAGTGGTGCTCCCGCGCAACCGCGAGCAGCTCGGCGCCTCTCTGCGCGACCAGTTCCTTATTGGAGGTCACAACGCTTTTGCCGCGTTCAAGGCAGGCCTTGGTGAAACCGTAGGACGGCTCAATACCGCCGATCACCTCGGCGACGACCTTGACCGAATCATCGTCCAGGATCTTGTTAAAATCCTTTGTGAAGCGGTCCGCGAACGGGCTGTCGGGAAAATCCCGCACATCCAGTATGTATTTGAGATCCAGCTCCTGGCCCGCTTTTTTCTGCAGGCTTTCGCGGTTTTTGAAGAAAACCTCCACCACGCCCGAGCCAACCGTGCCATATCCCAGTACGGCAATATTGATCATGTTGCTACCTCCCTGACGGGGACCGTCTTATATCCCCGTGATTTTCTTTCTCAAATGGTCTTTGCTTCGACAATCCCGTCGAGGTTTCCCAGCATCTCCAGGATTTCCAAACGTGAACAGCTCGCGTTGCCGATACGCGCGGAAATCGAAACGATCGCCACGCCGTCAACCGGGATGTTCTGGTTGACCGTGATGATATTCGCGCCCGCCTTATAGAGTTCGGTCAGGGTGGAGGAAAGCACGCCCGGCCGGTCCTCCAGCGTGAGTGAGAAGGTCACAAGGCTCTCACTCATCCGCTCATCATAAAGATAGACGGAATCCTTATACTTATAAAAAGCGCTGCGCGAGATGCCCGCCAGCTTTGCCGCCTGGGAAGAGCTTTTTGCTTTACCTTGCGCAAGCAGCATCTTCGCCTCGACAACCTTCAGGAAAACCTCCGGCAGCACCTGGGCGCTCACCAGGAGGAAATTGGGCTTTTCGCTCATTTCCGTCCACCTCTCACATACTTTTGTATCGCAGCCAAATACACTATACCATACCGTTTTGTGAAAGTAAAGGGGCAGTTTGTTTATTAATTGTAAGAAATTCCAGAAGGTCTTGTTTAATATATACAACGGTTTTTCCATTCTGCATAGCTTCCTGCCAATGTTTTGTACTGTTTGGCACGTGGTTATATCGGCCGGTGTTTTCAGCATAATATGCTAGAAACGGGAGGTGAGGCGGTGCAGGAACAGGAAAAACGCCAGACTTTATTTTACATCCTCTATTATGCCGCGATCGGCGGCACGCTTTTCTTTTTCTTCAAATATGTCTGTATCTGGATGCTGCCGTTTTTCCTCGGCACCGGCATCGCGGCGCTGATGCGGCCGCTCACCCTTTCCTTTGCAAAGCGCGCCCATATTGGCGAAAAAACCGCCTGCGTGCTGATCCTGCTTTTTTTCTATCTGACGGTGGCGGGCGCGGCTGGACTGTTTCTCACCATTGTGCTCGCCCAGCTTTATGAGCTGCTTTTGCGCCTGCCGGATCTCTACGCACAGAACATCGCACCGGTGCTCGACCGGCTGAGCGGCTGGTTTTACGGTCTAGCCGGCCGTTTCTATCCGGACACCGGGCAAAGCCTTGAAAGCCTTTCGGATGCGATCGCCGCCGCCACACAGCAGGCCGCGGTCGACGGTTCGGCCCACCTGGTCAGCTGGGCCGCGGGAATCGCCGCAAAGCTGCCCCTCCTGCTCATCGCGGCAGTTTTCACCGTCGTCATCTCGATTTTAACCGCATCGAATTACCGCATGGTCGCGCGTTTTTTGCGAAACCTCATCCCCAAGCGGCTTGCGCCGCGCGTATGCGGGCTGCAGCGCTTCGCACGCGAGACCATCTGGCAGTTTGTGCGCGCCTACATCATCATCATGGCGGTCACTTTCTGTGAACTCGGCTTCGGGCTGTGGCTGCTCGGCTTTGAATATGTCCTGCCGGTCGCGGCGGCCATCACCCTGCTCGACATCCTGCCGCTCATCGGCAGCGGTACAATCCTAGTGCCCTGGGGACTCGTGCTGATCGCGGGCGGAGATCCGCCCGGGGGGATTGGGCTGCTCCTGCTGTTCGCGGTCATCGAGGTCATCCGCAACATCATCGAACCGCGCATCGTGGGCGACCAGATTGGCCTGCATCCCATTGCAACGATCACGTCCATGTACGCCGGGCTGCAGATCGCGGGGTTCGTCGGGCTGTTCGCCGCCCCCGTTCTGGTTCTTTTCGCCCGCTATCTATATGAAAACGGCACGGAAGAAGCGCTCTGACAAGCGCTTCCCCGTGCCATTTTTTTAACCAAGCAGCATCTCCACCGCTTCCGGCAGCTGGTCCGCGGCCGTGATACGAACATCCGCGTCCCGCACCTCATCCGGATAGAGCCCGTAAAGACAGCCGATCACCGGCACCGCGTTATTTCGGGCGGCTTCGACGTCGTAAACGCGATCCCCGACCATCACCACTTTTGCAGGTGCAAATTTCTCGATGACCCGCCGCAATAAATCGGATTTATCACAGCCGAGCACAACATGCTGGACAAAATCGAAGTACTGGGTCAGCCCCAGGCTGTCGAGCACCTGATAGACATAATGGGATTCCCCGTTCGAACAGAGCGCGACTTTATAACCGCGTGTACGCAGTTTTGCAAGGCTCTCCGGAATGCCCGGATACGGGCGTCCCCGCCGGACAAAATCCTGCACATGGCGGCCAACCGCACGGGAGTATTCGAGGTATTCCTCCATGGGGCGGTCGGGCATCACAATTGCGCGGGCATTCTCAATCGTGCAGCCAATCAACAGCTTGAGCCGTTCATCCGAAAGCATGGGCAGCCCCCGCTCGCAGAGCGCCGCCTTATAAGATGGGATCAAGAACAGATCCGATTCACTGAGTGTCCCATCCAGGTCGAAAGCCACAACTTTTTCCATGTTTTTTCCTCCCAAGCCTCCAAAGTGTTCCTCATAGAGTATATCATACAAAAACTCGGAATCATATTGTGCAATTCTGAAAAAATCTCTTTGTTTTTCCCGGGAATAATGGTATACTTAATATGGATTTTGCCAAAAATACAGAACGTTTGTCGAAAGGAAGAAGTAGAATGGCTGATACAGCGTTTTTCAAGACAACGACATTCGGCGGATTCGACAAAAAGTCGGTCCTGACTTACATAGATTCCCTCAATGAAGGATTCCACAAAACCGAGCAGCAATACCAGGAAAAACTGAACGCTTTCGCGCAGGCACAGGAATCACAGATCGCCCACATCAAGAACCTGGAGGCGCAGCTCGCCGACCAGAACGGCAAGCTTGAAGCAGTCGCGCTCCAGCTTGAAGAGGAACGCCGCCAGGCCGCCGCCGCGCAGGAGATGCTCAAAACCCTGCAAACCCAGAACGAAGAGCTGCAGGAAGAGCTGAACGCCTCCGAACGCGAGGTGAAAATCCAGACCGAGCGCAGCCGCCAGCTGCAGTTCAAAGCCGAAAGCCTCGACTACAAGAGCAAAAAATACGACGAGCTCTCGAACCAGATCGGTGATACCATCATCGAAGCCAAGCGCGACGCGGAGCGGATTGTTGCTGAAGCGAATGCCCAAGCCAAACAGTCCGTGGACCAGGCCAATGCGCAGGCCAAACAAATCACCGATCAGGCCAAGGATTATATGAAGAATTTCTATGCGGAACTCGCAAGCTTCAATGGCGACGCGGGCAGACTGCGCAAATCGATCGAAGAGATCCTTTTCGTCCTCAATGACCGTGTCGATGTGATGCAGGAAGTGATCAGGCAGATCGAGGACCGGTTCAACCCGCAGGAAGGCGGGCTCAGCTATATCGAGGAACCCGGCCAGCCGTTTGCCGAACCGGACGACGAGGCGGGACATTTGGGAGGGGTAACGCGTGAAGACCTATCGGATTGATGCCTCCGACCTGAAGCGTATGGCCAAGGAACTGCGCGCGGGCGACCGCGTGCTGCTCAGCGGGACGATCTATACCGCCCGCGATGCGGCGCATAAACGGATCATGGCCGCGCTCAAGGACGGCGGCCCGCTTCCCTTCCCTATCGAAGGCTCCACCATTTACTTCGTAGGCCCGACCCCCGCGCCCGAAGGCATGGCGATCGGCTCCTGCGGGCCGACCACCTCAAGCCGGATGGACCCTTTTACCCCCGCGCTTATGGATCTCGGGCTTGCCGCCACAATCGGCAAAGGAGACCGTTCGCAGGCGGTTTACGATGCGATCGTCCGAAACAGAGGTGTCTATTTCTGTTCGATCGGCGGCGCGGGCGCGCTCGCCGCGCACTGTATCAAACGATGCGAGGTCCTCGCCTATGAGGATCTTGGCTGCGAATCGGTCAAACAGCTGCTTCTTGCGGAGCTGCCGCTGATCGTCGCCGCCGACTGTACCGGCCAAAACCTTTTTGAAACCGGCAGGGCGCAATATCACATCGCGTAACCATAAAACGGAGAACTCCCCGGCGAAAAAACGCCGGGGAGTTTTTGCACCCTTTTAAAAGCCCTGCAGCAGCCTGAGCAGATACCATGCCGGCGAAAAAAAGCGCAGTATACCAAGCCCAGCCGGAAGCAGTTCCGGGCTTATAATCGAACCGGAACAGAATATTCCCGCCAGCAGCCAGACCGGCATCAGCGCGGCAACCGCACCGGAAAACCGCCGCAATGCCGCCGCAAGCATACGGAAAGCAACGCCCAGCAGGGCAAGCGCCACCAACAGCGCGGCGCGTCCGGCGGGCTGATATCCGCCCGGCAGCAGCCGGCTGATGCAGACATCCGTCAAAACCAGTACCGCCAGATTGAGCAGCACATCAGCCAATGCCGGCGCCAGGGCGCCGGAAAGCCGCCGGCCGGAAAGGGCCGAAAGCTGCTGCAAGGCGCGTTTTCGCTCATCCCCCGCAAGCAGTCCGGACAGCACCGCGCAACCCAGAAAAGCCGTGGTAAGCACCGCGTAGAGCAGCAGGGAGACACTTTGCTCCGCGAGCGCCTGCACCGATGCCTTCCCGACTGTTTGCACCGTAATGGTCATCGGGGTGGCTTCGCCGCGCAGCCCTGCAAGTATCCCTTCCACATCGGCTGAACCGAGCCCCGCCTGCATCAGGTAATCCCGCACATCCTGCGGCAGTCTCGCCTCGGCGTAGGCGGAAAGCACCACCTCATCCAGCAGCGGACGCATATAGGAGCCGTCGGTTGTGAGCGCGGTGACCGGGTTCTCCCCGTCGGAAATCCGATATCCGCAGTGCAGCTTTCCGGCCAGCAGATCCTTTTCAAGCGCCTCCACGCTGTCGAACAGCAAAAAACGGCAGCTGGCGTTCTTCTGTAAGATTTCCGCCGTATCCCGCCCGCTCTGCGACTCGGCAAACAACCCAACTGTCAAGCCGGATGGCTGTCTGTCCGGCAGTAACACCGCAAACCCAAGTGCCAGCACGAGAAAACAGGCCGCCGTCACCGCAAAGGAAGCCGAGCGCAGCCGCGACCAGATCTGTAAACGCAGGAGCGTCCCGAAATACCGCATCAAGCCACCCCCTTATGCCGCCAGCAAAACCACGCCAGCAAAAGCATGGCCGCCGCCATGGCCCCCGCCGCCAAAACGGAGCCGCTGGAAAGCGGCTCCCCCAGGACTGCCCCGGCAAGCGCGATCGCCCGCCCCGCGGGCAGGAATCCCGCAATTCCGGTAAAGGCGGCGGGCATCAGCGCGAGGGGCAAAAAGCCGCCGGCACAAAGCCCCATACCGGTGGAAAGCAAAATCGATGCGGCCGCGCAGGCGGAAAAACTTTCGGTCAACAGGCAAATGGCCAGTGTCCAACCGCTCACGAGCAGCAGAAACAGCAAAAAGGCCGCGAGTTTTTCCATCGTAAAGCCGAAACGGTGGCAGGCGGGCAGAAAGAGCAGCAGTCCCAGAGCCGCCGTAAATACCGCGATATGCGCGAAGGCGGACACAAAGAGCACCATGCCGTCTGCGCGCGCCCGCACAGCAAACCGTTTCAGACCGCGCACCGCAGGCATATAGAGGAACCCATAGGCCAAAAACAAGAGTGCGCAAAGCGACGCCGCATAATAAAGCGGCAGCGAAAGCGTGCCGGTTGCGGAAAGGCGCTCCTGCGCGACAAGTTCCAGCCGCGAAAGGAATTCTTTAAGGAAGGTGAGGTTCACATCCATAAGCAACAGCTCGTAATCCTTCCGCGGCATACCCTCTCCATAGTTCACCGCTTCCTGAACCGTGTACACCCCAAGCTGCGCGGTTGTCAGCGCCGAAGCGCCAGCCTGGGCGAGCTCCCGCACCCACATTGCTTCAAGCGGCGTGGAGATATCCACCTCCAGAACCGGGCTGCGGTTCTCACCGGTCAGCACGCTGTCAAGAAAGCCGTCCGGTATGGTCAGCACCGCGTTATAATGCTGGCGGTCCAGTTCCTCCGGCGAGGCAAAAGACACCTGAAACAGATCGGACAAGCTTTCCATTGACGCAAACGAACGCAGCAGCGTCCTGCTCATCGGGTTCTGGTCCAGGTTCACGATCGCAACCTCAGCTTTGGGGACGCTTTTTTCCGGCACGGCGGCAAACACCGCCCCCAGAAGGCCCAGGCAGACTGCAAAAACGCAGAGCAAGCACAGCAGCCTGCGGCCGCTGTGCTTGCATGCGATGTAAAATGCAGTTGCAAATAGCTTCATGAAGTATGTATCCCCTGCCGTTTATGCGCCCATCAGAAAGGGCATGAGGGAACCGAAGAACTGCTGCGCTCCCGCTTCCATCTTCTGCATTTCAGTTTGCAGTTCCAGTTCGGACATCTTGAACAGCTCTTTGGTTTCCCTGGAAATCACATAGGGTGAATCGATCGGCGCGCTGTCCGCGTCGAGCTTGAAGTAAAGGCTCATCGTCTGCCCTTCGGTTGTGAGCGAACCGCCGATCTTTGGATAGGTGAATACCGCCTTGCCGTCCGTCTCGGAAACAGAGCCTTCCGCCACCAGGTCAACCGCAATTTCCTCGGCGCCGACAGCTGTGGGCGCCGAAATGTCCATATTGACCCCGAAGTTGGCGGCCCCTTCCCGATCAAATCGGAAAGACTCGGACAGATTGAGTGTAAGGATATTCTCCGCCTGCACATCAAAAGCCACTCTAAGGTCATAGGCGCCATCAGCATACTGATCGTCCAGCGCCATCTTTATGTCGACGACTTCACCCTCTCCGGCGCCAGTTATTTTACAGGCCACAGTGAGTTTTTCGGTCATATCCTCAGCAAGCGCATAGTTCAGGGAGATTCCTTCAAAGGTGACGGTATTCACCGTGACCGGTTTGACGACCGCCAGCACCGACTGAATGATGTTCTTTTTGCCCACTTTTACCACTGCTTCAGTCTCCAGCGGCGGCATTTCCTGCTCCAGGACGCCAATGATCTGATCGTTCATAAAAGCTTCGTAACTCATCCCGGTGTCGATCAGCATCGGCTCGAAAGCAGCGCGATATATTCCCGCGAACGGCGAATCAAAATAGAGATACTTCACAACATCGATCACCGCGCCTTTGACATCCTCTCCCGGAATGATGATCTTATAGCACTTGAGGCCCTCCTCTTTAGGCGCTTTCTCAAAGGTGGCGTTGTCCAGCGCGCCGCCCATCAGCCGGTACAGGTCTTCAGCCATCTGTTTCTGGTTGGCCACGCTCATCGCGTCCATCGAGTTCAGCTGGCTGTTGATCTCTTCCTGCATCATGTTGAGCGTCTGTTCATCCATCCCGCTCGTCGCATAAAGCGGGCTCTGCTGGAAATCCTGCGCAAAGGTCGCAGGATTAAACGAGAACACCGTATCAGAAAAGCTGGGGATTCCACCAGCGACCAGTTCCGGAGAACCATACAGATAAAGCCCAATCAGATCCGCTCCATCCATATGTACCGCGCCATCCAGTTCAAAAACCTTGCTGTCCGGATCGTTGACATAGCTCCCCTTCAGGCCGAAGCCCTTGAGTATTTTGGAAATGATGGCGTTTTCCGCAGTGCTGACGCCCATGTCAACCTGATCGACAGCAAGGTTAAAGTTGGTTTTCGCCGGGGCAGGTTCGGCCAGACCGGTCAGGTATTTCATACCGGGCAGTTCCTGTGCCAGCCGGTCCTTCTGCGCGGCTACCGCGGCGTTGGTCGAGGTAAACGCCTTGGAAACCGCGTCCCGCGGTTTCATAAACATCCCACCCAGCGTTGCCGCCAACAGGGCCACCGCCGCCACCAGCACAACGCACAGGATTCCAATAATCAGCATGGCCGGGGATTTTTTCTTGACCGGCGGCTCAGGCGCGGTGTAAAGGCTTGCCGGGTCTGGCATCTCCGCCGTCTGATAAGGCATTTCCTGCTGTTCTTCGCCAGCTGGTTCATCCTGCCTCACTTCGGCCTCCGGTGCGTCCTGCGTCTCTTTCTTCTCGGCAGGCTCAGCTACCGCGGTCGCGGCGTCCTGCTGTCCCGAGAGGGTCTGCTGGCCTTCCAGTTCCTCTCCGGGAATTTTGTTTTCATCCATTCTCTGGTACCTCCTAATCGGTTGGGTTCATTTTCTATGAAAAGCTTTATGCGCGGGAAAGCAATGTGATAACCTGCGCGGTCCGCGCGGAAAGGTCCCCTTCCAATTTCTGAGGGGCCAGGGTCTGATGATCCTTCAGAAGAATCACTGAATCGGCGGACGCGGCAATCTGATGCGGGTCGTGCGAGGAGAAAAGAAGCCCCGCGCCCTCGGATTTGAGCCGGCAGAGCAATTGGACGATCTCTTCCCGGCTTGCAAGGTCGAGGCCATTAAACGGCTCATCCATGAGAAGGTAAGCCGGGCGACGGACCAATGCACAGGCAATCTCGGCGCGCTTTTTGAGCCCGCCGGAAAGCTTCCGCACCGTGCGGCGTGCATAGGGCGAAAGCCCCAGCTGCGTTTCCAGCGCGTTTTGAGAGAATACTTCCCGCGCGGGACGCCCTGCCGCCGCATACCAAAGCAGCAGGTTGTCCCGCACGCTCAGGTCGGTCAGCAGCGAAAGCTCCTGCGGAACGTAACCAATCGTTCCGTCACAGGATACCTTCCCCGCGTCCGGCTTTTGCAGGCCCGCTGCGATGGTGAGCAACGTGGTCTTGCCAGCGGCATTCGCCCCGGCAAGGCAGACCGCCTGTCCACGTTCACAGGTGAGCGAAGCGCCCTCCAGTACCGCCGTCCTGCCATAACGTTTCACAAGGCCCGCCGCTGTCAGCACATCATCCCCACCTTCCAATAATCAATATGAGTATAGCATAACGCACCGCCGCATGACAATCCCATTTCCGCTTGCAAAACATGGTATCAGGGCCGCGGCAGGATTGCCGCGGCCCTGGGTAAATATATCCCGTTTTTTCGGGAAGGCCTCTCCGCGCCTGCGCAGGCAGCGCCGCCCTCTGCTTTGAAGGGGCAAACGGCGCCGCAAATGCGCGGGGGCGTTTATTTATGACCGTCAAACAGCAGAACGCAATTCTTCCCCTGCTTTTTGGCCGCATAGAGCGCGGTATCAGCGCTGTGGTAGAGCGAATGGAAATCCCGCCCATCCTGTGGGAACAGGGATACCCCGATGCTGCAGGAAATCCGATCCTGGCAGTCCTGCCCATTCAAAACTCTGTTGAAAATTCCAAGGGTCTTATCCGCACGGCCAAACACGAACTCCCGCGATGGGATTCCTTTGAGGAAAACCAAAAACTCATCTCCCCCAATCCGCCCGATCACATCCGAAACGCGGAACAGCTTCTTCATTTCACCCGCAATAGCCGACAGTACCGCGTCACCGAAAAGATGGCCTCTGGAATCATTGATCTGCTTAAAATTGTCCACATCAATAATCAGCAAGGCACAGGCCTCTTCCGGCTGCGAAGTCTCCAGCACGGATTCCACCAGCTTCTGGGCCGTCCCGCGGTTATAGAGTCCGGTGAGCGCGTCCTTTTCCGCCTTATCGAGCAGATTCAGCATCAGCCGCTTTTCCGAATCGATATCCACAATTACGCCGACCGATTTAATCGGCTTTCCCGCGCCGTCGAACTGCACGCTCGCGCGGATACGGCACCAGATATACCGCCCTTCGGAATTTGCGATGCGCAGTTCCGTTTCCGTATACGGCGCCCCCCGCCGCGCATCCTCCACAAGCCGCAATGCCCCCTCCTGATCATCCGGATGGATGGGCGCATTCTTTAACGCGGTTTCCATACTCTGGGCGGGAAACACCGGATAGCCAAATTTCTTTTCCCAGTTTTGAGAAACCATGAGCGAATTCTCTGCAATATCCCATTCAAAAATGATATCCGTAGTCTGATCCATGATGATCTGATGCCGTTCCAGGCTTAAACGAAGCTCCTCCTGGACCTTCTTGGTATTGGTGATATCAATTACGATGCAGTAATAGGTATCCGGTTCCGCCGCGTCTTTCGACTTGACCAGCTGCCCTTTGTCAAGCACCCACATGGCATGCCCATCTTTGCAGTCCACCCGGTATTCGATTTCCTTCGTATTGCTGTACTGAAGCTGGCGCTGCGCTTCCCGCAGGGCGTTTTCCCGGTCGTCCGGATGGATCATCAGCCAAAAACTGTCCTGGAAGAGATCTTTGATTTCTGCCCTGCTGTAACCAAACATCGAAAGAAAGCCGTCGCTAACCTGCAGAAGCGTGAGCGGCTCAGCAGCAGTACAGCGGAACACCCCGCCGGGAATATTGTCCGTCAACGCGCGTAGATCCTCGTTGCGCGCCCGCAATTCGGCAGACTGTCTCTCCAGTTTCCTGCGCAAAGCCCGGTTTTTCAAAGGTTCCATAGCGGCGTTCCCTTTCGTATACAATCAGGCCGGATTTTCTTCCAGCCATATATATATGAATTATAGCACATTTCGGCTCCCTTTGAAAGGGCCCCCGAAAAAGATTCCTCATTGCCGTGCTATTACGGCATGCACCTTCCACAACTGCCGCAGCCGCCTGCGCGCGGCAGGTCCGAATCTCCGAAGACCTGGCCGGCAAGCCGTTTTCCGGTCGGCGTGGCGGCCAGCCCGCCTTCGGCGGTTTCCTTGAGCGCGGGCTCCATCGCGTCTCCCACCCGCTTCATGGCGCCGATCACTTCATCGGCCGGTATTGCGCTGCCGATACCCGCCAGCGCCAACTCTGCTGCGGCCAACGCGTTCGCCACACCGGCGGCATTGCGCTTGATGCAGGGAATTTCCACCAGTCCCGCCACCGGGTCACACACCAGGCCAAGCACATTTTTCAGCGCAATGGCCACCGCGTCGGAAACCTGCTGCGGCACGCCGCCCGCAAGCTCAACCAAGGCGGCTGCTGCCATCGCGGAAGCGGAACCGCATTCTGCCTGGCATCCCCCCTGCGCGCCGGCAAGCGACGCTTTGTTTGCGATCACCATACCGACCGCCGACGCAGTAAACAGCGCCATCACGCAGTCGCGTTTGGGTAGGCTGCGCGCCTCTTTGAGCGAAAGGATCGCTGCGGGCAGAATCCCACAGGACCCAGCGGTCGGCGCGGCCACGATCCTTCCCATCGCGGCGTTCAGTTCGGAAACAGCCAGCGCCTTGGTCAACGCGCTGCCAAACAGCCCGCCGCAAAGCGTTTTTTCCGCCTCCACAGCCCTTTGCATCTTATGGGCGCTCCCACCGGTCAGTCCGCTGGCCGAGCGGAGTCCCGGCGCACAACCTTCCCGAACCGATGCGGCCATCACATCGAGGTGGTTTTCCATCTGGGAAAAAACTGCTTCCTCGGTGCTTTCCAGCTCCTTTGCCTGCTGCGCAAGTACAAGCCGTGAAAGTTTTTCCCCGCTTTCCTGTGCCGCGCTCACAAGCCCTGCGATCGAATCATAATGTATATCCATTTCTTTCTCCTTTGTCAAATCGGCTGCAGCATGGTGGAACCGATGACGTTCGGCAGCTGCCGGATACAGGCGTTCAGCTCCTTGCCCACCTGCCCATCCACCTCTATAGTCATAACCGCCGTGCCGCCTTTCTGTTCGCGGGAAAGCCGAAAATTGCAGATATTGACCCCAAGGCTTGCAATCAATTCGGTGACTTGGGCGATGGTCCCCGGCGCGTCCCGATGCAGGACAATCAGAGTGGCGTATTGGCCGGTGATCTCAACCGGCATCCCATTGACTTCAGTGATCAGGATATTTCCGCCGCCGACCGACGCACCCTGTACCCGCACTTGACCTCCGCTTTCCCCGATCAGTATGATCAGCGCGGTATTGGGATGCGCGTTTTCGAAAAACTCCGGCCGGATCGAAACCTCCAGGCCCTGTTCCTTCGCCAGTTCAAGGCTTTTGCGGATACGCGGATCGTCGGGCTTCATGCCCATGATACCCGCCACCAGCGCTTTGTCGGTTCCATGCCCTTTATAGGTTTTGGCAAATGAGCCATGCAGGCGGATGTCGGCCCGCACCGCTTTCTCGCCTAGCAGCGCGTAGGCAATTCGCCCAATACGCACCGCGCCCGCTGTGTGGGAACTGGAAGGCCCTATCATCACTGGGCCGACGATATCAAACACCTTCAAAACCATCCCGCCATTTCCCTGAATTTTTTGTCTATGATCCCGCACACATGAAGCGTGCGGGATCATGGCGCATCAGGACAGCAGCGCCAAAGGCGCGAATCGTCCTGCGTATAAGCCGGTGGAATAACTGCTCTGCGGCTATTGTACCACAATAAAAGGGAATTAACAGTATCTGGAGGCATAAAAAGAGCGCGGGCTGCCAAGTTGCCCACGCTCTTTTTCCTATTTATCGGGCGGCCCGCGCTTCCACGCTTTTGATCAGCCGCAGGACGTCCTCAAACGCTCCCTGGAAATCCTGCCTGCTGCGGGTGCGCGCCACCGAGAAGGGCACCGCCACCCGGTTGATCGAAAAGATCGCTGTAACGCCCATATCGTAAGCGCCTGCCGCATCGTCTCCCACGTCGCCCACAATCGCGTAAACCGGCACCCCCTGTTTCTGCGCGCGGCGGGATACGCCGATGACCACCTTGCCACGCAGGGATTGGCTGTCGATCTTGCCTTCTCCGGTGAAAACCGCATCCGCATCGGCAATCACACGGTCGAACCCGACAATGTCAAGCACCGTCTCGATGCCGGACTTGAGCTTGCCGCCCAGGAAAGCAACCACACCCGCGCCGAACGCGCCTGCCGCGCCCGCGCCGGGCAGCTGTGCGACGCTCTCAATGCCGAGCGCTTTCTGCATAATCTTGTCGAGCGCCACCAGTTTGGCGTCAAGGAACTTCACCATTTCCTCATCCGCGCCCTTCTGCGGCCCAAAGATATACGCCGCGCCGGTCACGCCGTGCATCGGATTCTCAATGTCACACATAACGGTGATATCCACGCCGGAAAGCAGTTTCTTTGCCGCCGAAAGATCGATTGCCGCAATCTTGTCAAGCGTACCGCCGACAGGGACGAATTCGCTGCCCTGCGCATCGGTGAAACGCACGCCCAGAGCCGCCGCGCAGCCGCAGCCACCGTCGTTGGTGCAGCTTCCGCCCAATCCCAGAATCACCTGCTTGGCTCCGTTCTCGACCGCGTGCTTCACCAGCTCGCCCACTCCGTAGGTGGTGGTGCCCACCGGGTCCTTGCAGTCCTCCACCATTGGCAGGCCCGCCGCGGCCGCCATTTCCACCACCGCAAGGTCGCCGAAGCGGCCATAGAAGCTGTCAACCGGCTTCATAAACGGGCCGTTTACCCGCACCGCGATCTTTTCGCCCTGCATCGCATGTAAAAAGCACTCCACTGTGCCTTCGCCGCCGTCCGCAACCGGAAGCGTGACCACTTCGCAGTCCGGAAAAAACTTCCTTACCTTGTCGGAGGCCAGGTCGCAGATTTCAATCGAATCCAGCGACCCTTTGAACGAATCGGGGATCACCACACACTTTTTCATTGGTTTGACTCCTTCCACACTTCTTCACACTTTTAAAAGAACCCCCGCCGCCAACACGGCTTTTGGTCTTTAATCCCATTATAACACACCAAACCTGCTTTGAAATTGTGTCAGGAACCAAAAATTCACCAGTTTTTGTGGCAATACGAACATACCAGGACATACAGAGGAAAGCGCCCCGGCCAAAGGCCGGGGCGCTTTCCTCATTCAAAGGAGCTTATTCTTTTCACGCTGCTGCACAACCTTTTTCCAAGCGTAAAGCGCCAGCGTCACCGCGATGATGCCGTATGCGATAAACACCCGGAAATATTCGCCGATCTCGGCGCTGCCGAACAGGTTCTTGCCCGCCATCGGGGAGACGTTAAAGAGCAGGTGGAAGAGCACCGTCCCCATCAGCGCCTGCCCAACCGTGGCTTTCGAGACCGCCGCGCCGCCAATCAGCAGCGCCGCCGCCGAAAACATGCCGACATTTTCGTGCGCATTGTAAGTGGAAAGATTGCCGAGGTTCTGCAAAAAAATGATCTGTCCGAGCGCCGCGATCACCGTCGAAATACAAATGGCGATGATACGGGTACGGTTGACATCGATGCCCGCCACAGCCGCGACCCCCATGTCCTGTCCAACCGCGCGCATCTCCTGACCCAGCTTGGTCCTCAAAAACGCGGGGATCAGCAGGCACAGTCCCGCGATCAAAAGAAACGGCGCCATCGGAATCTTTACCAGCATCTGATAGGAGGCAAACTGCGGCAGTCTGCCTCCCACCAAACCGAACACGGTTACGGTCCCCCAGAGCACGGTTATGGAAATACGTCTCCTGACACGATTTTGCGGCCGCAGAAGACGGATTGCGTTCACCGCAAGCAGCAGCGCGCCAAGCAACGTGATGCCGGTGAATAGATCGACCTTCCAGAGGTTATCAAGCGCGTATTTCATATTTCCAAGATCGATCGTATTGCGCACGCCGACCCCTGTACCGAGCATGATTTCCGGTGCGTCAATCGGGAAGATCCCGCCGAGCGCGAACAGAAAGATAAACTGGTAGACGCCCGCCGCGAAAAAACCCAGGATCATGCTGGTGATCATCTCCTGCCCCTTCGTGCGGTTTAAAAGCAGGCCGGACAGCCATCCGAACAGCACGGCCAGTGGAATCGAGATCACCGCCGCGATGAAAACGGCGGTCATACCGGTCAATCCAATGACACAGACAATAAAAATAGCGACCTGCCCGGCCATCGCCCCGAGCACGATGCCGAAGTTGAGACCCAAACCGGTGAGGATCGGGATGATCAGAGAAAGCACCAAAAAAGCATTGCGGTCAAAACGCGCGACCACATCCATCAGAATGACAGCCGGATTCGAACCGGAAAAAAGGACGCCCAGAAGGCAAATTGCCGAAAAAAGGATTGGCACGATATTCGCAACCAGAAAGCGCTTGACTGCGCCGGATTTTGGACGATTCATTTTCCTTTCCCTCCCGTCTGCGAAAGCGCGTATAGGATGATGCCGTTTGAAACAATGATCCGGATGACCTCCGACAGGCTCCCCTCCGGCATCAGCTGGTTTGCGACGGGCAGCGCGATGGTGAGCAGCGCCTGGAACAGGAAGGTGCCGAGGATCACATGCGAAATGCGGATCTTCCCAGCCGACGCGCCGCCCAGCAGCACCGCCGCGACCGGCGCGAACGCCATATTGAGCGGCGCGTTATAGAGCTGGTAAAAACCAAAGCTCTGCGCATAGAAAATGATCCCAACCGCGCCGATCACCGTGGAAAGCACTGTGCCAACCATCCTGCTGCGGTCGACCGAGATTCCGCTTGCCGCCGCAAAGCGTGGATTATCGCCCGCGGCCTGCATGGAAATACCGGTTTTTGACCGGGTGAACAGCCACATCAGCAGGCACGCAAACAGTGAAAACAGGATGAGTCCCGTCGGGATCTTCACCCCGAATACGGTGAAGGAGAGGAAGTTGTTGAAGATGGCGTCATAGTTCCCGGCGAGCGCGATGGTTGAGCGCAGGCCCGATCCCTGCCCGCCGATCGGCCAGACCATCTCCGGCGACCGAAACGGGATCACCAGCCAGCCGATGCACATAAGCGATACGACCGAATAACCCACATAGGTGCCAACCACCATCTCAGAACCCTTGACCGCGTTTAAAAGTTTTCCGTAAAGCCAACCCGCCGCCGCGCCAATTGGCAGCGAAATGGCGATTGCCGCAAGGATTCCCGCCCAACCGAGAAGCCCCAGCTCGATACTGATCAGCCCGGCCAAAATGCCGCATAAGAGCCCGACCGGCAGGCCAAAGTTCATGCCGGTGCCGGAAAGCACCGCCGGCACCATCGCAAGCGACATGACCAGATTCATTCCGAACCGCACCAGCACGTCGGAGGTGAGTGTCGCAAGGTCCTGCCGCTGGAAAACCGCCGTCACGGTAAGCAGCAGCAAAAACGCCAGGATGATGAGGCGCGGAAGTCCCATCTTTTGAATCATCAATTTCGGATTGTTCATTGCGCGCCTCCTTTCCCGGTGCTGCCGGACATCGCAAGCCCAAACGCCGCGTCCGCATCGTCCGGCCGCAGGACGCCCGCCAGTTTTCCGCCGGTTATGATCGCGATCCGGTCGCAGACCAGCCGCAGTTCAGCCAGCTCCGACGATGTCATGATGACCGTGAGCCCTTCATCCTGGTTGAGTTTCACGATCGTGTCAAGCACCAGGCTTTTCGCGCCCACGTCGATTCCGCGGGTCGGTTCCGAGATGAGCAGCACATCCGGGCCGAGCAGCAGGGCCCGCGCGATGCAGACCTTCTGCTGGTTTCCGCCCGAAAGGCGGCGCACCGGCTGGGCGGGCCCAGTACAGCGGATGTCGAGCTCCTGAATATACCGATTTGCGGTTTCACGTACTGCGGCCATATCGAGCTGGCTCAGGACGCCCACCCCTTTCAGAAACCGGTTCTGGTTCACGGCCGCCGGGATGACCATATTCAGTTCAATCGCGGTGTCCGGCAGCAGCCCAACGCCGCGCCGGTCCTCCGAAACAAAACTCAGCCCGGCGGCGATTGACGCTTTCGCATCGTTCAGCTTGAGCGGCTTTCCGGTGACAAGAACCTCCCCGTCCGCCGGATAAAGCCCCATGAGCCCATTGGCCACGCCGATCTTTCCCTGCCCGGCCAGACCGCCGAGGCCGAGGATTTCGCCTTTATAAACATCGAGGTCGATCCCGCGCACCATTTCGCCCGGCATCTGCACCCGGAAATTGCGCAGTGAAACCGAAATCTGCGACCGGTCTCCCGAATAGGCGCTTTCCTTTTGTTTAAGGTCAATCTTTCGGCCAACCATCAGCTCGGCAAGCTGCTCGATGGTGGTGTCCTCCTTGTTAAGCGTCCCGATCAGCGCGCCGTCGCGCATGATTGTTACCTTGTCCGCCGCATCGATCACCTCGTCGAGACGGTGGGTGATAAACAGAATCCCCACCCCGTCCTCCGCCAGCTTTTTCATCGCTTTGAGCAGGCTTTTCGCTTCGCTTTCGGTGAGCACAGCGGTCGGCTCGTCAAAGACGAGCAGGCGGGTGTTCTCCCGGTCGATTTCGCGCGCAATCTCAATAAACTGCATATATCCCACCGGAAGCCCCGCCACCGGTAGCTGTTCATCCACATCCATCCCCAGCCGGTCGAGCGCCGCACGCGCATCGGCCGCCATCTTTCCGGCGTCGAGCGTCTGCAGCTTTTGGCCGAACAGCATCCCGAGCAGTCCAGGTTTCAGCGGCTCACGGTTCAGCTTGATATTTTCCGCGATGGTGAAGCCCGGGATCAGCATAAATTCCTGATGCACCATCCCAATCCCCAATTTCATCGCGTCGGATGGACTGCGCACCGCGACCGGCGCACCGCCAATCTCGACCGAGCCGGTAAAACCGCCTGTCTCATGGATCACCGGCATCCCGAAAAGGATGTTCATGAGGGTTGATTTGCCGGCGCCGTTTTCGCCGCAGAGCGCGTGGATCTCGCCAGGCATGACCTCAAGCGAGATGCCCTTGAGCACCTGGTTTCCATAATATTCTTTTTTGATATCCCTCATACGAAGGACGGGTGTGGTCTCCTGCAAAACGCATCGCTCCTGGTTTTGTTGGTTTTGTTAGAACGCGCGCCGCGGGAATTTTCCCGCGGCGCGCCGGTAGGTTCTTCAGATTTCCGAAGCAGCTTCGGAAGCGGAGGCTTCTTCCCCCGCCGCATCCGCGGCGCCGCCGTAAGTGTAGTAAGGCGACAGCAGGGTGAAAAAGTTGTCGTATTCCTTGCCGTTTTCGGTGAGCTTGCGCAGGGAGGTGCCCTCCGAAAGCTCTGCGCAGATTTCGGCCATCGCATCCATGTCGCTGCCCGATTCGATCTTGCCGTCGAGATAATCCATTGCATACTGGACGCCCGCGCGGACAAACAGCATGTTGATCGGCACCGGCCAGGTGGACATCCGTCCGGCGTTTTTGCCTTCGGTGATCTTGCGGGTGGTTTCCGAAAGAATATAGCCAACGTCACCCGCTTTATCCTCGGGGATCGCGATGCCGAGCGCGCCCGGATAGCCGTGATACGGGCTCGGGCAGCACTGCTGCGGGAAAATCGCGCCGCCCGCGATAACCTGCTTGATGAGCGGTTCCTGCATCGAGCAATTGGTTGCGAAGAAGGCGGTGTCCTTACCGTATTTGGCAATCATCTTCGGCACATCCTCAAGGATAAACTGCTGGGCGCCGGGCACGCCGGAATCGCCTGTCGGGTCGGGCGCTGTGGCTTCCACAAATTCGATGCCAAGTTCCTCCGCGGTTTGTCTCAGCAGGTCGCGGCGGCCGGCCAGCAGCGCGACCGACATGTGGCGCGGGAAGGAGTAGTGCACGAAAGTTTTCGCACCCATCGCCTTCGCCTGCTCCATAATGGTGCGTCCCATGCCGAGCTCATCCGCATTCAGCACCATATCGGCTTCCCGCGCGATGACCGCCGGATCTTCTCCGGTCACGCCCGCGATCACCAGCAGATCGGGACGCAGTTCCTTCGCTTTGGAAATGGCCGCCGCCGCGCCGGGCACCGCCTGCAAAAAGACCAGCGCCTTGACTTCCGGATCGGCCACGAGGTTCAGGACGTTTGAGATGGTGGTTTCCTGTTCCTTTGAGAAGTTGTCCGGGTAGGTCGCTGTGACGACGATATCCGGATATTTTTCCTTCATCTCCTGCGCGGCGCGGAATTCCTCCTCGCCCTGGGAAACAGTGCCCGTGATGATTGCAATTTTATAAGGTGCGGCGGCATCTCCCTGCGGCCCGCTGCCGGAAGAACCGGAAGGTGCGCCAGAACTGGATGAGGTGCCGCAGGACGCAAGGCCGAAGGCCATCGCCAGCGCTAGCAACGTTGAAATCAGTTTTTTCATTTGGAAATCCTCCTAAAATGGTATGGATTCTACAATCCGGAGCCTAACATACCACAACCGTTCGTCCGGCGCAATCTCCAGAGGCAGATGCTGGCGTGTCGGCCATCATTTCAAGTCGGGAATTTCCAAAAAAATACGAATTCAGCAGCGGCTGGCAAGATCATTTTCCTAAAATTGCGGAGCTTTTGGGGACGCATTGGCCGTAAGATTCGCGGTTTCGTGATAGCTCTCCCCGGGTTTTACCAGACGCCCCAATACAATATACCGCTGATCCGGATTCTGGGAATAGGTACCATATTTATAGGAACAGGTGGAAAGCGTGATGATCCGGTCCTCCGGTGCGACATCTACGTCATAGGTGTATTGGGAACGCGCTTTCATGTCCGCGATGAGCGCATCGAATTGTTCGTCCGAGTATTCCGCGTAGTGATATGGGACCGGCGTAGTCTCGCTTTCGCAGTAGACAACCGCAAAAATTTCAAAAATATGGGTTTCGGCCGGGGTGGTGAAATAGATATAGGGGGTCTTTTTGGCAATCTCGATATCATCGAGCTTTAAAAGCTGCGCGAACTTCACCCCATCCGGATTGTCCTTGACGCCCATTGGATCTCCGAGGTTATGTCCATAGATGATGCTGTTCTGCGCAAGATCGGCGCCGTCGTCGAATAGGAGGCTTTCGTAGTCGAGATAATAGCAGCCTTCATAGGCATATTTTTTCTCCACGTCGCGCCGCAGGTAATATTCGTTGTCGGTGGTCTGCACCACCGCCTCATTGATGGCGGTGTTCGGCAGCTGCAGCCAGCCAACCACATCGCCGTTCTTTGCAATCGCCGCTTCGAGCTGCGCGCTGACATCCGGCACCTTCGGCTGGTATCCGCCGCCCGATGTATATTCGCCTTCCGGCGGCAGGATTTCTCCCTGCTCCTTTTTGCAGCCGGCGCATTCGATCAGCAAAAGCACGCCAAACGCCGCGGCCAGAAGCCTTCGAGGGATTGCCGTCATGCTCAATCATCCTTTCAGAGAATGCTTTTCCCGATCTATTGTGTGCAAAGGATCTCTGGATATTACACGGCACACAAAAATCCACATCTGGAGGATAACGCCATAAAGGAATAAAACAGCATCATCGACGCCGCGCTGGGCACGAAAAATGAAATCGCCGCGCCAGCGCTTTTCACTGTTAAAGAATAAATGCTGGACAAAATCCACCCGCTTTCCTTTGGAAAACGGGCTTTTTTCGGCTCGCGTTTCATATAGTTATTTGTAATCAACAAATATTGTGGTGAAACTATGAAACGTATCCAGATCTTTTTGGTCAACGCCGGCATCCTCACCGCGACCTCCCTGCTCATCAGCAGCGCCGGGGTCTGGTTCAACCTTTATATTTCCGAAAAGCTCGGCGCGGTCGGCATGGGCGTGTTCCAGCTGATGATGTCGGTCTATTCGCTGACTGTAACGCTGGCTTCCTCCGGCATCAACCTCGCCGCGACCCGTCTGGTTGCCGAGGAAACGATCCGCGGCGGCGCGGGCGGCAGAGCCGCGATGCGCCGCTGCCTTGCCTACAGCCTTTTCTTCGGGAGTCTTGCGGGCTGCGCGCTCTTTTTCGGCGCAAACTGGGTCGGTACAAACTGGCTGCACAATGAGGATACCATCCGGCCGCTCATGGTCATGGCGCTTTCGATGCCGCTCATTGGCATGTCCTGTGCGCTCACCGGATATTTCACCGCCGTGCGCCGGGTAGCCAAATCCGCCGCTTCGCAGATTCTCGAGTCCTTCCTCAAGATCACCCTCACCATCTTTGCCCTCACCTTCCTGATGCCTGAAGGGCTAGAGCATGCCTGCCTTGCAATCACCCTCTCCGGCGTGATCGCGGAGGGGGCCTCCTTCCTCTTCGCCTATGCGCTCTACCGTGTGGACAGCCGCCGCCATCAAACGCCCGGCGCGCCATCCAGAGGGCTCACTGTCCGGTTGCTGGGCATCGCACTGCCGGTCGCACTGAGCAGCTATCTGCGTTCCGGGCTCGCCACCGTCAAAAACCTGCTCGTCCCGGTACGGCTTCAAGCGGGCGGCGTGGCCGCCGGGGATTCCTTTGCCATGTTCGGCCTGGTGCATGGCGTAGCGCTGCCGGTCATCACTTTCCCATACGCTTTTTTGAACGCCTTCAACGCGCTCATTGTCCCGGAGCTTGCCCAGTCGCACAGCCAGCACCAGAATGTCAGCCGGATGATTGAGCGGATGTTCCAGCTCACGCTTTTCTGCGCGTTTGGGGTCTGCGGGGTGCTCTTCGCCTTTCCGCATGAGATCGGCGCGATGGTTTCCCAAAACCCGGATACCGCCGTCTACATCCGGCTGCTCGCCCCTGTCATTCCGGTGATGTACCTCGATACAGCCGTGGACAACATGCTCAAGGGCCTCAACGAACAGCTCAGCGTCATGCGCTACAACGTGATCGACGCCTTTCTCAGCATGCTGATGGTCTACGCCCTGCTGCCGTTTTGGGGGATCAAGGGGTATATCATCGTCATCTGTTTAAGCGAGGTATTCAACTTTTCGTTAAGCGTCGGCCGGCTCATCAAAGTCACTCAGTTCCGATTTGATCTCACCGAGCGGGTCGTCAAGCCGGTCCTCTGCATCGCCATCGCGGTGCTTGTGAGCCGCATACTGATGCGCGGCGTCCCGGCCGCCTTCCTCCCGCTTATGCGTTCGGTGCTGCTTTGCGGCTTCGCGGGGAGCATCTACACCGGGCTGCTGTTCCTCTGCGGTTATTTTAAACGCGGTTAAATAAAAAGAAGGGATTGGCCGGGGCCAATCCCTTCTTTTTATTCTTTTCAGGCTACCGCGATTTCCCTTGCCGCGCGCTGTGCCGCGCCGGAGAGGTATGCGCAGGTCTGGTCGATATCCTCCGCGAGCGATCCGAAATTGCGGCCTTCGATCGTGATCGTCCCGTTGTAATTTAAGCCGCGCAGCGCGCGCAGGACCGCATGGAAATCGATCGCGCCGAAACCGGGATAATACCGGTTGTTGTCGGAGATGTGCAGATTCCGGAAGAGCTCCCCGTACGCGCTCAGCGCTGCCACCGGGCTGCATTCCTCGATGTTCATGTGGTAGGTGTCTGGCAGAACCTGCACCGGGCCTCCAGCCTCCCGCGCGAAAGCCGCGCCTTCGGCCACCGTGTTCACCAGGAGCGCCTCATAGTGATTGGTCGCCTCCAAGTAAAGCGGCGCGCATTCAAGCGCCCCGCGTCCGGCAAGCTCACCGAGTGAACGCCGCATCTGCGCGGCGCAGACGGCGTGATTGCCGTCCGGGCCGCCTTTGAGAAAGCCGCAGATCACGCCCGCGCCGCATTTCCCGGCATATTTCAGGATTTTTTCCAGCGCATCCACCGTGGCGGCGCGCGCGGTTTCATCCGTGCTGCTCAGGGAAAGTCCGTTTTGTTTGGCATATGCTCCGGACGCGATCATCGTGAGCTTCAGCCCATGCGCATCCAGAACCGTCTGGAGCCTTTGCCGCCCCTTTTCGGAAAAATCCAGCAAGTTCAGCTCCACGCCGTAAAATCCACGCGCCTGAAGCTGCCCCAATATGCGCAGGAATTCCGGGTTGTCCGGATCCGGTGCCGCCGGCAATTGGATGCAAAGCGGATATAGATATGGATGTTTCATCGGTCAGTCTCCTCGAAAGACCGGGAAACTGAGAACTCCTTTTTAAAAATGGAAGAGGAATATCTTCAATTCCCCGCAATCTTTGTCTTTTTTGATTTGATGCTTGACCCCGGCGGGCGCATAAAAGCAGCAGCCCTCCGAAATCGCGGTCTCCTCGTCTCCGACCTTCGCCATCCCTTTTCCAGCGTAGACATAAAAGCCTTCATTGTCCTCATGGACGCCGGGCACGGGGTATTCGTCATTGAGATAGACGGCGGCGGATGCCGAAACGCCGGATACCGGTGCGTTTTCAGCCGTAAAAATGGGGTAATTGACCGAACCGTGCGGCTCGGTATAGACAGCAGGATTCATCCTGGCAAAATAACTCATGCAATATCGCTCCTTCCGGGATAGAGGGTTTTCAGCGCCTGGGGTGAAGTCAGGTTGCGGATCAGCCGAATCCACTCCTTCGCGGACATCCGCTGCAGCGCGTTTTTATACCGTTCGACAGTGATGTGCAGGTGCGCGCGCATCGCTTCCTCCGCGGCATGGATATCACGCGCTTCCAGCGCGTCGATAATGTCAGCATGCTCCCGAACCGTAAGCGCGCTGCGCTGGTCATCGATCAGGGTCAGGAACCGGTAGCGCCGCATCTGCAGCTGGGACACCCGGAACTGTTCAAGCATACGGCTGCTCTTCGATTTTACCGCGATATAATCATGGAGCCGTTCATCGATTTCGAAGGTTAGATGGATCTGGTTGGCCTGGTTCATCTTTATCATCTCGTCGTTGAACGCGCGCATCTGCGCGATATCCTGCGCGGTGAGCTCCCCATTCTGGATGGTCAGGCGCAGCATCATTGTTTCCAACGCTTCGCGCATATGGCAAAGGTCGGTTAGGTCGCCGGCGTCAATTTTCCGGACAATCTGCCCTTTTTCACTCATTGTGACAAGGCCGTCCTTCACAAGGGAGGCCAATGCTTCCCGTACCGGTGTCCGGCTGATCCCGAGCTGCTTGGAAAGGGTGAAATCCGAAACGCGCTGCCCTGGTTCCAGGTCGAAGCAGAGGATCATATCCCGGATCATGGTATAGGCCTGGTAGTTGATTGAATCGTTCGTCTTTTTCATGGTCTCCCTCGATTGATGTTTCATTGTAAAATCATCAGAATTCTTATCCTATTATTTTACATGAACCAACCCTATTAATCAAGCGGTGGATTTGTTTTAGAACGACCAATCCGGTTTAATCAGTCGTGGGACCGCAAAGGCAATGTCCGGGAAAAACGCAAGCAGCACCGCAACCGAAGCCGTGACCGCTATGTAGGGCAGCACCGCTTTGAACGCCCGGTGGATCGGCATGTGCGCGATATCGCTTGCAATCAGCAGGCAGAGCCCATAAGGCGGCGTGACCTGGCCCACGGCGAGCGTGATGACAATGACGATCCCCATCTGTACCGGTGTGACGCCGAAGGTTTCCCCAATCGGCAGAAGCATTGGGACAAACAGGATCATAGCCGGGTTGGCGTCCATGAAGGTACCCAGGAACAGGAAGAACAGGAACACCATGAACATAAACATAAAGCGGTTATTGACGATACCGTTTTCAAAGAACGCGGCGATGATCGTGGACACCTTATAGTAGCCCAGCAGCTGGCCGAGCGCATTGGCCGAAGCCAGCGCAAACAACGAAATCGCACTCGTCTTTGCGGATTCCATAAAGATCTCCGCAATATCACGCGGATGGATGGTACGGAATACGAAAATACCCAGGATTCCCGCATACAGGCAGGCAATACACGCCGCTTCAGTCGCGGTGCATACCCCGGCGAGCACGCCGCCCACAATGATGACCGGAGCCACCAGCGAAGGCAGGTTGATAAACGCCTGCCGGGCGATCTCTTTGAGCGGTACGCGCGGGCGGCAGGGGTAATTATGAATTTTCGACGCAATAAATACAACCGCCATCTGTCCCAGGCCGATCAGAATACCCGGGATGACGCCGCCCAGGAACAGCGCACCGATTGAAGCGTTGGCCACGCTGCTGTAGACGACCATTGGGATGGAGGGCGGGATGATGATGCCGATGGTGCTCGAAGCCGCGGTCACGCCGACCGAGGTTTCCTCCGAAAAACCCTCCTCGATCATGCCGGGGATCAGGATCTTTCCGATACCGGCGGTGTCCGCCTGCGACGAGCCGGAAATACCGGCGAACAGCATCGACACCAGGACGTTCGCATAGCCGAGCCCGCCTTTGATGTGCCCGACCAGCGCACAGCAGAAATCAATCAGCTTGTTGGAAATCTGGCCGCGGTTCATCAGGTTTGCCGCCATGATAAACAGCGGGACTGCCAGAAGCGTAAAAGAATTGAGCCCGCTGAACATCCGCTGTACGACCGTGATAAGCGGGACCGTCCCCATCGCCATAATGCCCGCGACGGCAACCGCCACCAGCACATACGCAATGGGAAGACCCATGATGAGCAGAAGGATAAACAAACCGACCAGTGAAACGCCCATCAGCGCTGGCCTCCTTTCTGGTTCTGTGTCTGCCCGGCCTGTTGTTCCGCAAGCTCCGCCTCGCGGATTGCCGCGGTCGCCTCATCCACGATTTCGCGGGAGGAGGGATCACGGATGAATTTGTAGATCGCCTCGATACAGTACATGGTCGAGGTGAATCCGCAAAGCGGCAGGCAGAGCCATGCCCAGCCGAGGCTGACGGAAGAAAGCGAGGTGAAATGCCAGGTCCAGAACTTTTGGGTAAGCTGCGCGCCGTGCACCAGCATCAAAAGACTGATGCCCAGCAGGATCAGCATGCAGATCATCTCGTTGGCCCAAAAGAGCTTGCCCTTGAATTTTGCCGCGATCGCGGTGAAACGGAAATGGCGGTTCTCCCGGAGCATCAGCGCCGTTCCCATAAAGGTCACCCAGATAAACGCATAGTTGGAGACCTCTTCGGTGAAGTTCGCCGGAATGCCGAGAATCCGGGAGAATACCTGAAAGGCAACCCCGCAGAAAAAGACCGTCAGACACGCAACCGCAAACCAGGTCTGTATTTTAAACAGGATATTGTTTAACTTGGTTAAAATCATAGAAATCTACCTTTCGGAGATACTGTGTGAAGTTCCATATAAGGGAAGGAGGCCATCGTCTGACCTGGCCCCCTTCCCATCGCGGGAATTTTCCGCCTTATTTGCTCAGTTCCACAATCTTTGCATACTGCTCGGAAACGCCGAGCTTCTCCGCGACCGATTCGATGACCGGGGTCGCGGTGGCGATCCACTGGTCGATGTCCTCAACTTCGATGAAGGTGCCGCCTGCGGCTTCGATATCCTTCTGGGCCTTTTCGGTCAGCGAAAGGTCATATTCCCACTGTTTCTCACGGGAGATCTCCGCCGCTTGGTCGACCCAGGCTTTCTGTTCGTCGGTCAGGCTGTCATATTTGGCTTTGCTGATAACGCACATGCGGGTCGCGTAGTCATGCTGGCTGAGCGCGATATACGGGCCGGCCTCATAGAATTTCTGGAGCAGGATATTGCCGAGGTCGTTTTCCGCGGCGTCGATGACCTTGTTCTGCAGGCCGGAATAAAGCTCGTTATACGCGAGGGAGGTCGGCTGCGCGCCGAGCGCCGCCCAGATCGCCTGGACATTTTCACTGCTGTGGACACGAATCTTCACGCCCTTGAGATCGGACATATTGTGAATTTCCTTGGTGCTGAAGATGCTGCGGATGCCGCACATCCAATAAGCGGTGATGCGGAAATCGGATTTTTCTTCGAGCAGCTGCGCCATCGTCTGGCCGACCTCGCCGGACGTGACCTCTTTCCAGTGGTCAACGCTGGTGTAGAGGAACGGCATCGAGAACAGGTCCATTTCCGCGACCGAGGAAGCCAGGAAACTCGGGGAAGTTGCAATCACGTCGACCGTGCCGGTGGCCATCTTCTGAACCAGCTCGGTTTCATCGCCGCCAAGTTCGCCGTTACCGTGGACTTCCAGCGCCATTTTGCCGCCGGAAACTTCTTTCAGCGCGTCGGCAAAGGCCACCATGCCGACATTGAAGGAGCTGTCATCCGAGTTAACATGGGCGCCGATCAAGGTAACTTCGGGGGTGACTTCCGCGGACCCGGCCGCGGAGGAAGCAGGAGCCGCCGTGGAACCCGCCGGGGCTGCGGAAGATGCCGGAGCGGCAGAACCGCCGCAGCCAACCAGGTTTACAAACATCAGGGCGCTTAACAGGACACCAAAAATTCTCTTCATATCCATTCTCCTTATCTTTTTCTCGGGATAAACTTTGCCTCCTGACGGAAACAAAGATGCGGGCCATTATTTTTGATTGTAGCGCGCAAGGATCAGGTCGGTACAGGCGGGGTCCGAGAACACATAGGTATGGTAGGCGGGCTTTTCGGTACGGTTGAAGATCTGATGCCACTCGCCGGCCGGCACATAAATCACGTCGCGCGGGCCAAGCACTTCGGTCCTGTCTGCAAAAACGAACTCGAGCTCGCCTTCGACCACATGCATCACCTCGTCCGCATCATGCACATGGTTTTGATTGCTGCTGTGCGGCGGGACTTCGCAGCCGCCGCAGCCAAGCCGCACACCGTCCGCAGTTGAGAGCTGCACAAACGAAGTGCGTTTCGGCTCGTCAAATACGACTGCGGCGGCATCTTTGAAATGATTTACCTTGTGTTCCATGTAAAATTACCTCCAAAGTGTATACATATTTTTCTTATATTTCAAAATATATTTGAAATATTATGTATACATAATAGCCCTACAACATCCCAATGTCAAGCTTATTTTACCATATTTGTTTATATTGTTAGGATAATATATGCTTTTATTGTCAATAATCCATTATTTCAATTTGATTTTGAATCTGATAAATGTATACACATCCGTTTCTTCCGGAATTCGTGCAAAAATCTACAGAAATGTAAGACAAAGAAGCCCATCTTCCCCAAACGAGGGAAGATGGGCTTCTTTGCTGAAAAATGTATACAGTTATTGCAGCAGCCCCGCCACCAGCGGCAGGGTGAACGCGCTGCAAAACACCGTGATGATCGCCGCCTGCGAAGCGTAGTCCACCTGGGTATTCCCGTAATCCCGGCACATCAGCGCAAACATGCTGCTGGAGGGCAGCGCCGTAATGAGCGTCAGAAAAATCCGAGCCGGTTCATAGATTCCCAACCAGCCAGCCACATGGTGGACCAACAGCGGAGCCAGGATCATCTTGATCACCACAACCGCAACAGACGGCCATCCCCGGTAAAGCTTACGCAGATCGATCCGGGCGATACTCGCGCCGATGCAGATCATCGCCAGCGGCGAGGAACAGCTTCCGATCTGTCCCAGCGCCTCCATTACCAAATTATCGGTTGGAACCCGCAGCAGCATAAATAAAAGTCCGATAAATACGCCCACCGACGCGGGCTGGAGGATTTTTCCCAACCGGTCCCGCATGGTAAGCGGCCCGTTGTCATCCGTCTGCCCGCGCGAAAGCGCCAGTCCAATTGTCCAGCAGGCGATATTGTCGACAATCGAATAGATCCCGAAAGCAGCCGCCCCCGCGGGCCCCCAAACGGCCTTCACCAGCGGGATTCCAAAGAATCCGAGGCTGCCGAAACTCATGAGCGCCATCTGCGCCTTACGCAGATCCCCTTTAAAGCGCATCAGAACCGCACTGATCCATCCAGCCCCCAGCAGCAGCAAAAAGGTGCAGAATCCACCGGCTGTCATTGGGAGAAACAGCCGTATATTTTCCGGGCCGGCGCTTCTGGTCATCGTATCGATCAGCAGCGCCGGCAGAATGAGCCGCATAATAATGGTATTGAGCCGGTCGTGCAGTTCATCGGTCAGCAGCCCGCACTTCTTGGCAAAAAAGCCGAATGCGATCAGGATGAGAAATCCATAGAGGCGCGCGGTTAAAATCTGCATATCGATCTGCATGAAACCATTCCTTTCGTCTCATCCGCCCCAAAACCGGATAAAAATACGGTTTTAATCATAGCCAAACCATCCGGCAAAGTCAATAGAAAGTTCCGCGGCACCCTTCTCTGTCCGCTGTTTTCGCAAGCTTCTTTACAGCAAACGGGCTCCAGGCCGATGCCCGGAGCCCGTTTTATTCAGGATAGGAGCTGGCGCGGCCTTCTCAAAGAATGCCAAATTTGGCAAATGCGGCCGTAGCGGTCATCCCGCCTTCAATTGCCTGGCGCACCACCTTTTCCCCGCGCGCTTTTTCAAGCGCCTGTTCAATCACCTCATGTTCTACCGCGCGCGGGATAATGAGCACACCGTCCACGTCGCCAAAGACCAAATCTCCAGGTTTGACCGTGACTGCTCCAACTTCAATCCGGCAGCGATAATCGATGACCTGCGTGCGCACGGAGGAGTCCTGCGCAAACCTTCCCCGGCTGAAAACCGGAAAGCCCTGCGCTTTCACCTGCGGGCTGTCACGGTAGTAACCGTTGATCACAGCGCCCACACAGCCGCGCACACGCGCCGCAGCGGTCAGCAGCTCTCCCCAATAGGCGCAGCGCATCTCTCCTCCGCTGGCAAGATAGACCTCTCCTTCCCTCAGCTGGTCGAGCGCCTCGGTCAAATAGCCGAACGGTTTCTTCTGCGGGCCGTAGACGTCGGTCATCAAAACCGGCATTGCACGGCCTACAAGCTTGTCCTCCTCCCGGATTGGGGACAGCCCCGCCGGCAGGAACTGGTGATAATAACCCAATCCATCCAGGATGTCCCCCACCACAGGGGTATACAGTTCCGTCCTGATCATTTCAAATAGCTCTTTGTCCGAATTCCACATATTTTGATTCAACCTTTGTCCTTTACCTCTATTAGTTCCGCTTCCTTTTCTAAGATTTCGCGGATTAGGTTCATCCGTTCTTCCCCGCCCGTGAACTCCAATCGGCGATAACCGAACGGGTCGATCTCATGGCGGATTTTGTAAAGCTCGTCTGCCGTGGGCGGCTGTGTTTCCTGTACGTCCGGGCTGAACATCACGTCGAACCCCGTATTCCGCCGGATCTGCTCCCGTGTGACGCCGGGATGAATCTGCGTGACCCAAAGCCTGCGGCTTTGCTGTTCTAGCTCCAGAACGCAGAGATCGGTAATAACCCGCATGCAGCCATCCGGCAGCCCCTGCTTCTCCCGTTCTTCGGCGGTGACATAACAGAACCTGCCTCCGGGATAGGAGACCGCTTCACCAATCCGGCGCGGCTCATGTTTTGTAATGTAGTAATAGGCATTGTGATGCAGGTTCAGGATATCTGCCAGTCCAGCCTGTCCCGGCAGCAGCACCTTGAGCGCACCCTGTGTATCACGGATTTGAGAATTGTTGATATTCCCGTTTGCATCCAGTTGGGCGCATCCGCCAAATTCCACCGCGGTGAGACTCTTCTGGTAAATCCATTGCCATAAATCTTCAATCGCCCAGTGCGCAGCAGCCGCATGATAGGCCACCGGTTCCGCAAAGGAAAGGGACGCCGGGCCATACGGCAGATCGACCAGCCCACAGAACGGGATCAGCGTACAGTGCGGCGCGCGGGTCCCCTTGGCCAGCAGATAGGCGACCATCGCAAGCGGGGTGTTCGAACCTACTGTCGTCACCATGTGATCCTGGATCTGCCGGGACATCAGGCAGGCCATCAGTTCATCCGGCGTATAACCCTCCGGATCCGGGGTCCGCGCGCACGGCGCAATCGCCTTTCTCAGCCGGTTATTGGTCATCCCCGCATATTCGCGGAGCCTCGCAAGGCGCACTTTTAAAGGGTTCTGGAAAGGCTCCCCGGGCAGCGCTTCGAGCAGCCGTTCATAATCGGTGGCATAATACGGCAGACAGGAGGCTGGATAAGCCCCGCCACTGTGCACGCATAAGCCGCTGATCAAAAAATGCGGAAAGATATGCGCACGGCTGTCCTGTAAAAAATTATGCGGCTCCACCAATTCCTCCACGCTGACAAAGGCTTTTTTGGACGCTCCGATATAGAGTTTGTCCAGCCCCATCGTCCCGAATACCGCCACATTTCCTTCCCGGTCGGCCTGCTGCGCGTGGATGAGCGCAACATCCGGGCAAAGTGCCCGTACAAGCCCTATTTTCCTGCCAGTAAACGGACAATCCGCATGCCGGTAGGAACTGGTTTCCCGGTCGAACGAGGAACCTTCCGGCGGCTGGAGCACCCCATAGGGAAGTCCCAGCCGCGCGGCTTCCAGCGCGGTGTTCATCTGTAAGGCGGTCCACTCCTCGTATTCGATCTTCCCGTTCTGGCAGGCCGACCGAAAAGCCGGTGCAAGCCCGAGCAGATCAAGGCTGATAAAACTGTAGATCACCTTTTTCACAAGCCCCGCACAGATCAGCTGTTCCAGCGCGTAACCGCTCGCCTGCGTTATGATGGTAAGGTCTTTTACACCCCTTCTGACCAGCGCCCCGATGAGCGCCAGAGGAAGGCGGATGAACCACAGCCCCCCAAGCGCCACCGTATCTCCGTTGTGAATCTGCGCGGCAATCCCATCCGCGTCATAAAACGCGGCCGCGCCTAAATTGCGGTAATCCATTCCACCCCTCCGTCAGATCACATCAAAAGATTCGGCAGGAAAGTCGCAAGCGGCGGGATGAAGGTGATCATCACCAACACCACCAGCAGTGCTGCCAAAAACGGCCAAACATCCTTGATAAAATCGGCAATCCGCAGTTTCAGCACCGAACAGACGGTGAACATAATGGTTCCAAACGGCGGCGTCACGCCCCCGATGGTGATGTTGACCACCATGACGATTCCAAAATGAATCGGATCGATCCCCAGCGCGGTGATCACTGGAACCAAAAGCGGCGTCAGGATGATCAGCGTAGGCGTACCTTCCAGGAACATCCCCAGGAAGAGCAGGAACACGTTGATAATCATCAGCATCAGGTATTTGTTGTCCGTGAGGCCGACAAGCATCTCGGAAATCATCTGCGGGATCCGTTCCCAGCTCATATAATAGCCGAAAGCCGACGCCGCCACGATGATCAGCATAACTGTACAAGTCGAGAGGACCGATTCCTTGATAATGGCGGGAATATGCTCAAACCGGAGCTCTTTGTAGATGAAAAGCCCGACCAGGACGGTGTAGACCACCGTCATTGCGCCCGCCTCGCTCGCGGTGAACATTCCCAGCCGCATTCCCATGATGAGCCCGAACGGCAAAAACAGCGCCCAGATGGATTTTTTAAATTCTTCCCAGATCTCCCGTCCGGTCGCGCGTTTCTCACGAGAGGGTTTATAGCCGCGCTTTTTAGAGATAATCGATACCACAATCATCAGAGCAATGGTGATCAGGATACCCGGCACATAGCCCGCTAGGAACATCTTGCCCACCGACACGTCCGCCATGAAAGCAAACAGAATCAGGCTGATGCCCGGTGGGATGATCGGCGTGATGACTGCCGAGGTTGCGGTGATCGCGGCGGAAAAGCCCATGTCATAGCCGCGGCGGACCATTTCCGGGACGAGCATCTTGCTCTGCATCGCGGCGTCGGCATTGCCCGATCCGGACACGCCGCCCATCAGGGCGCTCAGGAGAACATTGACCTGACCGAGCCCGCCTCGCATGTGCCCGGTGAGCACATCCGCAAAATTGAGCAGGTGCGCCGAGATGCCCGAATAGGTCATGATCGTACCGGCCAGAATGAAAAACGGAACCGCCATCAGCGGGAAGGACTCCGCTCCGGAGACCATCCGCTGCACCACCATTTCGATCGGCATGCCTGTATCAAAAAACAGGAAATACGAAAGGGTCGAAGCGATCAGGCAGTAGGCCACCGGAACCTTGATCAAAAAGAGCAGGAACAAAAGGAGCAGCGGCAGCATTCCCATATTCATATCGGCTCCTCCTGTCCTTCGATTTTTTCCGGCGCGTTGAAATTTCGGATATCACCGATGAGAAACTTAACGGAATAGATCGACATCAAGCCGAACCCGACCAGAGCCGCAGCGTCAATGACGCTGTAGGGCATGCGCAGCGACGGAGTCAGCTTGCTGCCAGCCGACAATGTGAGCTTCCAGCTCAGATAGGTCATGTAGAAATTGACCGCCAGCAGCAGGACATCCACCGCAATTTCAACTGCCCGGCGCGCTTTCAGCGGCAGAAAATTGACAAAGCAGTCAATCCCAATGTGGCTCCTTTCCTTGTAGCAGACGCTTGCCCCCACGAAGATAAGCCATACAAACATGGAGGTTGCGATCTCCTCCGCCTGCATCAGCGGGGAATTGAAAAAATAACGCGAAATAGCGTTTACCGCAACGATCAGCGTCATGATCGAGATCGCAGCTCCCGCAGCATACAGGCCGAGTTCCTGCACAGGCGGCTTGGCGCCTTTTTTCATCTTCACATCTTCCTTTCAGAAAGCCGGTATCCTTACCGACTTATTTCAGCGCTTCCTGAACGGTTTCATAAAGTCCAGGGGTCCACTCGGGGAATTTGTCGTACGCAGCCTTCGCAGCCTCGGCAAACGGCGCGCGGTCGACCTCGTGGACGGTCACGCCTTCGTCGATCAATTTCTGTTTCCAGGATTCCTCATCCGCGATAACTCCCGCGCTGTATTTTTCCCCCTGCTTGGCTACCTCTTCAGTGAGGATGGTTTTATGCTCGTCGGACAGCGAATCCCAAATCTGCTGGGACATCTCCAGGCCGATGATGCCGGTGAAGTGACCGGTCAGCGAAACGTTTTTGGCCGCTTCCTGCAGTTTCGAAGTGTAGATGGTTGAGAGCGGCGCTTCCGCGGCTTCCACAACGCCCTGTTCCAGGCCGCTGTAAACTTCGCTCCACTGCAGAGTGGTCGGAACAGCGCCCATGGCTTTCATCGTTTCAGCCCACATGGTTGCAGACGGGACGCGCACTTTCATGCCTTTGAGGTCGGCGGGCGTCTGGACCGGCTTTTTCGAGATGATATGCCGCTCGCCGAAATACCAGTTCATCGCCAGCACTTTGATTCCCTGTTCGCTGCATTTCTCCTCGATGCCGTCATGCCACGCGGAATTATAGAGCTTCTGCAGGTCGTCGTTCGATTTGAAGAGGAACGGTCCGTTCATGACACTGTAGTCGGGAACATAGTCAGCCATCAGCGCCGGGTCGGCATTGGCAATGATATTCGCGCCATTTTTGATCTGCTCCAGGTTGTCCTTGTTGCTGCCCAGCTCAGAATTCGCATAGACCTGGATTTCCAGCGTGCCGTTCGAGCGCTCCATCACATTCTTCGCCAGTTCTTCAAACGCCGCGTGCGCGGGGTCGGTGTTGCTCTGGACGTGATTGAGCTTCAGGAGCACGTGCTCCTGTTCGGATTGCGCCGGCTGGGATGCGGACGCGGCCGGCTGAGAAGCGCCCGCGCCGGACGAAGCTGCCGGAGCCTTCGACCCGCAGGCCGAGAACATCATCATAAGGGCGAGTAGCAAAGCAATCTTTTTCATTTTCATTCTCCTCATCTGTTTTTGTTCATAAAGTCTTCTATCTTCTGCCTGGCCTCCGGCGTTTTAAACAGCCGCAGGACCGTATTGCCTTCTTCGGTCATCCGCTCGTCGAGGTCCTTGGGGCAGGTGCTCAGGTAAACCAGCCGCTTGAGTTCCGCAAGCGCGGCCGGACTGCGCCGGGCAAGCTTCTGCGCGATTGAAACAGTGAACGCTTCCAGCTCCTCCGGTTCGGTCACATAGTTGACCACACCCCATTCCTGCATCTGTTCGGCAGTGTATTGGTCTCCCAGGAAAAGCATCTGCTTGATGCGGTTGATGCTGAGCTTCTGGATCAGGCGCTGGGTTCCGCCGCCGCCCGGAACCAGCCCGAGATGTACCTCCGGCAGGCCGAACTTCGCCTCCTTGGACGCGATAATCAGATCGCAGGCGCAGGCGATTTCAAACCCGCCCCCCAGCGCGAAGCCGTTCACCATTGCGATAAACGGCTTTTTGCCGCGTTCCGCCTGGCGGTAAAGCGCGGTCCCGCGTTCCTGGAACGCGAGGAACTGCGCATCGGTCTGCACAGCGTATTCCTTGATGTCGGCGCCCGCCATAAAAGCCCGGCCGTTCCCGGTTACGATTACAGCGCGCACCTCGTCGTCCGCGTTCATCTCGGTGAATGCCTCCACGATCTCATCCATGAACGCACGGTTCATGGCATTGAGCTGGTCCGGCCGGTTGAACCGTACAAACCCAACCGGGCCCTGTTTTTCCTTAATCAGATACTGGCAGATAACAATCTCTCCCCGGTTTTCAGATATTCATGATACAGCTCATTGAGTTTCTGCAAAATTGTATCGGTTTTCATATTCTTGGAAATCCCGTCACACAGCGCCACCGATCCGGTTTCCTGGAACCTGTTCCAATTGGGTACACGCGGGCGCAGATAGGCGTGTTCGATCGTTTCGATGGTATTTTGGAAAAAGCCGTTGCTTGCCTGGTTGATTTCACTGGAAAGCCATGCGTCCCGCTGTCCGGGCTGACCGCCGCCGGAAAAATAAATTCCCTTTTGCACCTCGGGCAGCGTGACATATTCCACAAACCGCGCGGCGCTGCCGGTATGCGTGCACTGGCTAGAGATCGCAATACCCACGCCGCCCAGAATCGGCGCATACCGTGCAGATTCCCAGAGCGGGGAATTGTAAAAACGCACGATATTCGGATAATTCCCCGGGATGGAATAGTTGACATACCCAAACAGGAACGGGCAGTAGACCGCATCCTCCCGGCAGGACATCTCATCGAGTACATGCACCGGGTTCATTGCGAAGGGGTTTCCGCCGCATATTTTTGCAAGTGCCCGGATATTCTCAATCTGCCGCCCACCGACAGCAGGGTCAATCCCATCCTGTTCCCGCAGAAACGCGTCCCCCGCGTCCGCCGCGCACAGGCTCAGGAAAAGGCACCAGATATCGGTGGGGCAAAGCGGCGCCAGGATTTCCATTCCAGACGGAAGGCGTTCTCGCAGACGGAAAACCTCCGAAAGATTTTGGGGACGCTCGATCCCCAGCTTTTCTAACAGATCGTCCCGGGAGGCGCTGACCAGCGCCGCAACGTCCACCGGAAAGGCCAGCTGTTTTCCATCGTAGCAATAGCTGGAAAACGACCTGCCAATCTCCTGCTTTCGCACCAGTTCGAAATGTTCCGGGGATATGCAGGTTTCCAGATCCACATAAAGCTGCTTGCGGCAGGCTTCCCCGGTGAAGGGATGATCGATCAGCAGCAGATCATAATCCGCCGCAAGCTTTTCCACCGGATAATCTCCAAAATCACGCAGGGAACGTTTCTTCCAGGTGATTTTTATATCGGGATGAAGGCTTTCAAACTCCTTTGTAACATGAATCAGCGGATCGAAACCGCGTTTATGATCCCAGGTGATCCCATTTAACTCTATCAAACTCGTTACTCCTCAGGTTCAAATTTCCTCGCTGATGATATGCTCGTTCAGAAGTTCTTCGATCTGCGCCTCGCTCATGGAAAGCTCGCGCAGGATTTCACGGCTGTGTTCACCTACCATCGGCGGCGCCAGATCGATGGTGGGCTGTGTTTCACTCATCGTGATGGCCGGGGCGACACACCGGAAGGTCCCGGCTTTTCTATGTTCAAAACTGCCGATTGCGTGCATATGCTGCACCTGCGGATCGAATTCCACTTCGGTGATGTCTTTGACAGGGGCAACCCACAAATCGCGTGAAAGCATCGTTTCCAGCCAGTGGTCAACCGTCTTGGTGGATGTGACTGCTTCGATCGCGGCAAAGACTTCGTCCCGCCGCTCATAGCGTACAGTTGGATCGGCATAGCAAAGGAGATCCGGATCGCCCAATGCGTCCACCAGGACCTCAAACGGTCCCATCGCAATGGCAAGATACCCGTCCGAACAGCGGTAAATTCCAAAGGGGGCCATCTGGAACGGATGTGCGATACCGGAATCCGGACGCTCATATTTCACATCAGAATTGAGAAGCATCATAAATTCCTGGCTTTCCAGCGCCATCGACGAACGCATCAGATCGACCTCGATACGCTGTCCCTCACCGGTGCGCTGGCAGTAGATCAGCGCGGAAAGGATCCCATAGACCAGATGGAAGGAGGAAAGCTGATCCGGCAGACCGGTCCCAAGCGGCGTGGGCGGGTCGTTTTTACGGCCGGTCAGGCCGGCGAGGCCCACAAAACTTTGCAGCAGCAGGTCCTGTCCAGGCCGTTTCACATACGGGCCGGAAGAGCCAAACCCGGAATTGCTGGCGTAAATCAGGCGGGGATTGATCTTTTTGAGATCCTCGTAGCCGAAGCCAAGCTTATCCATGACGCCGGGACGAAAGTTTTCGACAACAACGTCGGCCTTTTCAACCAGTTTATAAAGGATCTCCTTTGCCTTTGGATTTTTCAAATCCATGGCGATTGAACGCTTGTTGCGGTTCCACGCCATGTAATTTGGGGAGCTGTGGCCTTTCAGGAACTCATTGCAGAAGGTGTGGGTCCGAAAGTTGTCTCCGACGTCCAGGCGTTCCACCTTGATGACTGAAGCGCCCATATCCGCGAGCATCATCGTGGCAAACGGTCCGGCCAGAAACTGGCTGAAATCAAGGATGGTGATGCCTTCCAATGCTTTTTTCATAATCTCTTCCTCTCTCAATTTTTATGAACGCGCGTTTATAAATAATTATAAATAATGCACTATATTTTTAAAGAACAGCGGTTTATAGCCTCATTTTTGTGAAAGCGCGTTTATGAATCTCCAAAAGCAACCGGAGAACGACCGCCTATATATCGGTCGGCGTCTCCGGGGCATTGATGTTCAGGATACTTTCCCGCACAATCACTTCAAATTCTTCCAACTTTAGATTTTGCCTGAGACATTCCTTCCCCTCCACCAGCGCAACAAGATTGTCAATCGCCAGGTTGGAAAGCTTTTCCACGCTGGCCGCCACCGTGGAAAGAGGTGGAGTTGTGAACCGGCTGATCTCGGTATTGTCAAACCCGATGATGGATACGTCCTGCGGAATCCGGAAACCCATATCGCCCAGAGCACGCATCGCACCCAAGGCAAGCAGGTCATTACTGGAAAAAATCGCGGTGGGCAGCCGGCCCTGGTTGTTTGCAAAAATCTGCTTGGCAGCCCAGTATCCGTTTTCCTCCCGGTGGATGTTCATTTTAACCACCAGGTTTTCTTCAAACGGAATTCCGTTTTTAAGCAGGCAGTCCCGATAACCTTCAAACCGTTCGCGTGTCGAGCTCTTATCGATCGAACCCGCAATGTGCGCAATCCGTTTGTGCCCGTTTTCGATCAGGGTATTGACCGCCTCGTAGGCGCCCCAATAGTTCTCCGTATTCGCTGTCAGTATCCCGGGATAATTGACCGATTCACGTTGGTTGATTAAAATCGATGTACAATGCGCGTCGGACAGAGCCTTCAAAATCGAAGAAGGCACCAGGTCGCCCATGAAAATACCGCCAGAGACCATATTCTCCTGGAACATATTCAGGATGTTTTTCATCTGCATCCGGTTTTTGATCACCGAAACCAGCAACTGGTAACCTTTTTGCTGAAGGCGGTCGGCCGCATAGGTCAGAAAAGCCGAATAGAACGGGGATGCGTGGATGATATTCTCGCTCGTTTCGTCCAAGTCGACAATGAACAAGCCGACGATCCGGCTCGGCTTCCCCGCAAGGTTGCGAGCCGCATTGTTGGGGGAATATCCATATTTTTCAACAACGTCCATCACCCGTCTGCGGGTTTCGGGCGGCACATTGCTGTATCCGTTGATGACCCGCGACACGGTGCTCCTGGAAACGCCTGCGAGTTTTGCAATTTCTGTCGATTTCATTGCGCCTACCTCATGAACACGTGTTTATGATTTTATTGTAACATATTGTATCTGCTTGTCAACAAAAACTCCCTATCATTTATTCCAATTTTTTTAACTCATTTTTATCATTGTTGCTGATTTCTAATTCAAATTTCACAAAATTCAAGTTCTATTTTTAACCACCTCTTTCCGGGATCATAAAACTTGGGAGCCATACATATTCATTAACAAGAAAAAGGAGTGGTGTGTGCATGACCGACAGGGAATTGTTTGCGCGGCTGATCCAATGCGAAGCTGGAGGGGAAGGTGACAACGGCATGAAGGCGGTTGCCAGCGTCGTCATGAACCGTGTGAACGCCACCGGCGGTGAATATAAGCGCGTCGGACAGGGCAGCATCCGGAAAATCCTCTATATGACCGGCCAATTCGTCTGCATGTCCGAAACCGAACGCGGCAAATACAATCCCCAGAATATTTACAACATGAGCCCGGAACCGATCCATTTTGAGATTGCGGACTGGGCGATCGCAGGCAACCGGCTGCTCAACCTGGAGCTGGCCCTGTGGTTTTATAACCCATTCTCCCCGAACTGCCGCCAGAATTTCCCTAGCAAAATTGGCTATTGGGTGACGCGCATCGGTGACCATTGTTTTTATAATCCATCTTCCTCTTATTTTGAAACCTGAAAGGAATGATTTGTTTTGCCAAATGAACAGCTCTCCAGCAATATGCAGCAGACGCAAAAACCGGTGACGCAGCCGGACAGCACCAGTGAATTTTACCGGGAATCCTTCGCCGAAGTCCTGGTCGACAACATCGGCATCTATGTCACATGTGAATTTCTCATCGGCACGGGTGGTCTGGTCGACAAATCCGGCATCCTTTATGCCGCTGGCGTCAATTTTGTCACCTTGTATGACGATGAACAGGACCGCTATATCACCTGCGACCTCTATTCGCTTAAATTTGTGACCTTCTACGGTTCCCGGCCCACTCCGCGCAATCCAAACCCGGCCAGCCGCACCATGCAGAACAATATGTCCTATCCGCAAAATCCCAACCGCCCGATGGGACGCGGATAAACAGATCTTCCCGATATTTGCAAAAGCAGTTTCATGGCACATTACAACACCCCCAGATGCGAAAATCAAACCGCATCCGGGGGTGTTGCCGCGTCTTTCAGCCCTTTCAAACAACTACTGATGCCTCACATCTTAAACTATTTTCCCTGTCCAGGCTAAACATGCTGTCACAGCCCCAATTGCGAACCATAAAAATCCATGCTTCACCATTGACCCGAGCCATCCAATCTCAGATAAAGTTTTTGTTCATCCATCTGCCTCGTACAAATCGGACTGTGAATACGGCCGACCGGAAGATCCAATCGATGCACATCGCGGCCCAAACGCCAAACACGCCCCAGCCAAGGTATTGCCCCAAAAAATAGCTGAATCCAACCCGGAAGATCCACATTGACAAGATCGAAGTGGTCATGGTAAACCGGACGTCGTTCGCGGCCCGCAGGCCATTCGGCAGCGTGAATGAGAGCGGCCACGCGATACAGTCCATGACACAGGCCAGCGCGGAGATTTCCCAAGCGATTTCAGCAGTCTCCGCTGGAAGCGCAAAACAGGCGATGATTGGGTTTAATAAGAAAAAGACCAACAGGTTGCAGCCGATCATCAGCCCATAGGATACCCCCATAAGCTTGATGGTGTAGCTCTTCGCAGCCAAAAAATCCCGCGCGCCGACACACTGCCCCACAACGGTGATCATCGCCAGACCGACCGCCGCGCCCGGGATCTGCGCCATTGCAAGGATGCTGTTGGAAACAGCGTTCGCGGCCAGCGCGACCGTCCCGAATGAGGTGATGAGCCCCGCTACGAGGATCTTGCCAATATGGAACATGCTGTTTTCGAGGCTGTTTGGGATACCGAGCCGAAGAATATTCTTCACCATTCGCCCATCCAGCCGAATTCCCTGCTCCCACTCCAAATGGATGCGGTGTTCGCCTTTATGCAGCAGGAACATCAGGAACACCGCGGCAAACGCACGCGCCGCGAGGGAACCGAGCGCCGCGCCCGCGACGCCCATATGAAATCCAAAGATAAACAGCGCGTTCAGTGAGATATTGATGATATTCATGATGAGCGCGGCCAGCATCGAAACGCGGGAATTCCCCTGCACGCGGAACAGCGCCGCCCCCACGTTATAGAGTGCGATCAGCGGATAGGTCAGCGCCGAGATCCAGAAATAGGTCTGCGCATTCTGCATGACGGCGGACTCCGCCGAACCGAACAGCGCGTAAAGGATCGGAGCCTTCCCGATCAGGCAGACAGCCCCCACCAGAAGCCCAGCCCCGGTTGTCACCATCAAGAGCTGTTTGGCGGCGATATTGGCATTTTCGCGATCCTCTCGTCCGAGGTACTGCGCCGCCACGATGGCGCCGCCAGTTGCGAGGGCTGCAAAAATGCTGTTGAGCAGCAGATTGATCGAATCCACAAGTGAAACGCCGGATACCGCAACCTGCCCAACCTGAGCCACCATGACGGTATCCGCGATGCCGATGGTCGCGTTTAGGATCTGTTCGATCACCAGCGGCACGATCAGATTAAAGAGATCTCTGCGCGTAAACATGAAATTCCAATCCGTCCTTCCTTCATTCTGTTACCATATTGCACCTTTTTTACCAAGAGATCAAGTCTTTTTTACATTTTCGTGATTTGGTCACTATGTGGTAAATTTATCAAAATTTTCTAGTGCATTATTACAAATAAAAAGAAGAACCGAATGGAATTCAGTTCCTCTTTAGGGATTTCTCTTAAAGTTTCAACTTTTTGGCCATCGTATCCGGATTGGTGGAATATGCAATTGCATCCGTTTCGGAAATCTTTCCCTGTTTATACAGGGCCAACAGGCTCGCATCCATCGTGACCATCCCCTCGCCCGCCGACGAATAGATCACCGTGTCGATCTGATGCACCTTCGATTCGCGGATCATATTGCGGATCGCGCCGTTGACAAGCATGATCTCGAACGCGGGCACCACCTTGCCGTCGGTCGTAGGGATCAGCTGCTGGGAAACCACCGCCTGCAGCACCATGGCAAGCTGGATGCGGATCTGATGCTGCTGATTCGGCGGAAATGCGTCGATGATGCGGTCGATGGTATTCGCCACGCCGATCGTGTGCAGCGTTGAAATGATCAGATGCCCTGTTTCCGCCGCCGTCATGGCCACGTTGATCGTCTCATAGTCACGCATCTCCCCAAGCAGGATCACATCCGGCGACTGCCGCAGCGACGCACGCAAAGCCTTCACATAGCTGTCGGTATCGGTGGTAATCTCGCGCTGGCTCACAATGCTCTTCTTATGCCGGTGCAGATACTCGAGCGGGTCCTCCAGTGTGATCACATGCGAACTGCGGGTCTGGTTAATCCGGTCGATAACACACGCGAGCGTGGTCGTTTTTCCGCTGCCCGCGGGCCCCGTGACAAGCACCAGCCCTTTGGAACGGCTGCCGAGCTCCAGAATGACCTCCGGGATGCCCAAGTCCTTCGGATCCGGCAAGTCGAAAGTGACCACCCGGATCACCGACGCGAGCGAACCACGCTGTTTATAAGTGTTCGCGCGAAAGCGTGAAACCCCTTTGATTGCAAAGGAGAAGTCGTCGTCCCCGCCGAGCAGCACATCGTTCACGTCCCGTCCCCCGGCAAGCTGATAGACCCCTCGGACAAATTCCTCCGTCTGCGCGGGCATGAGGCTCTCCTCATTTGTGCGCACGATGTGGCCGTTCACCTTGTAACAGACTGGCAGGCCGGCCACCACATAGATGTCCGACGCTTTCTGCCGGACCGCTTCGGTTAAAATTGCAGCAATATCCATCCGTATTCCCTTTCCAAAAGCTCAGGAGCCCATCAGGTTCATTTCTTCCCCGCCATCCCAAAGATTGAGGGTATCGTCCGCTTCCCATTCTCCGGTGTACACGGACTGCCAGGCGGCCAATTCGTAACGCGGCTGGCCGGCGCCGCCGGGATAAATGAGCAGCAGCCGCACCTTCAGTGTGTGGCTCTCGTCAATCGGCACCTCGTAAGATGCAAAAAACGATCCCGCGTCCTGTTCGAGCGTTACACCGCCGGGCATTCGGGTTTCCGCGGCTGAAAAATAACTTTCCGGGCTGTCCAGTGGGATCTGTTTCAACTGGTAGTCAATCTCTGCAAGCAGCGTCTGTGCCGAAGCATCCGCCTGATAGTATGCCGCCGTCGCTTCAGCGGTTTTCCGGGAAAGCTTCTGATCCGCGTTCGCGCTCACCAGCGAAAGGGTTGCAAAGGTTGTCAGGCACAAAAGCACAAAGATCACCAGGATCGATGCGCCGCCGACATTCACGCCGGTTTCAGCGCTCCGCTTCATCCTGCATCCCTCCTCTTTCGTATCGTATTCCGGCGGGCTTACGCGCCCAGCGGATGGTATTCTTCATTTTCCAGATATTCGCCCACTTCAAGTGAAAAGACTGTCTCCCCGCCCATCTTTTCCACATCGATCCGCGCAATTACGGGGTTTCCTTCGATAAGCACCACATTTAACCGGTAAGCGGCCAGGGATTCACTTGCCGGAGCCCAGTCCCGATCGTAGTAAACCGCCACGCCGTTCCCCGCAGGCTGTGCGCCGTCCAGAAGCTGGGTGAGTTTTTCCGCCGAACCGTCCGCGCTTTTGAAGCATTCGGCCGCAGTCTGTGCTGTAACGGTCGCCATGCTGAGTTCGCTACTCGACACGCTCGTCAGATGCGCCCAGGCAAACAGCCGGATGCAGATTGCGCTTGCAAGCGAAAAAAACAGGATCGCGATCATCAGCTCCATCAGGAATAACCCCGACTTGGAAGAACGCCGCTTCAATTCAATTTTCACAGGGCGTCACCTGCCTTTCCATGGTCCCCGTATCAGCCGCACCGCGGGCTCACCGCAATCTGCGCGCTTTTGCCGCTTTCATCGGTCACCGTGAAGCGGTAAAGGCTTTCTCCTGCCTGTTCAGCCGTAAAACCGCCGGCCCGCATGATCTCTTCGCCGTCCGCAGGGCTCATATCCGCCCCCTCTGCGACAAAAAGTTCCCTGATCGCGCCGCTGTCATAATAAATCCAGGTCTGGTAAGTTTCTCCTTCAAGCTCCTGTTCAAGCACCAGGGCATTGCCTTCCCCAAATTGTTCGAGCCGCACGCCGCCCATAAGATCGTTCTGCCGGACTTTCTGCGCAACATACGAAAGGGAGGTCCTCAGGTTAAAGTTTCCGTTCATACTGGAAACGGTACCTTTATAAACGTTCGCGCCGATGATCACCACCATCAGCGACGAGGCCGCGAACACGCAGAACAGCGCCAGCGTAAAAAGCAGGTCCACCATATGGGCGTGGGTTTTTCTGGGCGTTCTCATCGCGCCGCCTCCTTTCCAGGATTATTTGGGATCTTTTGCAGGCTCCAAACCGAGCACCGTGATGTCCGGCATGATATTTGAAGCAAAACACTGGTAATCCACCAGATACTTTTCCCGGTCGATGCGCAGGCCGTACTTCTCTTCCAGGTACTCCAGACTTGGTGGATAGGCGCCCTCCACCGCATAGCAGTGCACCGCCGCACGGGTGATCGCCTGCCGGGTGGATTTGAGCTGCTCGGCGCTGGCTGCGGCCGAAACGGATTGGATGCCCTGCACGAACAGAACCGAGATCACAGCGAATAAAACGGCCGGCAGCACCAGGCCGCGCAGCAGCATATGGCTGCGTCTGGATTTCGCAAAGCGGTTTTTCATCCGCCGTCCTCCCTTTCAAGTTTTCACGCCGCAAAGGCGGCACGCACAGCCGGTTTTCACCGGCTTCGCCGCACCGCCGCCAGAGGCGGCGGGCCTGCGGGCTTTGCCCGCAAGGGAAAACCGGCCCTTTAGCCGATCGATGACATGATGCCCATGAGCGGCAGCATCACCGACAAAAGGATCATGCCGACTATAATGGAAAGCACCGCCACCAGGGTCGGCTCCAAAATCGAAATGGTGTTGCCGATCTGCGCGTCGATCTCATCTTCATAACGGTCGGCCAGCTTTTTCATGACCGTATCGACAGAACCGGTTTTAAATCCAACCGAAATCATCCGGGCATAGACGCCGGTAAAGATTTCTGTTTTCGCCAGCGCGTCCGAAAAGGAAACGCCCTGGGCAATATACTGTTTGCAGGCGGCGATTTTTTCGCTGATGGTCACATTGTCCACCAGATGCCCGACCATCTCGAGCGACTGGTCGGTGTCGAGCCCGCTCGAGAGCATCAGCGACATGGCCGAAGCGAACCGTCCCGAAGCAATCTTGGCGGACAGCTTGCGGGTGAGGAAGAAGGTCGCGCGGAAACGACTGAGCATGTCGCGGCCCCCCTTGGTCGCACGCATCACGAAATAGGCGGCCGCCAACACGGCGATCACGCCCACAATCACCGCGGAATACCGGCCGACGGCGCTGCCAAAGTTCATGATGCCCACCGAAAAATCGGACATCTCAGCGCCGAGCTGTGCAAACACCTGCGCGAAAATCGGCAGAACCTTTACAATCAGCACACCGATGACAATTACCATCATCGCAATCATGATGAGCGGATAGGTAATTGCGCTTTTGACGCTCTGCGCGATACTCTCCTCCCGCTCATAATAGTCGCAGAGGGAATCCATGACTTCATCAAGCCGGCCGGACTGCTGGCCGATCTCGGTCATATCGATCACATATTTTGGAAAAACGCCGGTTGCGGCAAGCGCCATATGCAGCGGTTCGCCCGCCTCCACATGGTCCTGGATCACCCCGATGATCCGCTGTCCATCGGAATTTTTCATATCCTCCCGCATAATTGCAACGCCTTCGCTCACCGGAATCCCCGATTTGAGGATCATTGCGATCTGGGTGCAGAATGTGGAGATTTCATTTGGGGAGAGCATCCCGCCCGTCCTGTTTGCCATGGTCCGGTCTCCTTCCTCTATGTAAGGCAGATTCTAATAGACATACTTGGTACTGTAGTTGCTTCCATTGCCGATAAACTGCATGATGCTGTCACTGCTGTTGCCGTTCGATGCAAAGGTCGGGTCCATCAGCTTCCAGCTGGTGCCGTCAAAATAGATGATCCCGTTGACCCAGCCGATCTCCTTGAGGTAAACGCTCACCCACGCATGATAGGTGCCACCCGATACGTAACCGACTTCCAGGCGCGTGGGGATATTCTGGGTGCGCAGCATGGTCGCCATCACCGCGGCGTAATCGAAGCAAATCCCCTTACCGGAAGCGAGGACGCTGTCCACCTTCGGCAGATAGCCCGACTTGACCGACGAAGCCTTGTTGTAATCGTATGTAATGTTGCTGATCACATAATTATAGACTGCCTGCACCACGCCCAGGTCGTCCGCCGCTCCCGCGGCGAGCTCCGCTCCTTTTTGGACGGTGGTGGAATCGGCGGAAAAATTCACATACTGGTTCGGATAGAGATATGGCAGCAGCGAACTCGAAAGCTCGACCTTGATCGATTTTGAATAGAGCTGCGCGTACTGATTGCCGGAAACATTTTTAAAGACCTTGATCGAATAGCTTCCGCTTCCGGAGGTCAGCGGAAATACCTCATAGCCGCCTTTTCCAAGGTCATAGGTGTAGGTGGTCTTGTTGCTGCCGGTAATCTGCAATTTGATCTTTCCGCCAGCCGAACACTTGACCATCACATACCCTTCGAAAGCATTCGAAGCGTCGATGGTCACCCCACCGCCCGAATAGGTCGTCACGCCGGACGCATCCGGCACGCGGATGGTGGTCTGCACCGGACGCGCCGCTATCGGGACCTCCCCATCCAGGATTTCGGTAAGCCCTCCGCCCTGCGGCAGCAGCTGGTTCTCCTGTTCGGACGGGTTCAGCCCGTCCTGCACCGGCCGGGAGGCCTGCGGAACCTGCGGCTGGCTGGAGAGGTTGTTTTGGGACACAGAAGAACAGCCCGCCGTCAAAACGGCAAGCATCAGCGCAAGCAAAGCCAATATCATTTGTTTGGAACGAAACATATTCATACAGCAACCCCTTTGCTGTGTTGCTCAAAATGTCAGGTTTGACCTTCTGTCATGGTTTCCGGTGCCGAAAGTTCGGCAGGCGCACCGGACGTTTCCAGCGTCTCGCTTTCTCCGGACGCGCTAGGCGCGGGTTCCTCCGGCAGGTCGTTCACCGCGATGAGACGGCCGGTAACGACGATCCGGTTGAGGTGTGTCCCGATCGGGTCGCAGGAGGTGAGGGTCAGACGGTTATAATCCTTGATGCGGATCGGGTCCCAGTCATCGGCCTGGATAATCTCAGTGCCCTCGTATTCATAGACATATTCCTTGCCTTCATAATCGAGGTACATCAGATCGCCGTCGGTGACCGTCTGAATATCGAGGAATTCGCAACCATAGATATCCCGGTGGCCGGCGATACTGACATTCGGGTTCCCTTCGCCCGGAACCTGTCCATATTCGTAAAGCCCAACGCCGCCCTTGAGCGTCTCGTCATCCGAGCCGCCCCGCACCTCGGAGACAAGGTTCAGGCGCGGGACACGCAAAACCATCGATTTATCCACATAGGCGGAACGTCCGTGCGTGCCGACCAGCTTGCCGACCGGATAGACCTGTTCCCGGTACGGTGCGAGCGGATCGGCCGGTTCAGATTCGGAGGAGCCGGGTTCCGGCTCTGGTTCGGAGGCGGAAACAGACGGCGCTTCCGAGGAGGGCGCGGGCGCGGAAGCCCCCTGCCCGGCAAAGAGGAACGTCCATGCGCAATATCCCAACAGCGCCGCACCAATTACCGCAAGCAAAGCAGGCAGCAGGCGGTTTCTGCGCCCATTGGGCTTTTTCGGCGCGGGTGTTTGGAGCTGATTTTTTGACTGTGGGGACGTATCGTTCTGTTCCCGGTTCACGGGATTCGGATTTTCTTCCATTATAGACCTCCCGCAGGATATCGTTAGATGTTTTTATTATATACATTTTGACAGAAAAAGCAAAGCCTATTTTATCCTCATATTCGGCCGAAAAGATTTTCTGATCTGAATAAGCGGTCACAAATTCCGTCTAAAAAGAACTTTACTTTTACCCAAAATATGATAAACTTAGCTTGAGAGAATCCGACTATTTATTCATAATGCTTTATTTTTGGAGGAATTCGGTCATGGATCAGTCTGTTCAACCGCCGCAGGACAATACCATTTACATCAGCATGCTCGGTGGATTTAAGCTAACCGTGCAGGATAAGGTCCTCAGCGACACCCTCAACCGAACCCACCAGCTCTGGAACCTTCTGGAATATCTGATTGCATTCCGCAACAAGACGGTTTCACAGGACGAGCTGATTGAAGCGCTCTGGCCGAATGACGGCAGCGAAAATCCCGCCAATGCACTCAAAAACCTGATCTACCGGATTCGCAACCTCTTCACCAACCACGAAATCCCCTTTGCCAAAGAGATTATCATTTTTCATCGCGGTTCCTACCGCTGGAACAACCAGCTTCCCTGTGTGGTGGATATTGAAGAATTTGAAAAGACCTTCCGAATCGCTTCGGATGTGGAGCAGCCGAGCGAATTCAGGATCGAGCAGTACCGCAAGGCGCTCGATCTCTACAAAGGTGATTTCCTGCCCGGGTCGAATTACGAGGAGTGGGTTGTCCCCCTCACCGGCTATTACCGGTCGATCTATTTCAAATGTGTCTATGAGGCGATCAGGCTGCTCATCAAACAGGAAAAGTTCGACGACATCCGGATTATCTGCGAACAGGCCATTGTGATCGATCCATTTGAGGAAGGCGCGCATAAACACCTGATCCACGCGCTGGTCAAGCAGAATAAGCAGAGCGAGGCGCTCGCCCATTATAACTATGTGACCGATCTGTTCTACCGGGAGCTCGGCGTCAGGCCCTCCGACGCCATGCGCAACCTCTACCGCGAGATTGTCAAATCGGTCAACAATGTCGAAACCGACCTGGGCATCATCAAGGAGGACCTGAGTGAGCGCAATGCCGTCAAGGGCGCGTTCTACTGCGACTACGAGGTCTTTAAAAACATGTACCGGCTCGAAGCGCGCACCGCCACCCGCACCGGCCAGTCGGTCTTTATCGGGCTCATCACTGTGACCAACTCGAAAGATGAGGTTCCCGATCCGCAGACGCTCAGCAGGATCATGGACCAGCTGCTCGAAACGCTGCGTACCAGCCTGCGCCGCGGCGACGTGATTTCCCGCTTTTCTTCGACGCAATATGTCCTCATGCTGCCTACGCTTACCTATGAAAATGGCGAGATGGTTATCAGCCGGATCTGTAAAAAGTTCCGTTCCGAATGCAAGCTGAAGGATGTCAAGCTCCATACTACTTTACAGCCCCTCGACCCGATCCTCTGAAAAACAGACACCGCCCGGCTGCAAGCTCACCGCAGCCGGGCGGTTTTTGGCTGGATTTTCCTGTTTCTGTCGCATTTTGTAAACGCGGTCATATTTGCTCAACATCAAATCTTGTCTGGATTCGAAATTGTGACCGCCGTATGACCGTTCCATGCAATAATAAAAACAGTAAATTATAAAGGGGGATTGTTGCTTGCCGATTCGTGGTTCCACAATGCTTCCCAGCAATGTCACCCGAACGCTCGTCTGCATTGACCAGGCATTCGTTGCAGAAATGGCCGGCCGCCTTTATAATCCGTTCGCAGAGCATCCCATCGAGTTCCATGGGGTCATCGATATGGCGACCCGGATGGACCGGCTGTTTGATGCCCTGTCCTTTCCGCAGGTTTATTTCGACTACCGTTCTTTCCGGAAGGAAAACACCGCGCCGCCGGCACGTTCCAAAGCGAAGGAGGTTCAACGCTATATGGATGACAGCATTTTTGAAACTGAAAAAGGGCAAAAGGCCACTTTTATCGTCCAGGTACAGTTCCGGCAGAACGCCACCTGGCAGGGAACGATCCAATGGGCTGACCAGAAAAAAACCCGGCGTTTTCGCAGCACGCTGGAAATGATCAAGCTGATGAGCGACGCGCTCGAAGAGGAGAGCGGCGATTCAGTCGAGCTTGCCAGCTGGGAGAAAGAGCCTGAAAATGAAAAATAGATGATTTCCGCTCCACTGTCCGGCTTTACCGGGCAGTGGACTTTTTTTCCTGCGCCGCTGGTTTCGCTTGATGTGCGGCCGCCAATTGGATATAATGATATCAATTTAAGCCTTCCGGCGCGCCGGAAGGAAGGAGGCCTTCCATGAACGAAAAAGAACGGATGCTGTCCGGCGAGTTCTATCATCCCGGAGACGAACAGCTCGTCGCCGACCGCCTGCGCGCCCGCTCCCTCACCATGCGCTACAACGCTCTGCCGCCCGGCGCCTGGGACGAGCATGCAAAAATTCTGGAGGAGCTGCTCGGCCACGCGGGATATGACTGCTGGTTTGAACCGCCGTTTCATTGTGACTACGGCTATAATATTGCGGTGGGGGACGGTTTTTATGCAAACTTCAACTGCACCCTGCTCGACTGCGCGAAAATCCAAATTGGCAGCCATGTGATGTTTGGCCCAAACGTGGTCATTGCCGCCGCGACCCATCCGCTGCTCCCGGAACAGCGCAACAGCGGTTTTGAATTCGGCCGTCCGGTCACCATCGGCAACAATGTTTGGCTCGGCGCGGGCGTGGTTGTCAATCCCGGGGTAACCATCGGGGATAACGCGGTCATTGGCAGCGGCAGCGTGGTCACAAAGGACATCCCGCCGGATGTGCTCGCGGTGGGCATTCCCTGCCGCGTGCTGCGCCCGATCACCGAGGCCGACCGTATGGAGATGGGCCGTCCCTGAGCATACCGGCTGTCAAAAGGAGTGTCCAAAATGAAAACCTGCCTGCTAATCGGGATCGGCGGCGCGGCCGGCGCGATCCTCCGTTATCTGCTCGGCATGCTGCCGCTGTCGGGAGATTTCCCGCTGGCCACCTTTCTCACCAACCTGCTCGGCGCTATTGCGATTGGGTTGGTCATTGGTGTATCCGAACGGTTCCCACAGCTGCCGCGCGAACTCGTCCTGTTTTTAAAAACTGGATTCTGCGGCGGCTTTACCACCTTTTCCACCTTCTCGCTGGAAACCCTAACCCTGCTCGAAGGCGGACAGGCCGTGCTTGGGAGCCTTTATGCCGTCCTAAGCGTCCTTTCCTGCGTGTTCGGCGTGTTCCTCGGCCGGCTGTTGGCGGTTTCCCTCTCCCCGGCCATCTGACCCAAACGCGAAAAGGCGCGCACCGTGTAGCGGTGCGCGCCTTTTTAATCATTACAATTACGCAGCGGCTTTTGCGCCGGTCTTTTCGGTCAGCTTGCGAATACCCTGGAAAGCGACCACAACGCCAAGCGCGAAGAGAAGGACTGCAAAGACAAGCTGCAGGCCGTCCCCAAAGGCATTGGCCGAGGCGGAAAGGCCGGTGGCAAGCTGGACAATCTTCATGGTGAGCGCGGTGAAGGTGACCGCCAGCATGCAGACCATCGGGATCCAGAGCATGAAGCCTTTGCGGTTGGTGTGTTTGAGGAAAACCGCACAGGCGATCAGCGAGAGCGCGCCGAGCAGCTGGTTGGCCGAGCCGAACAGCGGCCAGATATTTGCATAGCCCATCTTTGCGAGGATGAACGCGAGCACCAGCGTAATGACTGTGGCAAAATATTTATTCGAAGCGAGCTTCATCGCAGGGCTGAGGTTCGCCGGATCAGCGTCCGGATCGGCGAAAAATTCCTGGAAAGAGAGGCGGCCGATACGCGCCACCGAATCGAGCGAGGTGAGCCCGAACGCGGAAACCGCCAGCAGGATCAGGGTGGTGGAAACCGATTCAGGGATCGACAGCTTGGTGAGGAAGGTTGCGATTGCGCTTGCAAAGACCTGCGGCGGGGTTCCTTCCGGCAGGGTTGCGCCGGAGGCAAGGAATGCCACACAGATCAGCGCGATGATGCCCAGCATGCCTTCGAGCAGCATGGCGCCGAATGAAACCGGCAGCATATCCCTTTCATTTTTAATCTGTTTGGATGCGGTGCCCGACGATACGAGCGAATGGAAACCGGAGATCGCGCCGCAGGCAATGGTGACGAACAGGGTCGGGAACAGGTACTGACCTTTTACCACGAAGCCGTTGAAAGCGGAAAGGTTGATCGACGGGTTATAGACGAAGATACCCACAATCGCGGCGACAATCATCGCGACCAGCAGATAGCTGTTGAGGTAATCACGCGGCTGCAGCAGCGCCCAGACCGGAACAACCGACGCGATAAAGATGTAGATAAAGATCGAAATATGCCAGAAACCAGTGGTCTGGTGGATCGGGAACGCAAGCCCCAGCGCAATGCAGGCAACCAGCAGCACAAGCGCCACCGTGGTGTTGATCCAGGTTTTCTGTTTTGAATACTTGAGGAACATCCCGAGCCCCACCGCCGCAGCGATAAAGAGGATTGAGGTGGTTGCAACCGAGCCGTTCGCGTCGATCATCGCGCCATCCGCGGCAAAACCGTTGAAGGTGCCCGCGACGATGTCCGCGAAGGCGGCGACCACAAGGATGCAGAAGAGCCAGCAGAAAAGCAGGAACAGCTTCTTGCCGACCTTGCCGATATACATTTCAATGATGATGCCGATCGAATGGCCTTTGTTTTTCACCGAGGCGTACATGGCGGAAAAGTCCTGCACCGCGCCAAAAAAGACGCTGCCCAGCAGGCACCAGAGCAGAACCGGCACCCAGCCGAAGATCGCCGCCTGGATCGGGCCGTTGATCGGGCCCGCGCCCGCGATCGAAGCGAACTGGTGTCCAAAGACCACATTGGCATCCGCGGGAACATAGTCCACCCCGTCCTCCAGTTCATAGGCCGGGGTCTTGGCTTTCGGGTCTACGCCCCAGGTTTTTGCAAGGTAGCGCCCATAGACCAGATACGCGCCGCCCAGCACCACCAGGGAGATTGCCATGATTGTTAAGCCGTTCATTTTGATTTCCTCCAAATCTTCTGTTTTACAGCCGGTAAAACAGTTGCTGTTACAGAACCGAAACGCAAAAAAGGCCCCGTCCCTTAAAACTTTTAAGAGACGAAGCCGAAGCCCCGCGTTACCACTCTTGTTGCCGTACGTACACGGCCGCTCTGCCATATCGAACAATCCGACCGCGCGGCCACCTCAAAGCAACACGGTTTCGTTGTTGAATATGTTTCCCGTTAACGGTGGAAATCCGGTCACACCTACTGGGTTTCCCGTTCAGCTGACTGCTCGCAGGGGATCAATCTCCGGGCTTTCACGCCGCCTTTCAGCGGATGGCGGCTCTCTGTGGCGGAAACTTCCAGAAACCATTCCTGTTCATCGCATTTGCATGATTCTGTATTGTGATGATTCTAACAACATTTGCGCGGTGCGTCAATGCGCTTTTCACACTTTTTCTGAAATATTGCAATATTATTCCCTTTTCTACAAAAATCCGGGCCAATCAAAAACGCTTTTCAGCAAAATTTATTGTATAAGTTGCTAAGCAATCAGGCTTATTTTTCGTCATTTCGCCCTAAGTCCCGCATCTGCAAAATTTGGGCGTCCAAAAGCCGCGCCTCGGCCGGATCGTGGGTCACAGCAAACAGGACCCGGCCCCGCGCATGGTGCAGAAGGAACCGCGCGGCGCGCTCCCTGTTTTGCTCATCAAGTCCGGTGAACGGCTCGTCAAGCAGCATCAGCGGGCTTTGAAAGGCCGCCGCCCGCGCGATCGCCGCGCGGCGCTTCATCCCGCCGGAAAGTTCCGCTGGGTAACGCCCCGCTTCCTCCCCAAGCCCCAATTCCAAAAGCAGCGTTTCCAGCTCCCGCGCCGGCCGGCGCGGTGCTACCAATGAAAGATTATCCAAAAGGGTCAGCTGTCCGACCAGCCGGTTTTCCTGAAACACCATCGCAACCCCTTCCGGCGGAAGCCCTGCGATGCTTCCCGTGTCCGGGCGTTCAAGCCCGGCAAGCAGGCGCAGCAAGGTCGTTTTTCCGCAGCCGGACGGCCCCATCAGAGCGGTTCGGCTGCCGGGCTGCAGCGTAAAATTCAGGCCCCGCAGGATCTGCTTTTCACCGTAGGAAAAGGAAACATCCCTGCATATGATCTTCATTCCCGCACCTCCCGCTTCATACGGCTCAGGCGCTTGGTCAGCGCGTCAAAACCCACCAGCATCATCCGTTCAAGCAGCACCGACAGCAGGATAATCACCGCTGTCCAAGCAAACAGGTCGGCCGTTTCGAGGTAGACCTTTGCATTGTAGAGCTGGGTGCCGATCGCAGCCGTGGGAATGGCAATGACTTCGCCCGCGATGCCCGCTTTCCACGAAAATCCAAGTCCCACCCGCGCGGCCGATAAAAAATACGGAAGCGCCGCCGGCACGGTGATTGAACGCAGAACCGAGGCGTGCGGCAGCCGGAACACCTTTGCCATTTCCAAAAGCTTCGGATCGGTACTTTTGATTCCCTGATGGACATTTGACCACACGAGCGGCAGCACCATCAGGAAAGCGATAAAAACCGAAAGGTTTTTCCCGCTGATCCACACAAGCGCAAGGATCACAAAGGAAGCGACCGGCGTTGCCTTGATGATATTCATCGGCAGTGAAACGAATGCGTGAGCCCATCTGGAATGCGCGGTGGCAAAAGCAACCGCCGTACCGCAAACGAGCCCCAACAGGAATCCTGTAAGGATCCTGCCGAGGCTTTGGACGATGATTCCCCAAAAGCTGCCGCTCACGGCGAGCTGGGCCACCCGGACAAGGGTGGCTGCGGGAGAGGCCAGCAAAAGGTCCTCCCCCACAGCGAGATAAGCCGCCTGCCACAGGAGCAGCCAGAGGACGATCACAATGATTCTTGTCGGGAACGGGTGTTTATCCGAGGAAGTAGAGGTTTTCATCCGGCAGCTTGCCTCCTACTGACTGGGGGTCCGCGTCGAACAGCACTTGATAGAATCCGCTGGCGATCGTCTTCATCTCCTCACCGGTTTTGAATACGATGCTGCATTCGGGGATTGCGGCTTTTGCGATCGGCGCTTTGGGGATGATGCCCCGCGCCACAACCAGTTCAGCCGCCGCATCGAGATTGGCAGGGTCGGTCACGAATTCGACCGAGGCCCTGTAGTTTTCCAGAAAGGCCTTGACCGCTTCGGGATGTTCTTCGATGAACTGCTGCTGGATGACGATGCAGCCCATTGTCAGGCCGCCCGCGCCGCCAGAAACCGCATCCCATTCCTTAGTCAGGTCAAGCGCCACGCGGATGTCCGGATTCTGCATGGTGACGGTGGTGACAAACGGCTGCGGCAGTACCGCCAGATCCGCCTGGCCCGCCGCGAGCAGGTTTGCAAGCTCGGTGTGCTCGGACTTGTATTCGACGGTTACCTCCCCGAGGATATCGTTCTGCGCAAGGATATAGTTGAACGCAAATTCCGGCACGGAACCTTTTCCGGTCGAATAGACCGTCTTGCCGGCAAGGTCGGCGATCGACTGGATGGTATCGCCGTTTTCCACAACATACAGGATTCCCATTGTATTGAGCGCCGCGAGCTTCACTTTGCCCTCGGTCTTGTTATAAAGGGTTGCGGCAAGGTTGGTGGGCACGGCAGCGATGTCAAATTCTCCTTGGATGATTTTTCCGACGATCTCATCCGGCGCGCCCGCCATCGTGAATTTGTAGTTTGAAAGGTCTTCGCCGTCAGCTTCCTCCATCAGCTTGACCATACCGATCGCGGTCGGGCCCTTGAGCGCCGCAACGCGCACCTCCACATCGTCGGTGGGGATGGTGAATACGGGTCCTGCCGGAGCGGGAGCTTCGGATAGGGCAGGTTCGGCAGAAGCCGGCTCAGCTGTTCCAGAGGAAGCGGGCGCACTCTCAGGCATGACGGAAGAAGACGGGGCTTTTGCCTGGCCGCAGGCGGCAAAGGAAAGGGTCAATGCGAGCGCCAGCAAAATGACGGATCGTTTTTTCATAGGACAGGTCCTCCTTATGCAATTGGAAATTATTTTTGTCAGAATGGATGTTTCAGGGCTGCCGGGATGCGAACCGCAACCGTCTTCTCAGCGCGGCGGATAATCCCCCGTTTCTCCAGCACGTCGAGGCTCCGGTAAAGCGAAGCGCGGCCGATGTTGAGCTGGCGGGCGAGCTGTGCATAACCCTGAGAAACGACCACCGTGCCTTCCTGTTCATTCTCCAGCAGGTAAAAGCGCAGGGCCTCCAGCGCGCTCGGCGCGGTAAAACGCTCAATCTTACGATTGAGGAACCGGATACGGCAGGAAAGAAACGCGATGTAGTTGACCGCTGTCTGCGGAAACTCTGCAAAAAGTCCGGTCAGCTGCCGGTCGGTGATGAAAACAACCTGTGCCGCCGTTTTGGCTGAAACCGTTGCGATATAGTCCTCTTCCGGCGAGAAAAGCGCCGCCACTCCAAAGCAGTTTCCGGCGTCAAGTGTGTTGAGCAGCACGCCAGACGCATTGTGAACAACCGCCGCGCCTTTGGTAACGAACCCCACCGAGCGGGCGAACGCGCTGGCTGTATAGATTTCTGCGCCAGCCGCAAAGCTTTCGGCATGCAGCTCGTCAAGGAATCCCTCCACCAGCTGCGGGGGGATCTGCTCAAACAGGAAACTGCCGAGCAGCAGCTGTTTTTGCCGGTTTGTCAGCGACACAAGGCACTCCTCCCCAAAACTGTCTCATTTGATACAGATTCATTATATCATGGAAGTATTTTCTGTCAAGCCGCAGTTGCGTCAAAGCCACAAACATGCTATGCTGGGAACATCAAAACCGCAAGGAGGCCGCGATGATTTCGATCGACGAAATGCAGGAGATGCTTTCTGAACTGCTTGATGAACTGCCGGAGCCTTTTTTTGCCGAGCTCAACGGCGGCGTAAGCCTGCTGCCCGAGGCAAAACCGAATCCGGCAGCCCGCGCCGATGATCTCTATATCCTTGGGGAGTACCATTCGGGCGGGTTCCTCGGCCGGGCGGTCTTTCTTTATTATGGCTCGTTTGAACGGGTATTCGGCCATCTCGCCCCACTGGCGCTCAAGCGCGAGCTGCGTAAAACACTGCGCCACGAATTCCGGCATCACATCGAATCGCTCGCCGGTGAGGACGGGCTCATCCTGGAGGACAAGCGGCAGCTCGAAGAATACTTCCGGCAGGACGCCGCGCACCGCGCACCCGGTGAAGCCGCCCGGCAGGCGCATGAAAACGGTCTTCGCGAAGGCCTGCGGTTTCGCCGTAAGTCATTTTAATATACCGGCCAACGGCCAATAAGCAAAAAAACAGCCGTTTTTGCGGCTGTTTTTCTATTATTTTTTGTCGAGTCCTTCCACATAAGCCGTATAGCTTTCCTTTGTAAACACCGGCTGGAACTCCGCTTTGATTCGGCGGGCTTCCTTTCCGCCGTCCCGGAGCAGCTGATAAACGGTAAGCGCCATCAGCTTGGCCGGAACGGCCAGGGCTTTATATTCGTCGGTAATGGTGAAATCCTGGCTGTGCAATGATCCGGAAAATCCGCCGTGGGTGAAGTTCACGACCGGCAGCAGATGCGTCAGGTCGCCCACATCGGTGGATGCGGTGTTGTGGCGGATGATATCCACCGGCTCCCAGCTCACGTCCTCGAGCAGCGCGGCCGATTTCAAAAGGACCTCGTCCGCCTCCCGCGCGATGATCGGCAGATACCCCTGTTCGTCCAGAATTTCGGCAGTCGCACCGATCGCATACGCCGCGCCGGTGAATGCCCGGTCGACCTTTTCGCTTGCCGCGCGCATCGCGCCAAGCGTCTTCGCGCGCACCTGCATCTCCAACCGTACCTCGTCCGGCACGACATTGACTGCGCTTCCGCCTTTCGTGATGATCGGATGCACACGGACATAATCCTGCTCCCGAAAGGTTTCCCGCAGCATCCCGATGGCGGAAAGCCCCAAACTGGCTGCATTGAGCGCGTTTACAGCGAGATGCGGCGCATTCGCCGCGTGCGCCGCCTTGCCATGCAAAACGACCGTCTTTGCAACAAAACCATTGCAGGAAAGATTTCCAAGCAACAGATCACTGCCGCATTCGACCATATGAACATGGGTGGTAAGCGCCACATCCACATCGTCAAACGCGCCAATCCGGATCAGCTCGCTCTTGCCGCCGTTAAAACGGATCTTCCCGGCCTCGCGCAGCTCCCGGCGTATAGGAGCGTCGACATGCTCCTCCGCGGGCACCGCGAAAAAGACTGCGTCGCCGTCAAGCGCTTCGCGCACCTCTGGGTCGGTAAGCGCCATCGCCGCGCCAAGCATCGCGGTCATCTGCGCATGATGCCCGCAGGCATGCGACACACCGTTTTCCGGATTCGCAAAGGGATGCTCCGCGCAGCGGATCCCATCCAGCTCGCTGATGACCGCCGCTGTCGGACCCCTGCCGCTGCCAAGCCGCGCCTTCACGCCGGTGACCGCCAACCCTTCCGCTACCGGCAGGCCAAGCGCCCTAAACTGCCGCGCAATTTTTCCAGCAGTACAAAATTCCCGGAAGCCGGGCTCCCCGCGGGAATAAATATCATTTGCAAACCGATACAGTTCCGGCGTTTTTTCATCGATAATCGTAAGAATCCGCTGTTCAATCGGGTCCAAATCAGTCACCTCACCGCTTTATTTTTTGACGCTCCCATTTTACTCTCCTTGGCCTGTTTGGTCAATTCCCTTTATTTTCAATATATTTCCATTTTAATTGTGTGATTCCACTAATAAAATGCGTTGCTGTTTGTCCAAGTCGGTGAATCCTCTGTAAATTTCAGGAATCGTTTGACAATCTAAACAGAGCGGGTATAATTTAAATATGCAAATTAACTACCAACTGCTTAAGGAGTGTGAACAGGATGGCTTTCAAGAAAAACCAGTATTACCTGATCCTTTCCCGTGTGAACAAAAAGGCCCTTGGGATTGAAAACGCGAGCTTGGAAAACGGCGCCCTGGTGCAGCTGCAGGATAAGGACGGCAGCGACGCGCAGCAATGGCAGGCCATCGGCGGCGAGTCATCCTTCAAGCTGATTAACAAACTTTCCGGGAAGGCGTTGGACGTCGTCTACGGCGGCACCGAGTGCGGCTCCTGGGTCCACCAGTGGGAGGATCTGCCCACCGATACCCAGCAGTGGTATCTGGAACACGATCTCGACGGTTATGTCCGCATCAAATCAAAAAAATCCGGGCGTTGCCTTGACATTGTGGCAATGGTCGCCGCATACGGCGCGAACATCCAGATTTGGGACGACGTGGACGGCATGAATCAGCAGTGGACGATCGAACCGGCTCCGGCTGCCGAAAAGCCCGCTAAAAAAACCGCCGAAAAATCAGAAAAACCCGCTGACAAGAAACCGGCTGCGAAAAAGCCCGCTACGAAAAAGCCCGCCACCAAAGCGCAAACCTCTGCAAAGGCGGAAAAACCCGCTGCAAAAAGGGCCGCGAAAGCACCGGCTAAAAAAGCCGCCGCGGAACCTGAAAAGTAATCCGCAGATTACAAAGGAGCGTCCCTGATGGGACGCTCCTTTTATACGCGAAAAAATCGCTTTGGGATTCAGTGTATAGAATTTTCAAACAGGATGCCTTTTTCCGCGAGCGCCGCGCAGATGCGGCGGAAAGTTTCCTGATCCGGGCAGGAGATGGTGTGCAGGTGCACGCCGCCGGTCAATGCGGAAAGCGGCGTACCGCTGCTCGCGCGCAGCTTTCTCAGAAAGGAGTCCGCGTCGTAGCGGGAAAAAACGTGCAGCTGGCCGGAAATCTGGCCGTAGACCGCATGTTCGACCACCACGTCGATAACACCGCCGCCGTTATCGACCACCGCGTACAGCTCCTGCGCAATCTGGTCCTGTCCATGTTTGCAGGCGACCGTATAACAACGCTCCCGTTCGGATTGCTGCGCAAGGATATAGCCGCGCGGGGTGGCAGATATTGTCAAATTGGAAGCGCGCAGGAGCGCGATATCCCCCACGATGATCTGCCGGCTGACACCCATCTGCTTTGCAAGTACACTTGCGCTGACGGGCTGGCCCGCCGCCATCAGAAGTTCTTTGATTTTTTCACGCCGCTCGGAAGCGACCATTTCCATCACCGCCTTTTTTGATCGTCCGCTTTCTGTCAGCGGATGCTATAGTTCCTGATCTCGTTCCCGCTGAGATCCTTGATGGTGAACAAGCCGTCCTCATAGGTCATATAGCTGTGGGCGTTTCCCTCCTTCGGAATCGCGACCGAACCGGGGTTCAGGTAAACATAGTCCCCAACCGCTTCCATCGCCTGCACATGGGTATGGCCATGCAGCAGGATGTCGCCCCTTTTGAGCGGAGGAAGCGCCCCTTTGTTGAAATGATGTCCGTGGGTGGCAAAAACCATCCGTCCGTCGAGCCAAAGCGCCATATATTCCGCCATAACCGGGAAATCCAGCACCATCTGGTCGACCTCGGCCTCACAGTTGCCGCGCACGCAGAGCAGCTCGTCCTTCATACCGTTTAACAGCGCAATCACCGCCTTGGGATTATAGTCGCGCGGAAGATCGTTACGCGGCCCATGATAGAGCAAATCCCCGAGCAGAATCAGTTTTTCGGGCCGTTCTGTTTTCCAGCATGCGATCATCTTTTCACAATAATAGAGCGATCCATGAATGTCGGACGCAATCATCAGTTTCATAAGGAACCTCCTGGATTGATTTCTATTCCATTGTACGACAATGTGAAAATTCCGTCAATTACCCCGTGCATTTTTACGCCAAAAAGCTTTTCCAACCGGTTCCATCGTAGTATAATGGTTCGGGATTTAATTGTAAAGAAGGTTCGGAAATGCTCACCGATATGACCGAAGGTTCCCCCGCCAAAATTCTCTGGCGGTTTTCCATCCCCATGCTGCTGAGCGTGGTCTTCCAGCAGCTCTATAACATTGTGGACAGCATCGTCGCCGGGCAGTATGTCGGCATGGACGCGCTCGCCGCGGTTGGAGCCTCCTTTCCGGTCACAATGATCTTCATGGCGGTTGCGACCGGTTCCAATATCGGCTGCTCGGTCGTGATCTCACAGTTGTTCGGCGCAAAGGATTTCAGCAAGATGAAAACCGCCGTCAGCACTTCTCTTATTGCGAGCGCGGCGCTCAGTTTTCTGCTCACCCTGTCGGGATTTTGGTTCTGCGGCCCGCTGATGCGGCTCCTGCATACCCCACAGGAGATCTTTTCAGACGCGGAGCTCTATCTGCGCATCTATACCGGCGGGCTTCTCTTCCTGTTTCTCTATAATATCTGCACCGGAATCTTCACCGCGCTCGGCGACTCCCGCACCCCGTTATATTTCCTGATCGCCTCGTCACTCGGCAATATCCTGCTCGACCTTGTTTTTGTGATCGTTTTTAAATTTGGGGTGGCAGGCGTGGCATGGGCCACCTTTCTGGCACAGGGGATTTCATCGGCCTCAGCGCTCGCGGCGCTCGTTTTCCGGCTGCGGGCGGTCCCCTCCGGGGGCGCGGTTGAACGGTTTTCTTTCCCGATGCTTGGACGTGTCGCGGTCATTGCCGTGCCGAGCATTTTGCAACAGAGCTTTATCTCAGTCGGCAACCTGTTTGTGCAGGGGCTGGTGAACACCTTCGGCGCGGCAGTGGTCGCGGGCTTCTCGGCTGCGGGCAAGCTCAACACTTTTGCAATCACCTCTTTCACCACCCTCGCAAACGGGCTTTCCAGCTTCACGGCGCAGAACATCGGCGCCGGAAAACTCGATCGGATTGGCCGTGGCTTCACAGCCGGGCTCATTATGGTACTGTGCGTGGTAAGCTGTTTCTTCGCGGCTTTTTTTGTATTCAGCGGACAAATGATGGGTATTTTCCTCGATGCCGAGAATACCGACGTGATTGCGGCGGGTTCCGCCTTCCTGCGCGTAGTTTCACCATTTTATTTTGTCGTTTCAGTCAAACTCATCGCAGATGGCGTCCTGCGCGGCTCCGGCGCAATGGCGCCCTTTATGATCGCCACCTTTTCCGATCTCATTTTACGGGTGGTGCTGGCCTTTGTGCTGGCCGCGCGGCTTGGCTCCGTCGGCATCTGGATCGCCTGGCCGGTCGGCTGGACGATTGCGGCAGCGCTTTCGTATGCTTTTTATGCAAGCGGGATCTGGAAAAAGAGGCTTTTCCGCGAGGAACTATAAAAAAGGCGGCTGCCCAGCAGCCGCCTTTTTTATAACAGCCTTCCCTCCAGGAAGGCTGCCAGTGTATCCTCCACACGTTTGGCATGCAGCGGAAAGCGCTCCCTGAGCGGTTCGGCTGCGTTCTCCATGATATAGCCATGCCCAACAGCCTCCAGCATCTGCAGGTCGTTGTAATTGTCTCCAAAAGCCATCATTTCCGCCTTTTGAAAGCCGAATTTCTGCTGCAAAAGCCGGATGGCCCCACCTTTGTTGGCAACCGTGAAATCCATCCATTCCTCGCCCGAAACAGCCGCCGAAACCACGCCGCCCCATCTCTCCTGGAAATGCGCCGCCGCATGTTCGATACCTTCCGGATCGAATGCTGAAATTTTCAGGAAAGGTTCGTCCACCTGCGCAAAATCATCCACAATCGTCACAGCGTTGCGGGTGTCATAGAGCAGCGCGGCGGCCAAATCTTTGGATCTTGTGTGCAGATAGGAGGTGTGTTTTCCCGAAAGCAGCACCTCGCAGCGTCCATAGGTTTCGATGTCCCGGATAATCGCAAGGCCGGTTTCCCGCGCGACGGGATACGATGCGATCACTTCCCCGTGCTGCATCATCAGCGCACCGTTCTCCGCCAGAAAAATCATATCCTGCCACACCGGTGAAAACAGCCTGCGCAGATTCGGATACTGTCTGCCGCTTGCCGCGGCAAAGACGATCCCTTTGCGGCGCAGCTCCCGGATAAGCGGGAAAACTTCCGGATTCAGCTTCTGCGCGCCGTTCTGCAAAAGCGTACCATCCAGATCACTGGCAATTAACTTGATCATACCGATCCTCCGATTTCCTCTAAAATGGGGATGGAAGCTTCCCATCCCGGCCGCAAATGGCTTTCCAACAAGATTGGACCGCAGCGGAGCGCCAAGCCGCGCGGCCAACGGCCCCGCCTCTTGTCCCTGCGGATATTGTACCATATCCGGACATGGAAATCCGATACGCCGCGCGGAGAATCTGCGCGGCGTATCGCCGGATATTCTGTTGAAATTGCCTCATCCGGACTGTACCGCATCAAAGCAGCCGCTCGTAAACAGGCGTATAGGCAATTTCCCCTCCAACCCGGTCGGAACGCATCAGGCTGACCCGCTCCGCTTGCATGGCAACCGGCTCCATAAGCCTTTCCAGCCTTTTTGCATCGACGCCTGGCGCGAGAATCACCTCTCTGCCGAGGGTGATATGCGGACAAAAGGGCCTGCTCTCGAGCGCAAAGCCCGCCTCCCGCAAATTTTTGCAGAGCTCTGCCTGCAAATCATACAAAGGGCTCGATTTTTCCACCCCGGCCCAGTAGAGTTTTTCCGATCCGCGTCCGGAAAAGCTCCCAATCCCGCAAAAGACAAGCGGAATCGGTCCAAATCGCCCCACCGCATCCAGGATCGCTTTGGCCGTATCCACCTCTGCGGTTTCTCCAAGGAACGCAAGGGTCAGATGCAGGTTTTCCCGCCGGGTAAAGCTGCCGCGCACAGCCAGTTTGCGCAAATGCCCGATTGTCCGGCAGAACTGTTCCCCAGCCTCCCCGGACAGATTCACCGCGATAAAAAGCCGCATGGCGTTTCCCCCTTTCCATCAAAACAGCTGCAAATATCATAGCACAAAAATACCGTCCGGCAAAATCGCCGGACGGTATTTTCACTTTGTTTTTATGGACTCATAATTGCCCCGCCGAATAGGATGAGCCCGGTTTCATTGTCCACAATCGCGGCGTAAAACGGGCGGTCGCAGACCATTACGGTCTGATCGAGCGCCATCGATTTGCCAGCGATCCCAAGCCCGGTCATGCCGGCGGCCTCGGTGCCCTCCTCATCGACCTTAAGCGCCGTCTTATGGACCGCGCTGCTCACATAGAGGCTCTGGTCGCCGGTGATACCACTCAAATCCGCGTTTTCCCCGAACACGTCGGTCACACCCAGCGCCTTCATCGCATCGATCAGGCTGGTGCCATACTGCAGATCCATCTTCGGCATCTCGAAGAACACCTTACGCGATACGAGATCCGCAAGCACACTTTCGATGAGCCCGGCGTTTACCGTCTTGAGAAAATTCGTTTCACCCTCCCGCGGCAGCAGGACAATCATAGAAGTCTTTCCATCCTTATATGGCAGCCGGATTGCCTGATACTGGTCGTTTTCCAGATAATCAAAGTTTGCCTCGCGCCGCATCATCTGCACCTTGATATCCCCGGACGGCGCATGGAAATCCTGTTCCCGCGTACGGCCGGGATCGAAGGCATCCTCCCACTGCGCTTTGAAATAGATCGTGTTGACCAGATACATAACCGTGTTCGGATCAATTTCCCCTTCAATCAGCTTTTCAATCAGGCCGTTGGTATTGCTTTTGATCCAGTTGTTGATCTTCCCGGCAGCCTCGGCACTGTCAAAATCGAGCGCTTCCACATGTGCGCTGAAAGCCGACTGCACGGCGTCCACAAACTCCTGCCGGATATCCTTAGCGGCGCTCTCCCGCATCCAAAGCGAATTGGAAAGCCGCATATCGGTCTCCCCGCGTTCCTCCAGGAGCTGTTTTTGCAGCTGCTGGCAGAATGCGTTCAGCACGGCGGTATCCTGTTGTCCAAGCAGGCTCCCGAGCTGTTCGGCGCTTTCCCCTGCCGCGCCGTTTTGCAGCATCCCGAATGCAAGATAGATGCTCACCGGCGACAGGAAGGTGTTTTCATCCTCCTTATAAAGCTGTTCATACAGCCGGAAGCCAAATCCGTTCACCGCGCCGACACCCTGCGCGTCAAGCACGCCGCCCACCGCAGCGGGCAGTTTTTCGGTCTTTTGCGATCCGGGTTCGGAAGACGAAGCGGCGGACGCGCCGGATGGCGCGGGCGCCGCCGGTTCTGACGCTTCCCCGCTATTCACCGCCTGCTGCGGCTCGCTGGACGAAACCGGCGCGGGCGCGCAGGCTGTCAGCAGCATCGACAGGCAAAGCGGATAAATCCAAAGTTTCTGCCATTTCATATCCAGTTCCCCTTTCATGGCTTTCACCAGAAAAGTGGCAATTTTTTTTGAAAATCATGCATCCCGCAAGAAGAAATCTCCACTCCAATCCGGGTGGGGATTTCTGCATCATTCCGTGCCAGCCAGTCTGTCATCAAAATCCACCGCTGGCAAATTCCAGACTAGGAACCACCGCGCGATTATGCTATACTATATAAAATCCTAACGAAAAGAGGCGCAACAGCTTGGAGAAAGTCAGATTTGGAATTGTCGGTATGGGCGTTATCGGTTTGATCCATGGAAAATCTCTTTTAGACGGAAGTGTCCCGGACGGCATTCTCACGGCCATCAGCAGCCGCAGCGACAGCTGTCTGCCGCGCTGCCGGGAGGCTTTCGGATGCGATCTTCCCTTTTTCACCGACTATCATGAAATGTTCCGTTCCGGACTTATTGACGCGGTTATCATCGCGACACCGCACAAATTCCACCCGGAGCAGGTGATTGCTGCTTTCAAAAACGGCCTGCATGTGATGGTGGAAAAACCCGCCGGTATCGACCCGCAAAGCGTTGAGGAAATGAACCGCGCGGCAGCGCAGTCCGGCAAGGTGTTTGGAATCATGTTTAATATCCGCACAGAACCAGTTTATCAAAAACTGCGCGAGCTGGTACAGGGCGGACAGCTTGGCCGGCTGAAGCGGATCGGCTGGACCATCACCGACTGGTACCGCTGCGACCCGTACTACGCTTCCAGCAGCTGGCGTGCAAGCTGGAAGGGCGAAGGCGGCGGCGTACTGATCAACCAGTGTTCCCACACCCTCGATCTGTGGCAATGGATGTTCGGCGTGCCCGACCGCATCCAGGCCTTTTGCAGTTTCGGCAAATATCATCCAATCGAGACGGAAGACGACGTCACCGCCTATATGGAATACAATTCCGGTGTGACCGGCACACTGATCACCTCAACCGGCGAGCTGCCCGGCACCAACCGGCTGGAAATCGCCGCCGACAACGGAAAACTGGTTTTTGAAGATGGAAAAATCCATCTCTACCAGGCGGAGTGCCCAGAGCCGGAATACCGCAAGCTCGACCGCAAGCCGTACGATCAGAAGGTACCCTGCACAGTCCGCGAAATCCCAGTGGAAGGCACCGCCTCCTGGCGCGCGGGGATACTGGAAAATTTCTCGTCCGCGATCCTGCGCGGCGAACCGCTCATCGCACGCGGCGAAGACGGCCTTGGCAGCCTGCGTATGTCCTGCGCCATGGTCCAGTCGGCCTGGACCGGCAAAATGGTCCATATCCCGGATGATCTTTCCGCCTATGCCGAGCTGCTCCGGCAGCATCAAAAGTAAAAAACAGAAGAAAGCAGCGCGTCCGCACGCGGACGCGCTGCTTTCTTCTGTTTTCACCACGCGGCGACCGTGCCGTCCGCGCGCGGCTCCGCGCCGCCGCAGAGCACGCCGTTTTCCATCCGCCAGATGATTTCACCTTTTCCCATACAATCGTTGTCGTTCAGAATTACAATTTTATGTCCGCGGTCTGCAAGCTCCTGGGCGATATGGGCGGGAACCTCCCGCTCGAGATAAACTGTCTTTCCTTCGATCCACTGCCAGCGCGGGGCATTCAGCGCGTCCTGCGGGTTCATTGCGAAATCAACCGTATTGGCCACCACCTGCACATGCCCCTGCGGCTGCATAAACATGCCCATCACGCCGAACGGCCCCACCGGTTTCCCATCTTTGGAGAGAAATCCCGGGATGATCGTATGGTACGGACGTTTGCCCCCTGCAATGAGGTTGTCATGGCCCGGCTCGAGCGAGAAATTGTTCCCGCGGTTATGCAAGGCGATGCCGGTGCCCGGCACGACCAGGCCTGACCCCCAGCACATATAGTTCGACTGAATGTAGGAAACCATGTTTCCTTCGTTGTCCGCAGCGGCAATGTAGACCGTCCCGCCTGGCTGCGGCCTGCCCGCCTGCGGAAGGATCGCATCGCGGCCGATCAGTTTGCGGCGTTCGGCGGCATATTCTTCGGACAGCAGATCCGAAACCGGTATCGACAAGAGCCTTCCGTCGGTCACGTAGCGCTTCGCATCGACAAACGCAAGCTTCATCGCCTCGAGCTGGAGATGGTAGCTTTCCGCGGTTTCGCGGTGCGCACCAAGATCAAATCCGTTCAAAATGTTAAGCGCCATCAGCGCCGCAATCCCATGTCCATTCGGCGGGAGCTCGTGCACGTCGTAACCGCGGTAGTGGACACTGATCGGTTCGACCCATTCCGGTTTGAAGTCGGTGAAGTCGCGCGGCGCGAACCATCCGCCGCACCGGTCGGAAAAAGCAACGATCTTTTCCATCAGGTCCCCGCGGTAGAAGCTTTCCGCTTTGGTCTTGGCGATCGATTCGAGCGAATCCCCCAGCTCCTTGCAGCGGAAGATTTCCCCCGCTTTCGGCGCGTGTCCGTCGATCGAAAAAGCCTCGAACCAATGGCGGTATTCATCACCTTTGAGATCCTTTTGGTAGCGCGCGTACATCTCCTGCCAATCACGGGCGTTCGCAATTGAAACCGGATGCCCCTCCCGCGCGTAGGAAACGGCGGGCTGCATCACTGTCTCCAGCGGCAGGCGGCCGAAGCGTTCGTTCAGCGCGGCCCATGCGGACGGCGCGCCGGGAACGGTCACCGCGTCAAAACCATATTTGGGCATCTCCTTGTGCCCCTTTGCCCACAGCTTCTCCGCGCTGATCGCACGGGGCGCCGGGCCGCTGGCATTGAGCCCATAGAGCTTTCCCCCGCTCCAGACCTGTGCAAACGCGTCCCCGCCGATGCCCGTGGAGCTGGCCTCCACCACAACCAGCGCCGTTGCGGCGGCAATGGCCGCGTCAATTGCATTGCCGCCGCGGCGCAGCGCTTCCAGCCCCGCCTGTGCGGCGAGCGGCTGGGCGGTGGCAACCATCCCTTTCCCGGCATAAACAACATTGCGCCGGGAAGGATACCGGTAAACCGTTGGATGAAACTGCATGATTTTATCCCCGCTTTCCCCATAATCTGTCCCCAGTATACCACATTTCGTACAGCAGCACTATTGCTTTTGTGATTCGATGCGCCTAAAATAGAAATGGAATTTTAAAAATGGAAATGGAGGATTTCCCAATGAAGAAAATTGGATTTATCGGGCTCGGCGTGATGGGCCAGAGCATGGCCCGCAACCTGATGAAAGCAGGCTTTTCGCTTACCGTCTACAACCGCACGAAATCGAAAGCCGACGGGCTCATTGCCGAAGGAGCCGCCTGGGCGGATACCCCCGGACAGTGTGCAAAGGATCAGGACGCGGTCATCACCATTGTCGGCTATCCAAAGGATGTACACCAGGTTTACTTTAACGAGGATGGCATTCTCGCAAACGCGAAGCCAGGCGCCTATCTGATCGATATGACCACCACCAGCCCCAAGCTGAGCATCGAAATCTATGAAGCCGCCAAAGCGCGCGGCATTTTTGCACTTGACGCACCGGTTTCCGGCGGCGATGTGGGGGCAAAAAACGCGACTCTCGCCATCATGGTTGGCGGTGATCAAGCGGCTTTCGACACCTGCATGCCGATCTTCTCCGCAATGGGGCAGAATATCCGCCATATGGGCGCGGCAGGCGCGGGTCAGCACACCAAGATGGCCAACCAGATCGCCATCGCTGGCGCGGTCGCGGGGGTTTGCGAGGCGCTCGCCTACGCAAAAGCGGCCGGACTCGACCTGCAGGGCGTGCTCGATGCAATCAGCACCGGCGCGGCAGGAAGCTGGCAGATGAGCAACAACGCGCCGCGCATGCTGGCCGGCGACTACGCCCCGGGCTTTTTTATCAAGCATTACATCAAGGACCTTGTCATCGCCAAGGAGGGCGTGGACGGCGTGAGCCTTTCGCTGCCGGTAGCAGAAGTGGTGCTGGGCATGTACCAGCAGCTGCAGGAGGAGGGCTTTGGGGACGACGGTACCCAGGCGCTCATCAAATATTATAAATAAAACGAGAGGCGCGGCCAGCCGCGCCTCTCGTTATTTTAGAGCTTCCTCCCCGGCCTTTTGAAAATGGGCGGACAGATTCTCCTTCATCCGCCGGGCAAACGATGCAGCCTGGACAATCTCCTCCTGCGACATCCCGCAGTACAGGATCTCATGCAGCTCGTCAATCACCGATTCCACCCGGGGCCGCAGCCGGAGCGCTGTTTCGGTCGTATAGATATGGTTGATCCGGCGGTCCGCCGGATCAACTTCCCGGCGTACAAGCCCTTTTCCCTCCAGCTTTTTGACGCCGCGCGCGACCGCGCCCTTGTCAAGCCCGCGGTTCGCCGCAATCTGATCTTGTGTCACGCCGGGGAACTGATACGCCTGCATCAGCACCGGGAGCAGTCCGACCTCAAGGTCAAGCTCCCCAAGGCGGCCGGTAAAAAAACGCTGCCCATACCGGTAGAGGATCGAAAGGTCGCGGTTGATCCGTTCCATCAGGCATCGGCACCCCCCTCCTGCGCTTCCCGCAGCTCCCGCAGGACCCTGATCCCGATCACCACCGAAAGCGCGAAACAGAAAACATCTGAAACCGGCTGCGCCATCTGAATTCCCAGAACACCGGCAACCGGAGGCAGAATCAAAACCGCGGGCACGAAGAAGAGCCCCTGCCGCGAAACTGAAAGCAATGTGGCGCGGCCCGATTGGCCAATCGTCTGGGTCATCATATTGTTGAGAATGACCCAGCTCATCAATGGAAAGGTGATACACTGCAGACGCAGTGCGAGCGCGCCGACCGCAACAACCTGCGCGTCCTCCCCGCGAAACAGCGCAATCACTTGCGGAGCGAAAATGAAACCGGCGGCTGCAATACAGACCAATACGCCGACCGCGGCGCGCATACAGAACCAGAATGCTTCCCGCACCCGGTTATAGTATTTCGCGCCGTAATTGAAGCCGCAAACCGGCTGAAACCCCTGCCCGAAACCAATCAGCGCGGATGACGCAAACATATTGACCCGCGAGACGATCGACATCGCCGCAATGGCCGCGTCCCCATAGGCGCCTGCCGCGTGATTTAAAAAGATTGCCGCCACACTTGCCAGCCCCTGCCGCCAAAGCGACGGCATGCCCCCACGCAGGATTTCAGAGAAAAAGTGCCACTTGAAAGTCACCATTTTCCAATGAATGCGCAGATTTCCGCCGCGCGTGCAGCCGTAAAGCAGGATACAGAAACTCACAAACTGGCTGATGACTGTCGCGAGCGCCGCGCCGCCCACCCCCATGTCAAACACAAAGATAAACAGCGGGTCAAGCGCCACATTCAGAACCCCGCCCGCCGTGATGCCCACCATCGCATTCATTGCGCTGCCTTGGAAACGCAGCTGATTATTGAGTACCAGCGACGCAACCATATACGGCGCGCCAAGCAGGATATATTTCGCATAATCGCGCGCAAGCGGCAGGATGGTTGGGGTCGCGCCAAGCATCGTCACCAGCTGATCCAGAAAAATTTCTCCAAGCAGGGCCATCGCGCCGCCCGCGATGAGCGCGGAAAAAAAGCCGGTCGCCGCCATGCGGGAAGCTTCCTCAAATTCCTGTTCTCCAAGTTTGCGGGAGATATAGTTACCCGAACCCTGCCCGAACAAAAAGCCCAGCGCCTGGATCACCGCCATCAGCGAAAAAACCACGCCAACCGCGCCGGTCGCGGTGGTGCTGATGCGCCCGACAAAAAACGTGTCCGCCATATTATAGATCGAAGTGATCAGCATGCTGATGATTGTGGGTACTGCCAGGGTGCAGACCAATTGGGGGATGGGGGTCTGGGTCATACGCAGAAATTTTTCGTCGGCCGTTTGATCGCTTTGCAAGAAAACCGCTTCCTTTCTCTTTCCTTCCTATTGTACATGGGGACAAATTAGTTGTCAAGTCAACTAATTTGTCCCCAAAAAGCAGCAGTGGCTGCCGTATGCATACGGCGGCCACTGCTGCTGATTTATATGGAGGCGCTCTTAAAGGTAGAGCGGCTGGAGCTGTTTTCCGGAGAGCGATGCCTCGACCGTCTCCCCGATCTTATCAAAATGCGCCACCAGCGAGGTGGGCTTCCCCTGCGGATCGTCCTGCGACATCGGGACGAAATAAACATTCTTTGCATTCATAAGCGTGGCGATGTTGCGTGCCGACGCGCCGAGCGCGTCGTTTGTGGAAACCGCGATCACCAGCGGATTCGCGTTGCGCAGGCTTGCCTTGCAGGCCATGCAGACACAGGTGTCCGTGATACCGTTCGCAAGCTTTCCGAGGGTATTTCCAGTGCACGGCGCGACCACCAGCGCGTCGAGCAGGTTTTTGGGGCCGATCGGCTCGGCCTGTTCGATCGTGCGGATCACTGGGCGGCCGCAGATCTTCTCAATCTTTTCAATCCACTCATCCGCCTTGCCGAAGCGGTTATCGGACACGCAGGAAATCGGGGAAATGATCGGCATTATCTCATAGGTTTTCGCGAGCTTCTCCATCTGGGGCAGCACATGCCCCCAGGTACAGAAGGAACCGGTCAGCGCAAAGCCCAATTTCAGCTTTTCCATCAGAGCACCCCCTGTTCCGCAAGGCAGTTGCCGATCGTTTCAAGGATGATGTCCCCTGCGGATATCGGCGCGCATTTCCCGGGCAGCGAAAGCGCCCAAACGGTCTTGATCCCCAGTTCCCGCGCCGTATCAAATTCAACCCCGCCGGGTTTCGAGGCGAGGTCGATAATGAGCGCGTCCTTGCGCAGTTTCGACAGGATCTCGCGGCCGAGCACACAGGCGGGCACCGTATTGAATACCAGATCCGCCCTGCCGACATGTTCGGCAAGCGAAGCGATATGTATCGCATGGCAGCCCTCGGCTTCGATCCAGGCAAGATCCCCATATTTTCTTGCGGCGACAGTGACCTGCGCGCCCATTGCATTGAGCACGCGCATCAGCGCGCGGGAAATCCGTCCATGGCCGGTGATCAGGCATTTTGAGCCGAACAGCGCGGTCGGCATCTCTTCCATCGCAATAGCAATTGCGCCTTCCGCCGTGATCACCGCATTTTTAACGGCGAGCTCCTCGCGTTTGAGATAGTCGGCCAGGGCCATTTCTTTTTTTGCGGCAAGCTCCTGCATGGCGGGGCTCACTTTTCCGGCAAAAACCGCAGCGCCGGGCCTGATGCAGTCAAAGCATTCTTTTACAAAAACGCGCTTCTGGGAAAATGGCGCGTTAACAGTGGCTTCGTCAGTGGTGAGCGGCAGCGGAAAGATCACCACATCGCACTCCGGAAGCACTTCGGCCGGATCGTCCGGACAGGAAAGCTCCGGCCGAAGGGTCGCATTGTTTTCGAGCAGCAGGGCGTAGACCCGGTTGCCCTGTTCGGCCAGCCGGTTCGCAATGTGCGCCTGGCGCAGATCGCCGCCGACCACCGCTATGGTTTTATATTGAATCATAAAGACAACCCCCATAGGAATTTAATGTATCCGTACATTGTTACATCCTATGAGGGTTTGACATGATGGGTGATTTATTTTCAAAGATTTTGTCAGGTCTCCCGTTCATCGATCACAGTGATCCGGTTTTGTTTTTTCTTATCCACCGTCACATCGATCACCTGCTGCTGCGCCCGCCGCGCCGCAATACGCTCGCGGGCCTGCATCTGCCGTCTCTGGCGCGCAGCCTCCTGTTTTCTGCGTTTTTTTGCGTAATGGCCGCGTATTATCATACGCAGAAGCACCAGCAGCAGTACCAGCGCCAGCAGTCCGGCGCCTGTCCACTTCACGAACGCGGGCAGCTTTGGCGGACCGCTCTTCCCAGGCTGTACCGGCTCACTTGCCGGCGCGGCAGCCGGCCGGGCCTTCACAAAAGTCAGCGGGACCGACGCGACCTGTGGGTCCATGAATGTTTTAACCGATTCCGGCGCCGTAATTTGCAGCATGTTTTCGCCATCCAGCTCCATTTTAAGTGAATCCGCCGAAACCGCGTCCGGAAGCAGGATGGCGAGGTCCTTTCCCAACTGCCAGACGCCATCCTCCGTTTCCCGCGTGGGCAGCTGCTCCTGCGGGATGGTCACCTTTTGGAAATTGTCAAAACCATAGTCAAGCAGCGCGGTCGAATCCTTGAATTCCCCGTCGACCGTACCGGATGGTTTCATCACCACGCAGATGAGGGTCACGCCATCCCGTTCGGCCAGCGTCACCAGTGTTTTGCCCGATTCCTCGCTCCAGCCGGTTTTTCCCGCGAACGCGCCCGGGTAGGTGTCATTCAGGGTGAACATATACTGACGGTTATTGAGTTTCCGGGTTTCCGGCTGTTTGTTGGTGGGAGGGATTTCATAATGCTGGGTTCCGGCCAGCGTCCGGAACTCCGGGTGCGTCATTGCCTCCCGGGTGATGAGCGCCATGTCGTAGGCGCAGGTGTAGTGGTTATTCTCCGGCAGGCCGTTCGGGTTATTGAAATGGGTATTCACCGCGCCGATTTTTTCCGCGCGCAGATTCATTTTTTGAGCGAACGCCTCGAGCGAGCCCGCCAGATGAATCGCGATCCCATTGGCGGCGTCATTGGCCGATTCAACCATCATCGCGTATTCAAGCTGTTCAAAAGTGATCTCCTCGCCCGGCGTGAGCGCGATATGTGTGGTGCTGCGCGGCACCGACCAGACCCCTTCGTCGGTCATCGTGACCACGTCAGCCGGATTTCCTTCCTCCATTGCAATGAGCAGGGTCATGATCTTCGTGATGCTTGCCGGGTGCATCCGGGCGGTCTGCCGCTTTCCGTAAAGCACCTGGCCGGTATCGCAGTCCATCAGGACGGCAGCCTCGGAATAGAGGCTCGGCGGCGACGGCTTCTGAGCCCGCGCGTCCGTCCCCTGCGCGGCAAGGGCCGCGGCCGGGATATTCAAGCATAGAAACGCCGCCGTGAACAGGGCGGTCAACAATTTCCGCATCTTAACGCCTCGCTTTGTCCGGGATAACATACGAAAATTATTTTAACATATCAGCGGGGATTGTTTGTGAAATCCTTGTGAAAATTTTCCGAAGTAAAAAGAAAAATCCTCCGCGCTTACTGCGCGGAGGCGTGTTCATCCGGATGGTTTCCTGACGCATGTCCGACAGCGGCATCTTCCTGCTGCTTGGCCGCCATATGTTCCTGATATGCCGCGAGGATGCTGTCTTCAACCTGCCGGCGCGCGGCGGTCGTGATCGGATGGGCGATGTCACGAAAGACGCCGTTGTCGTCCCGGCGGCTGGGCATCGCCACAAAGAGGCGCTCCGGGCCTTCGATCACCTTGATGTCGTGGACGGCGAGTTCCCCATCGACCGTGATGGAGACCAGTGCGCGCAGGCGGTTGTCCTGATAGGTGCGGCGGATTTTGATATCTGTGATATTCATTGCTGTATTTCCTCCTAAATGTTTGTCAAGGATAGTATTTGGCACGATTGGCAAAGATATACACTGAGGCCGGACCACGGGCTTGAATTTTTCACAGAATCAGCCTATACTACATAGGAATAGGTTATCTGAATTGTTTTGGAGTTGAAAACACCATGTTTGATGGAAAGATCCTCAAAAATGCAAAGCATATCCACTTTATCGGAATCGGCGGGTCCGGCATGTTCCCCATCGTGCAGATCCTGCATGGGCAGGGCTATCACATCACCGGCAGCGACAACAACGAAACCGACACCCTCGCGTTCGAGCGGGACATGGGCATTGAAATTTTCCTTGGCCAGCGCGCGGAAAACATCAAAGGCGCGGATCTCATCGTCTACACCATCGCGATCATGGACGACAACCCCGAACTGATCGCCGCGCGGGAAAGCCGCGTCCCGCTTGTTGAGCGCGCCGAGCTGCTCGGCTACCTCACCAGCCTGTATGAAAACTGCATCTGTGTCTGCGGCACCCACGGCAAAACCACCACCACCGCCATGCTCACCCAGGTGCTTATGCAGTCGGGGCTCGATCCGACCGTTTTTATCGGCGGAAAGCTCCCGCTCATCGGCGGCAGCGGCCGCACGGGAAAATCGGAACACATGGTCTGCGAAGCCTGTGAATTCAAAGATCATTTTCTCCAGCTTTTCCCGGATGTGGCAGTCATTCTGAACGTCGACGCCGACCACCTCGAATACTTCAAAACGCTCGACAACATCATCAAGTCCTTCCACCGGTTCGCCCAAATGGCTACAAAAGCCGTCATCGTGAACGGCGACGACGTAAATTCGATGAAAGCGGTCGAAGGGGTCTGCGGCAAGCCCATCGTCACCTTCGGCTGGGGCGAGAAAAACGACTACCGTCCGGCGGATCTCGTCATGAGCCGCGGCGCGCAGTCCACTTTCACCCTTTATGAGCGCGGCCAAAGCCTTGGAACCTTTACGCTCAACATCCCCGGCCGCCACAATGTCCTGAATGCGGCAGCGGCGGTCGCCGCCGCGCGGATGGCGGGCGCGCCGCTCGAGGAAATCCGCGCGCATCTCGCGGAATTTCACGGCGCGGGGCGGCGCTTCGAAATTCTTGGCCGCCCGCGCGGCGTGACCATCGCGGACGACTACGCGCATCACCCGGCTGAGATCGCCGCCACCCTCAAGGCCGCCAAGGAAATGCCCTTTCAAAAGGTCTGGGCGGTCTTTCAGCCATTCACCTACTCGCGGACCAAAATCCTGATGGACGATTTCGCCAAAGCGCTTTCGATCGCGGACGAAGTGGTCATGAGCGAAATTATGGGCAGCCGCGAGAAGAACACCGAAGGCGTTTACACCAGCCAGCTCGCGGAGAAAATTCCCGGTTCTGTGTGGTTCCCCACCTTCCAGGAGATGGCCGACTACGTGATGGGCCGTGCCGGGGAGGGCGACCTGGTCATCACTCTCGGCTGCGGCGATGTTTACAAATGCGCCAAACTGATGCTTAATAAATGAAAAGAAAACGGGGCAAATGCCCCGTTTTCTTTTATATACAACGGATAAAATTCCCGGAAGCTTAACCATTCCGTAAATTTTTTCATCCATGCCTTGCATCGAAAATATGATTGTGCTACCCTTAAATTGAATCTTGTTTAAAGGAGCCGTTGCCATGAAAAAAATCGCATTCCTGCTTGCCATATTGCTCGCCCTGTCCGGCTGCGGCGCGCCCGCCGCTGAACCGTCTTCCGCTCCAAAGCCTTCAAACGCGCCCGAAGCTTCCTCCTCGGAGCTTTCCGCTTCGGAAATCGCCGCGTCCGAGGCTGCCGAAAAAGCCGCTGCGTCCGAGGCTGCTGCAAAGACCGCTTCCGAAGCCGCTGCCGCCGAGGCTGCCGCAAAGGCCGCTTCCGAAGCCGCTGCCGCCGAGGCCGCCGCAAAGGCCGCTTCCGAAGCCGCTGCCGCCGAGGCCGCCGCAAAAGAAGCCAAATCCCAAAACAAAGCGGTCACCGGTTCAAATTTTTACAGCAAGGTCGAATCGGCCATCATCAAAAAAATCAACAAGGAACGCGTGGACAACGGCCTGGAGGAACTTGAATACAATGAGGATCTGCGTTCGGCGGCGCGAATTCGCAGCCGGGAGCTTTGCAAGGCCCGCAAATTTTCCCACACCCGGCCCAACGGTGACGACTGGTCGACTGTCATCAAAGAGGATGTGCCGATCGATTTCATCACAGCCGGTGAAAACCTCTGCACGACCGAATATAACGACCCGTCTGCCAACTACGCGACGTCCGCGTCCTTCTGGTTCAACGAGTGGAAGGACAGTCCGCCCCACTATGAAAATATCCTGCGCGAGGACTTCACCCATATTGGCGTGGGCGTGTATATCGTGGAGAAGGACGGTTGGACCCGTGCTTATGCCACCACTGAATTTGCGCACCTGCCCAACTGACCTATTGATTAAAAGCGGCCCCGCTCCTATGGAACGGGGCCGCTTTTCATATTTTTTCTGCCGGCGCATCCGGCCAACTGCCGAAACAGCAGAGCGCGCCGGCCATACCGTCATATGTTCCGCGGAACAATTTCAATCCAGTAGCCGTCCGGGTCGCTGATGAAATAGATTCCCATACCGGTATTTTCAAAGCAGATGACATCCATCTCCCGATGTTTTTGGCGGGCCGCTTCAAAGTCGTCCGCCATCAGTGCCAGATGGTACTCGAGATCCCCCAGGTTGTAGGGCTCCTTACGGTCTCGCAGCCAGGTCAGCTCCAGGGTAAATCCGGTCTGTCCGTCGCCCAGGTAGACAATTTTGAACGAACCGTCTGCGGCGTTTTTTTCACGCACCGGTTTGAGGCCAAGCGCTTCCTCATAAAATTTGAGGCTGCGCTCGAGGTCGAGGACGTTGAAATTGAAATGGTTGAAAGTGAGCATTTACATTCTCCTTTTGCTTTCGGAATTGGATATTTATTGAAGCGGATCATGCTTCCTGGCTGCGGATATAGGTGATATACTCCATACAGTAGTCGTCCAATCCAGCCACGACATTCGCGGCTGCAAGCGCATCCCGCATAGCCGGGCTGGCCGGGTCGATAATCGCGCTCGAAAGTCCCGTGAACACCGCCGCCGAAAGGAACGCCGCATTCACCAGCGCCCGGCGTGGCAGGCCGAACGAAACGTTTGAAAGCCCGCAGGTGGTTTTCACATCGGGATAGTGTTCCCGCACATGGCGGACAGCGCCGATCGTATTGCGCGCGCTTTCGCTGCCTGTCGCAAGTGTCTCAACCAACACGTCGACATAGATCTTTTCATCCGCAAAGCCGGCCTCCCGCAGTTTTTTCACCAGAAGGTCGATCTTACCACATTTGTCTTCAAGCGAATGCGGCATGCCGTCCGCATCGATTGGAAGCCCTACGACCGCCGCCCCGCTTTCCCTGGCAAGCGCGGTCACCCAGCCGAACCGTTCGTCAATTGTTGCTGAATTAAGGATCAGTTCCCGTCCGGCGGCGGCTTCAACCGCTCTGGACATAACCGCTTCATCAGTCGTGTCAATCATAATTCCACAGTCGCAGTGCGACTTGATCAGCCCGATCACCCAGAGCATCCGATCAAGCGCGTCCTCCCCGCAGATCGCGGTGTTCACATCGAGAAACCGGGCGCCCGCGTCCGCCTGACGGCGGATCAGCGCCACAATCGAAGCTTCATCCCGCGCGTTCATCGCTTCACAGGCCGCAGGGATCGAGCTATTGAGTTTTTCTCCGATTAAAATCATCTTCCTGTTTCCCCCATTTTTTTGATTTCCCGCATCAGGCCGCGCACGATTGCCACCCTGCGCAGCGGCGTCATAATATAAAAACCGTCGGCTTCGTCATAAATCTGCCGCGCGATCCCCGCGCTGTAGGCTATCGAGATCTCCGCCGCCTCTTCAGGGGTTTTGTCTCTGAGACGTTCCACCACGTCGGGCGGTATCTCGATACCGGAGACCTCATTTGCCAGAAAGACCGCGTTGCGGTAACCCGCGACCGGCAATATCCCCGCAAACAGCTTGCATCCCAACGCCGCGCGCGCCGCGCGGAAATTTTCAACCGCCTCCCGGCTGAAGATCGGCTGGGAAAAGAGCATCTTCGCCCCCAGCGCCACCTTGCGCTGGGCACGCGCGAGCTCCGCTGGGAAATTCACCGCGTTGACATTGAGCGCCCCCGCGACCAGGAACGGATTCTCGGTGAATAGTTCATCATTGAGGCTCTCAATGAAGGAAATGAGGTCATACGAATTAAAACTGAACACCCCGTCCGGCTTTCGCCCGCCTGTCTGGATTGGCGGGTCCCCGGTGAGCGCCAGTATTCTGGAAATCCCTTCGGACGCCGCGCCGAGCAGGCTTGCCTTAAGCGCGTTCTGGTTGCGGTCGCGGCAGGTGATGTGCGGCAGCACCTCAATCCCGGCTTCGCGGCGGATCCGCGCCGCCATCATGACGCTGTCCGCGCGCGGACGCGAAAGCGGCGAATCCGCAATCGTGATCATGTCCGCGCCATCCGCTTTGAGCGACGCCGACGCGGAAAGCAGAAACGAACAGTCATAATCGAGGGGCGGGTCAAGCTCAACGGCGATCACCTTGTCGGTTCGCGCGAGGAAGTCGGTATTTTTCCGCCGTGTTTCCGAGATGCCGTGTTGTCCGGACGGCTGTACCGTTTTTTCCCGGCGTTCGGCCCTCCGGACCCTTTCGGACGCAAGCGCGATATGCCGCGGCGTGGAGCCGCAGCAGCCGCCCAGAATATCCGCACCCGTCTCATAGAGCTCCGCCAGCTTCTGAGCGAAATAGTCCGCATTGTCCTCAAAGACCACCCGTCCGTTTATCGCGGAAGGATATCCGGCGTTTGGCATTGCGATAAACGGCTTGGGGAACCCCCCAAGCGACCCGGCCAGTTTCAGCATATGGCTGGGACCGCAGACGCAGTTGAGGCCCGCCGCATCGATCCCCCCATTTTCCCAGGCCTCGCCCAGCAGCGTGCGGTAATGCAGGCCGCGCCGGGTATAGCCGTCCGGCGAAACGGCAAATGAAACAAACACCGACGCATCCGGCGCGGCCTTTTTGATTTTCTCCACCGCCGGAACGATCAAAGCGTATTCCGCGAGCGTTTCAAATAGAAAATCCTTCGCGCCAAGCGAAAGAAACCACCCGGAAATCTGTTCATAATCGGCGGCGGCGGTTTCGAGCTCACTCCCCCCGATATCCGCGAACACCCGCGCGCCATAGGGTTTTGCGGCGGCACAGGCATTTTCCCATCCCGCTTTGATCACTGCATAAAGACGTTCCGGGTCCGCTTCCAGCGACGGATTGGCAGCGAAGGTATTGGTTTTGATAGCGTTGGAACCGGCTTCGAGGTACTCCCGATGAATTTTCCGCACCGTCTGCGCATCGGTACGGTTTGCAAGCTCGCACGGACGTTCGTCCCCGGTGAGGCGCAGATAGTAGGTTCCGAACGCGCCGTCAAAAAACAGCGGTCCTGCCGGCACACGATCCCCTCCCCTCAAGCATTTTCGTTTTATGATACCGCAAGCGCGAAGCGTACGGTGGGATAATTGGCCATCGGATAATATGATAGAATAGCCGCTCTGCGGCTATTCTATCATATTATTTATGAAACTTCCAGTGCGGCTGGAACATTTCGCTTGACATTTACTACATGATGTAGTAATATTTAATCACTACAAGCCGTAGTATAAAAACAGCGAGGTGAGATCATGCAAAAACTTTCCGATTCCGAGCTTGCAATCATGCAGCATATTTGGCGTGGGGCCCGCCCTGTCACCGCAGGCGGGCTGGTCGGCGCCTTCTGCGAAAGCCGCGGCTGGAAGATTCAAACGGTCAACACCTTCCTCACCCGGCTGACGGAAAAAGGGTTCCTGACTGTACGCAAGCAGGGGCACCAGAATTTATACAGCGTGACGGTCAGCGAGGCCCAATACCGTGCCGCTGAAACCCGCAGTTTCCTCGACGAAATCCACGGCGGTTCGGTGCAGAGCCTGATGGCCGCGCTTTACCAGTCCGATGGCCTCACAGCGGACGACGTCGCGGAACTCAAGCGCTGGCTCAGCGAGAGGTGAAATGATGACAGCATTCTTTTTTGAAAAAATCCTTCCCCTGACCCTTGCCGGTTCGGCGGTCGCCCTTCTGGCGCTGCTGTTTTCCCCGTTCGCACGCAGAAAATTCTCCTGCCGTTGGAATTACTACAGCTGGGCAGCGGCGCTGCTGCTCTTCCTCATCCCGTTTGCGCTGCCGGTCCGCTCCGCCGCGCATACCGCTGCGGCCGTTCCCGAATGGACCGCAGCCATTCCGTTTGCCGTCCCGGATTTTGCGGCAGCGGCGCAGGCCTCCGCGATTTCCGCCATCCCCTGGCAGACGGTTTTTGCGGCAATTTGGCTTGCCGGAACCGCGGCGCTGGGTATAAGATATCTCGTCGCCGCCGCACGTTTTTACCGGGAGCTGAAAAAAGCCTGCGTGCCGGCCGAAGAACCGGAAATCCAAAACCTTTTCGCAGCCTGCAAAAAAGAGCTGCAAATTCGCCGCAGCATCCCGCTCTCTCTTTGCGGAAAGGTTTCCTCCCCGATGCTTGTGGGGCTTTTCCGACCGCGCATTGTCCTGCCTGACACGGCGCTTCGTCCGCAGGAATACCGGCTGGTCTTTCTGCACGAGCTGACCCATTACCGGCATGCCGATCTCTTTTATAAAGCGGCGGCACTTGTGGTCTGCACGCTGCACTGGTTCAACCCGCTCGCCTGGATCGTCCTGAAACGGGTAAACCTTCTCTGCGAACTCGCCTGCGACGAATCGCTTGTGCGCGGCATGGAACGCGAGGAACGCCGCAATTACGGGATGGCCATCCTCAATATCATGGGCGACACACGGTTTGCGCCCCCGGTTTCCTCCGCCTTCAGCCTGCAGAAGGAACAGCTCCGACAGCGGCTTTCCCGCATCATGGACGGCCAAAAATCCACCCGTCTGCTTGTCTGCGCCGGGGTTTTCGCCGCCGCGCTGCTGCTATTTGTCGGTGTTTCGGTTTCCTCTTTCGTGCTTGCGGACAGGGACGGAGAGGCAGTCGTCATCGGCGGAGCGGACGGTCCCACCGCCGTCTTCACCGTCTCAACGAAATCGGAGGAACTGCCCGACGAATTGATTGGGCAGGTGATGGCTTCGATCAAATTCGATACCGAGCAGGGGCTTATCCGGTACGGCCTGCCCGCTGGCGCGGATAAAATCCGCGCTGAAAAGGGCTGGCGGATAGAGTTGGTAATCGCCGGCCGGCGCGCCGGCGGAAACTATCAGGAATTCTTACGCGAAAAGGATTTACAGGGCGGCTCCATCAACTTCTGCACGGTGGACTTGCATGAAATGGAATCCTGCTGGACGGAAATCACCCTCTATGACAGGGACGGAATTTTCCTCGTGCGCGCCGCCGTGCCGTGGGAACCCGGCCAGCAATCCGATCCGATCCCTGCGCTCAAAACCTTCTATGACCAACTTGGCGCTTCGGCGGGCGACACCATCCGGCTCACCAGCGGCGACGGCGCGTCCGGCACGATGGTCCTGCCCGACCTGGACGTGGTCTCCGACCTTCCCGCCGCCCAGAGCCTGCTTTTACAGCTGACCACCGCGCCAGTGGTAGAACTCATCGGCAAAACCGACGGTTCGGTTTTGGCCGTCCGCACCAATCCCAAGCTGGAGATGGAAACCTCCCGACTGCGTCTGCCAGTTCCGCTGCCGCAAAACCGCGCTGTTTCCATCTCGATTACCGCAATCCAGAACGGCAAAGAAACGGCTGCTGAAACGATCCAGCCGGAGGATGCAGACCAGTGGTCACCGGCGCTCGCCGGAAAAGGGCGCGAAACGGTCGAAATCCAGCTCGACGGCGCGCCGTATAAGGTTTATGAGGTGGATTTCGTCCAGCGCAGCTACCTGCTCACCGGGGATGGCAGCGCGGACACGGCCCTGCCGCCGGACGACGGGATCTATACCGGTGAAGCACTTGACATCAGCCTGCAAAAACCGGTGGACAACGCATATGTCAGCGCCGGGTTCCAATCCTATCACGGCCATACGGGGATCGACCTCGCGGCGGAAAAAGGGACGGAGATCCGCGCGGCCGCGGACGGGGTCGTCCTCACGAGCAAATATTCCGTGTACGGCTATGGGAACTATCTGATCATCGACCATGGGAACGGCATCCAGACCCTTTACGCACAGTGTGACGAACTTGCCGCCGAAGCCGGCGATAAGGTGGAGCAGGGGCAGTTGATCGCCACCGTCGGGCGCACGGGAAACGCCACCGGAAACCATCTGCATTTTGAGCTGCGCTGCAACGGACGGTATGTGGACCCGACTGCATATTTTATTTGAGAAATCCAATCTCTGATGGGGCAAACTGCTAAAATTAAGTGCGAATTTTTTGTGAACAATTCCCTTTTCACGTTGACTTTGGTTAACAATTCCTCTAAAATTAGTTAGACGGCTAATAATTAGCCGTCTAACTAATTTTATTTACAAGCAAGTCAAGGAGATGGTCTTTTGAGCGATGTGAACGATGCAATCCGTTTGGACTGGGCGCTGCATGCCCTGCAAAAACAGTGCCTTGCCCGACTGTTTTTCAATCACAGTATCCATTTTGGCCAGCCGCCCCTGCTCTGCACGATCAAAAAGCTCGGCTCATGCAGCCAGAATGAGCTGGCGCGCACCCTGAATGTATCCCCCGCGTCGATCGCGGTTTCGCTCAAGCGGATGGAGAAATCCGGCTATATCCAGAAGATGCACGATCCGAACGACCTGCGTTCCAACCGCATCGCGCTGACCGCCGCGGGCCAGGAAGCCGCATGCTGGTCGGAAGACGTGCTGCGGGATGTAACCCGCCAGAAATTCGCTGGCTTCACCGAGGAGGAATGCGGCCAGCTTATGCATTTTTTTGCCAGAATGCAGCAAAATCTCATTGACTACAAAAATCAGCTCGAAACGGAGTGACCCTATCTTGCGGAAAATTCTTTCCTATTTTTCCCCTTATAAGAAGCCGATTGTCATCGCAGTCGCCTTCATGCTGCTCGACGTCGTCTGCGAAGTGATACAGCCCACCTTGATGTCGAATATCGTCGGAAAGGGCATCCAAAGCGGCAACATCCCCTATATCCTCGGTACCGGCGCCATCATGATCCTGACCGCGCTCATCGCGATTGTCGCGGGCTTCGGCAACGCGCGCAATTCCGCAATCGCGGGTGTCGGCTTCGCGGCAAACCTGCGTCGGGGACTTTTTGAAAAGGTACAGCAGTTCTCGTTTAAAAACATCGACGATTTCTCCACCGCGTCGCTCGCCACAAGGCTCACAAACGACGTCACCCTCATGCAGAACTCCGCCATCATGGGGCTGAGGCTGATGATCCGCGCGCCGCTCATGTTCATCTTCGCGATGATCATGGCGGTCCGGATGAACGCCGAACTGGCCGTGATCCTCTGCATTATCATCCCGGCGGTCGTGCTCTCGCTCGCCTTTATCATCCGCAAAGCCATGCCGCTTTTTGACAAGATGCAGGGCCGGGTCGACGCGCTCAACGGCAGCGTGCAGGAAAACCTCACCAATGTGCGCGTCGTCAAGTCCTTCGTCCGCCAGGACTACGAAAAGGAAAAGTTTGAAACCGCCAACAACAGGCTGATGGAAGCCTCTCTGCGTGCGATGAACGTGGTCATCTTCAACATGCCGGTGCTCATGTTCATCATGAATATGTCCGCCGTCTCGGTCATCTGGTTCGGCGGCGGTCAGGTCATTGAGGGCAGCCTCAATGTGGCCGAAATGACCGCCTTCATCAACTACATCTTTCAGATCCTCATGAGCCTCATGATGCTTTCGATGATGTTCATCCTCTTCTCCCGCGCGTCCGCTTCCTTCAAGCGCGCCCGCGAGGTGCTCGAAACCGAGATCGACCTCACCGACAGCGAAAACGCTGAAAGCGCGCCAAAAATCCGCGGCGACGTGGAATTCGACCACGTTTCGTTCAAATATGCGGCGGAACATGAAGAATACATCCTGAAGGATATCTCCTTCACCGCGAAGGCCGGCGAGGTCATCGCGATCATTGGAGGCACCGGCGCGGGCAAGAGCTCGCTCGTGCAGCTCATCCCGCGGCTTTACGACGCAACCGAAGGCGCAGTGCGCATCGATGGGAAGGACGTGCGCGGCTACACTGTCGAATCCCTGCGCAGCCAGATTGGCGTGGTACTCCAGAAGAATACCCTCTTCTCCGGCACCATTGCACAAAATCTGCGCTGGGGCAACCCGCACGCCACCGATGAGGAGATTGTCGAGGCCGCGAAGGCCGCTCAGGCGCACGACTTCATCGAATCTTTCCCGAACGGTTATGACACCTGGATCGAACAGGGCGGCGTAAATGTCTCAGGCGGGCAGAAACAGCGGCTCTGTATCGCGCGCGCCATGCTCAAAAAACCGCCGATCCTGATCCTCGACGACAGTACCAGCGCGGTTGACACCGCAACCGAACAGCGCATCCGCCAGGCGTTCGACACCACACTGAAGGACACCACCACCTTCATCATCGCGCAGCGTATCTCGTCGGTGAAGGACGCGGATAAGATCATCATCCTTTCGGATGGGAAGGTCAGTGCGATCGGTACGCACGACGAGCTGCTCAAAAATAACGAGGAGTACCAGGAGATCTATTACTCCCAGCAGGAAAAGGAGGCGACTGCGTAATGCCGGGACCGCATAAACAATCGGCCATGCAGAAGCCGAAAAACTTTAAGCTTTCGATCGCCTTCGTCTGGGGTTACCTGAAACGCCGCAAGGTCCTGCTCATCCTGGCGGGCTTCATGGTGTTTCTCAATATCGGCGCTTCCTTGGCCGGAACCGCCATGCTCCAGCCCATCATCGACAATTTCCTGCAGCCGGTTCATGAAATTACCGCCACGCAGCGGTACGCGGGACTCGCGTCCGGTGTTCTCACGCTACTGTGTATCTATCTGGTTTCGGTGGCTGCAAGCTATCTGCAATCGAAACTGATGCTGAACGTCACCCAGGGGTCCATCAACGACCTGCGCCGGGAACTTTTTGACCATCTGCAGGAGCTCTCGGTGCGCTATTATGATACCCATACCCACGGCGAGATGATGAGCCGTTTTTCCAACGACGTGGACACCCTCAATGACGCGCTCTCGAACTCGCTTACCTCCCTCTTCTCGAGCGTTATCACCCTGGCGGGCATCCTGGGGCTCATGCTTTCGAAAAGCATCCCGCTCACCATCCTCACCCTTGCGATGGCGCCGCTGATGCTGTTTGTGGCGGGCCGGCTCATGAAGCGCAGCAGCAAGTACTTTATCGCCCAACAGGCGAATCTCGGAAAGGTCAACGGCTACGTCGAGGAGATCATCACCGGCCAGAAGGTCGTCAAGGTCTTCTGCCATGAGCCAGACGCGGTGGAGGAATTCAACCGCCTCAACGGCGAACTGCAGGAGGCGGCGACCACCGCGCAGAGCTATTCCGGTCTCATGATGCCGGTCATGATGAACATCACCACCATCAACTATGCGCTCGTCGCGGTCATCGGCGGCGTATTGTCGGTCTTCGGCATCATGAGCGTGGGCGCGCTGGTCGTCTTTCTGCAGCTCACCCGCCAGTTCGGCCGCCCGATCACCGAGGCTTCCAGCCAGTATAACGCGGTCATCACCGCGATCGCGGGCGCTGAACGGATTTATGAGGTCATGCGGGAACCCGCTGAAGAACCTGATCCGCCGCATGCGGCTGACCTTGTGCAGGCTGGCCATGACTATTTCTGGCAGCGCTACCACGAGGATGGGACCCCCGCGGACCGGGTGCCGGTCGCAGGAGACGTGCGCTTTTCCGATGTGACTTTTGGCTACGTCCCGGAAAAGACGATTCTCAAGAACATCTCGCTCTATGCGAAACCCGGCCAGAAAATTGCCTTCGTCGGCTCCACCGGCGCGGGCAAAACCACCATTATCAACCTGCTCACCCGCTTTTATGATATTGAACACGGCACCATCACAATCGATGGGATCGATCTGCGTGCGATCAAAAAAGACAGCCTGCGCCGTGCCATGTCGGTGGTCCTGCAGGACACCCACCTCTTCACCGGAACCGTGCGGGAAAATATCCGTTACGGGCGGCCCGCCGCCACCGATCAGGAGATTGAGGACGCTGCGAAGCTGGCCTCCGCGCATTCGTTTATCTCCCGCCTTCCGCACGGCTATGACACGGTGATCGAAGGCGACGGCGCGAACCTTTCCCAGGGACAGCGCCAGCTTCTGAACATTGCGCGCGCCGCAGTAGCCGACGCGCCGGTGCTCATTCTCGACGAGGCGACCAGCTCGGTTGATACGCGCACCGAGCGCCATATCGAACATGGACTCGACCGGCTGATGAAAGGCCGTACCACCTTTGTGATCGCGCACCGTCTGTCGACCGTGCGCAACTCCAACGCCATCATGGTGATGGAGCAGGGCCAGATCATCGAACGCGGCAACCACGAGGACCTGATCGCGGAACATGGGCGTTACTACCAGCTTTACACCGGCGTGGCCGAACTCGACTAATCCCCAAAATTCAAAAGGCTTGCCGCATTCTTTGCGGCAAGCCTTTTGATCGTCTTTCAGGGCGGTATTTCAGCAGCAGTCCCAGGGATTCAAAACCCTGATGAAATTAAATCGTGTCAGATTTTCCATTTAGTCGTCATCATTGTCATCATCGCCGTCGTCATCATCGTCGTCGCCGTCGTCATCATCGTCGTCATCGTCATCATCGTCATCATCATTCTGAGGGCGGCTCTTTTGTTCGTATTTCTCACGGTCATCGTCGTCCTGGTTGTCGTCCCAATCATCGTCATCCCGATCGTCATCGTCCCAATCGTCGTCCCAATCGTCGTCCCGATCATCGTTATCGTCCGTGTCCTCGATCCAGTCGTCGCGGTCGTCATCCGCGCCGCTGCGGTCGTTCAGTTCGTCGATCGTATCCTCGATCTTGTCGTCGAGGTCGTCATCCCAGTCATCATCATCCACGATCACGATATCGTTGATGTTGAGGCCGCGTTCGGAAATGAGCCTTGCCAATTCCTTAATCGGCAGCGTGACAAGCTCTTCGGCGGTAAGCGACGGGTCCTTCGCGATCAACTTCCGGATAAAATCCGCGCGGCCGATTGAGATGCTGTACCGGTCGGCAAACTTCTGCAAATCTTCAAGACCGCTGTCCAGCGTTTCGCTCTGGCGGTAGACCCTCGCCTGCGTTTTACTTTCCCGCAGCATCCCATCCACCATGCCGGCAAGCCGCTCCTGGAGCGCTTCGGCCTTCTGTACATCCTTATTTGCAACCGAAATCAGGATTGCATTGTCGGCTCTATCGGCGCTGAGATAGCCGTTTTGAAACATCGAGCCGATAATCGCGTTGGTCGCCACGTCGATCTGCACCTTGCGCAGATCCATCCCGCCGAGCACCTTTTCTGCATCGGCACCCGCTGCCTCACACTTGATCACCCTCTCCTTATCATCGATCGAAAGCTCGACGCCAGGATTCACATCGATGCTCACGAGCGCGTCGACCCGTGGGACAAACGCCGTCAGCCCGCCCAGGCAAATCAGGAACGCCGCCGCTGCCGAACCGACCGCGGTCACCAAACGCCTTTTTCGTTTGGGCGGCTGAATATTTTCAAACCGCACCACATTGCCGCCGTTTTCCGCGTCCGCTTTCAAAATCCGATCCAGGAGATCTGGGGATGGCGAAACCGCGCGCCGAAGCGACGCTTCAATCTCACTGCGTTTCATCAGTATCCCGCCTCCTTCATCGCTTTCTGTAATTTTTTGATCGCCCGGTTGTAGGCTGAAAGCGCCGAACCGATCGGCATTTCAAGCTGTGCGGCGACCTCCCGGAACTTGAGCCCGGCCACCGCGTGCAGCAGCACGATCTGCCGGTCGCGGTCCTCAAGAATTTCCAGCGTCTTTTGCAGCACCAGTTTATCGACGCTCGAAACGGTATCGTCTTTCGTTAGAAAATTTTCATAATCCGCAAAATCGGCGGTTTCCCGCTTTTTGCGCAGTTCCATATAAGCCAAGTTCTTTGCAACCGTAAAAATCCATGCCAGCGGCTTGCCGCGCGGCTGGTAGGAGCCGATCGAACGCTTCACCGAAAGATAGGTGTCCTGCATCAGGTCCTCGGCGAGCGCGTGGTTTTTGACAATCGAAAGCAGCAGACAGTAGACCGCCTGCTGGGTCGCATGATAAAGGCGTGCGAATGCGTCGCCATCGCCCTGCGCGACCAGAAGCATCATCTCATCGGTCAGCGCGGGTGGTTTTGTTTCAGTCTGGATGGTGGCGAACAACAGCATATCCTTTACCCTCTCATCTACCTAATGCGCCGCCCGGCTGTTTTATTGCAGGCCGGCGCAAAAAAATTTTCAAAATCCATTATACCGGAACCGCACCCGTCCCGCAACCTACTTTACAAGGATTTTACACTAGGACGAAAAAAAGGCCGCATCCAAATGGGACGCGGCCTTTTGATGACTTATTTTACAATGTGGATCACAAGGTCTCCACCGCTGACATCCACCTCGAGGCGGGTATTCGGCGCGAGATCCTCGGCAATGATCATGCGGGCAAGCAGCGTTTCCACCTTGTGCTGGAGGAACCGTTTGAGCGGGCGCGCCCCATAAACCGGGTCGTATCCGTGCTCGACCACAAACTCCTTTGCCGCCGGCGTGATCGATAGAGTGAGCTGTTTGTCCGCCAGGCGTTTTTGCAGACCGGCCATCAGCAGATCGACAATCTGCCCGGTCTCCGCCCGGGTGAGCGGTTTGTAAAACACAATCTCGTCGAGCCGGTTGAGGAATTCCGGACGGAACTGCTGCTTTAAGAGCACATCCACCTGTTTGCGGGCTTCCTCGGTGATCTGCCCATTCTGATCAATACCGTCGAGAATATATGGGGAACCAAGATTGCTGGTCAGGATGATAATCGTGTTCTTGAAATCGACCGTGCGGCCCTGGCTGTCGGTGATACGGCCGTCGTCGAGCACCTGTAAGAGGATATTGAAAACGTCCGGATGGGCTTTTTCGATCTCGTCGAACAGCACAACCGCATATGGTTTGCGGCGCACCGCTTCGGTGAGCTGGCCGCCTTCCTCATAGCCGACATATCCCGGAGGCGCACCGATAAGGCGGCTGACCGCGTATTTCTCCATGTATTCGCTCATGTCGATGCGCACGATGTTCTTCTCGTCGTCGAAAAGCGCCTGCGCCAGAGCCTTCGCGAGCTCGGTCTTGCCGACGCCGGTCGGGCCCAGGAACAAAAATGATCCGATCGGGCGGTGCTGGTCCTGGATGCCCGCGCGCGAACGCAGAATCGCTTCCGAAACGGTCCGCACCGCCTCATCCTGGCCAATGACCCGCTTATGCAGGATATTCTCCATGCCCAGCAGCTTCTCGCGCTCTCCTTCCATCAGCTTCGCGACCGGAATGCCGGTCCAGCGGCCGACGATCCGCGCGATCTCCTCTTCGGTGACCTTGTCTCGCAGAAGGGTGCTGTCCTTTTCGGCTTCGCCCGCGAGCTTCTCCTCGGCTTCCAGCTCCTTCTGCAGGGCGGGGAGTTTGCCGTATTTGAGCTCGGCGGCCTTATTGAGGTCGTAGCTGCGTTCCGCCTTCTCGATGTCGGCGTTCACCTGTTCAAGTTCCTCGCGCAGCTTCTGCACCTTGCCGATGGCGTTCTTTTCGTTTTCCCAGCGCGCTTTCATCGCCTTGAAGCGTTCGCGCATCTCAGCGAGCTCCTTCTGGATCTCTTTCAGATGTTCCTGCGAAATCTGGTCCTTCTCCTTCTTGAGCGCGGCCTCTTCAATCTCATGCTGCATGATCTTGCGCGAGAGATCGTCGAGCTCGCTCGGCATCGAATCCATCTCGGTGCGGATCATGGCGCAGGCCTCGTCCACCAGGTCGATCGCCTTATCCGGCAGGAACCGGTCGGAGATGTAGCGGTTCGAGAGCGTCGCCGCCGCAATGAGCGCCTGATCCTGGATCTTGACGCCGTGGAATACCTCATACCGCTCCTTGAGCCCTCGCAGGATCGAAATGGTGTCCTCCACGGTCGGCTCCGGCACCATGACCGGCTGGAACCGGCGTTCGAGCGCGGCATCCTTCTCGATGTACTGGCGGTATTCGTTCAGGGTGGTCGCGCCGATGCAGTGCAATTCGCCGCGGGCGAGCATCGGCTTTAAAAGGTTGCCGGCGTCCATGCTGCCCTCGGTCTTGCCCGCACCGACAATGGTGTGCAGCTCGTCGATGAACAGGATGATTTTGCCCTCGCTCTTTTTGATCTCCTGCAGCACAGCCTTGAGGCGCTCCTCGAACTCGCCGCGGAACTTTGCCCCCGCGATCAGCGCGCCCATATCGAGCGAAAAAATGGTGCGGTCCTTGAGGTTCTCCGGCACGTCCCCGCGCACGATGCGCAGCGCAAGCCCTTCCGCGATGGCGGTTTTGCCGACGCCCGGCTCGCCGATCAGAACCGGGTTGTTCTTGGTCTTGCGGGACAGGATACGGATGACGTTGCGGATTTCGTTGTCACGGCCGATAACCGGGTCAAGTTTCTGGTTGCGGGCCAGCTCGACGAGGTCAGAGCCGTATTTTTTGAGCGCGTCATAAGTGTCCTCCGGGCTGTCCGAGGTGACGCGGGTGTTGCCGCGCACGCTCACGAGTGCGTTGAGGAAACCGTCCTTGGTGAGCGAAAACCGTTGGAAGATCGCTTTGAGCGCGCTGTTTGGGCTTTCGAGCAGCGCGAGCATGACGTGCTCGACCGAGACGTACTCATCCTTCATGCGTTCGGCGTGGCGTTCGGCCGCGACGAGCGTGCGATCCACCTCCTGGGAGATGTAGATCTTGCCCTGTTCCCGGCCGGGTCCGGAGACGCGGGGGAGTTTCTCAATTTCGGCACGGACCTCCCGTCCGAGCGCGGCGGCGTCAGTCCCCATTTTTTTGAGCATCTGTCCGATGAGCCCTTCCTGCTGGGAGATCAGCGCGTCGAGCAGGTGCTGCTGCTCGATCTGCATGTTCTGGTACTCGACCGCGAGGTCCTGCGCGGACTGCAGGGCTTCGAGCGATTTCTGGGTAAATTTCTGAGCGTTCATAGGTGAAATCCCTCCTCATGTATATGAATGAATGTTTTAACCAAATAAAGCTTGTTAGCACTCTATATGATTGAGTGCTAATTGTATTGTAAATCACTTCTTCCCAAAAATCAAGTACAAATTGTAAACTTTTTATTGCAAAGTTTTCTTTTCATATTGACAAGTTTACTTGACAATATGAAAAGTTTGCTGTACACTGTAGTTGCAGTAAAACACATGAGGAAAAGAGGACTCTCTATGGACCGGGAAGAAATCCTGAAGCGCGGCCGCGAAAGCAACCTGGACGAACGGGAAAAATGGATCGACGACCACGCCAAAATCGTCGGTGTATCCGCCTTTCTGGTGACGTTCATCGCTCTGGTGATCGCAAAGCTGGCCGCCGGGCAGCCGACCCACGACCTGCAGGCGCTTTTCTGGGCGTACGCCGCAACGGAAGTGTACTGCCGCTATCGCCACAAAAAACAATCGGCGCTTCTCGCCACCGCGATCCTCAGCGGCTTTTGCGCGCTTGCAAATCTCGCCGCGGCACTCATCGGGCTGTTCGCAGGTGGCTGATATGGAAGAAAAACTGGTTTTGCAAAACCGCCTGCGGGTCGCCCGGGCGGAAAGGCGGATCTCCCAGGGGGGGCTGGCGGAAATGGTCGGCGTCTCCCGCCAAACGATCAGCTCGATCGAAAACGGACAGTTCTGTCCGAGCGCAAAGCTCGCGCTGCTCTTATGTGTGGCGCTTGAGAAGCGGTTTGAAGAGCTTTTTTATTTTGAATGAGCAAGAGAAAACGGGCGGGATTCCTGCAAAAGCATGAATCCCGCCCGTTGCACATAGGATTTTACAGTCAGGCCTTCCCCGCTGAGCCGAACAGTTCCATTTTCTCCCGAATCGTGTCACAGATTGCCTGGGTTCCCGGTGCAAGCAGCTTGCGCGGGTCAAAGCCCTTGCCCACAAGGTCCTTGCCCGCCTCAATATACCTGCGGGTCGCCGCGGCAAACGAAAGCTGGCATTCGGTGTTGACGTTGATCTTCGCCACGCCCAGCGAAATCGCCTTTTTGATCATCTTTTCCGGGATGCCGGTGCCGCCGTGCAGTACCAGCGGCACCCCATCGGTCAGCGCCTGGATCTTTGCGAGCGCGTCAAAATCAAGTCCTTTCCAGTTGGCAGGGTATTGGCCATGAATATTGCCGATGCCCGCTGCGAGCATGGTAACGCCGAGGCCGGCGATCCGTTTGCATTCCTGCGGGTCGGCGATCTCGCCCGCGCCGACCACGCCGTCCTCCTCGCCGCCGATCGACCCGACCTCGCATTCGACCGAAAGGCCCTTTTCCCTGCACAGCGCAATGATTTCCCTGCTCTTTGCAATATTTACATCGATCGGATCGTGCGAGCCGTCGAACATGATCGAGGTGAAGCCCGCCTCGATTGCTCTTTTCGCTCCTTCATAGGTGCCGTGGTCGATATGAAGAGCCACAGGGATGGTAATCCCCAGTTCCCCGATCATCGCCCGCACCATTGCCGCGACTGTACAAAAGCCGCACATATATTTGCCCGCGCCCTCGGATACGCCAAGGATCACCGGCGAATTTTGCTCCTGTGCGGTAAGCAGTACCGCTTTGGTCCATTCCAGATTGTTGATATTGAACTGCCCGACGGCATATTGACCAGCTTTGGCCTTTGTCAGCATTTCTTCTGCGGATACCAGCATCGTTTCCCAGCTCCTACTCTTTGGTTTTTTTCTAACAACGGTTTCTTTATGTGGAATAAGCGCAGACCATAAAACGTTTTGTCCATTCCGTACTGCTTTACAAACGAATCGCCCATGATATATAATTTTGCTTAGGTGTAGATGTGTTTATGCAAAATAGGATGGAGGAGGTATCATATGGAGGGGTTTGTCAAACTGGTTACCGATCTTAACAAACTGGTCAATGATTTTGTCTGGGGACCGGTTATGATCGCTTTTCTCATGCTGGTCGGCGTCTATTTCACTATCGGCACCGGTTTTTTTCAGATCCGCAAATTCGGGCTTTGGATGAACGAAACGCTGTTTGCCATTTTTCGCAACAAAGAGGTACATAACAAACGCGACCCCCACGCCATCTCCCAGTTTCAGGCGCTTTCCACCGCACTGGCGGGCACCATCGGGACCGGAAACATCGTCGGCGTGGCCACCGCGATCGTCTCCGGCGGCACCGGCGCGGTCTTCTGGATGTGGGTGAGCGCCTTTCTTGGGATGATGACCAAATATGCGGAAAACGTCCTGGGCAACCACTACCGTTACAAAAACGAAAAGGGCGCGTGGGTCGGCGGCCCGATGATCTATATCGAACGCGGACTCCACTGTAAATGGCTGGCGGTGCTCTTTTCGCTTTTCTGTCTGATCGCCTCATTCGGCATCGGCAACATGACCCAGGCCAATTCGATTGCGGGCGCGCTTTCGGCTTCGCTCGGCATTGCGCCGCTCGCGACCGGCATCGTGATCTCGCTGGTCATCGGTCTGGTGATCCTCGGCGGGCTCAAGCGCATCGCCTCGGTCACCGAAAAGCTGGTTCCGTTCATGGCGCTTTTCTATATCACCGGCGGCGTCTACATCCTCATTGTCAATCACAAAGCGATTCCGGCGGCGTTTGCCTCCATCTTTGCGAATGCGTTCAGCTTTGAGGCGGTCGGCGGCGGCGTGGGCGGTTACGTCATCATGCAGGCGATCCGCTACGGCGTGGCGCGCGGCATTTTCTCGAACGAAGCGGGGCTTGGCAGCTCGGTCATCGTAAACTCCGCCTCAAACGTCAAGGAACCGGTCCAGCAGGGCATGTGGGGCATCTTTGAGGTGTTCGCGGACACGATTATCGTCTGTACGATCACCGCGCTCACCATCCTCACGACCGGGGCGACCGAAATCGGGCTTGAGGGTGCCGCGCTTTCCATTGAGGCGTTCTCACATGGGTTCGGGGCATTTGGCGCCGTTTTCATCACAGTGGCAATTGCCTGCTTCGCATTTTCCACCATGCTTGGCTGGTCGTATTACGGTGAACGCGCGCTCGAATATCTCTGCGGATTAAAGCCGCTTATCCTCTACAAGCTTTTGTTCATCGGCATGGCCTGTGTCGGCTGCGTCACCAATCTGAAGCTCGTGTGGGACATCTCTGACACCTTCAATGGCCTGATGGCCATCCCAAATCTGATTGCGATCGTCTTTCTGTCCGGGAAGGTTTTTTCTATCACCCGGGATTATCTTGCCCGAAAAAGGACTGATAAATATGAAATATGACATTCTTTTACTTGACGCGGACGATACCCTCTTTGATTTTGGCCTTGCCGAGCGGGAAGCCATCCGGCGGGTCTGCCGGCAGCGGAGCTTGCCGGCCAGTGACGCGGTCTGTGACCGTTACAGCGAAATCAACCTTTCACTCTGGAAAAAATTTGAGCAGGGCCTGGTCACACAGGACCGGCTGCGGGCCGAACGGTTTGAAATCCTGCTCGCAGAGCTCGATGCCCGGGACGACGCGCACGCATTCAGCGAAGCATACACCGATGCGCTCGGTGAAGGAGCATTTCTGCTCCCCGGCGCGTACGAGCTCTGTAAGGAACTTTCCGCGCGCTGTCCGCTTTACATCGTGACAAACGGCGTCATCCGCACACAGAAAAACCGTCTCGCGCATTCGCAGATCGCACCATTTATCTCCCGGATGTTCATCTCCCAGGAGCTCGGCGCGCCGAAGCCCCGCCGGGAATTCTTTGACCGGGTATTCGAGGCGCTCGGCGGACCGGACCGGTCGCGCGCCATTATCCTGGGCGACTCGCTCACCTCCGACATGGCGGGCGGCCGCAATGCCGGCATTGCCTGCTGCTGGCTCGCGCCATCCGGCGCCGAAGGCGATCCCGCACTTTACGACTACCGCATTGATACGCTCTCCGGCTTTATCCCCATCGTAATGGGAGAATCATAAAAAACGGGCCTTCCGAATTCGCCGGAAGGCCCATTTTTTTGTCGTCACTTTGCCGCGCGATAGGCCCCGAGCAGCCGGTAGCGGACCGAATCGCGGGAGAGCTTTTCGAGCGCCGCACGCACCGCATCGTCCGCGATATTGCCTTCAAAATCCACATAGAACAGGTAATTCCACGCCGCGTCGGGCAATGGTCGGGATTCGATCTTCACCATGTTGAGCCGGTTGTCGGCAAAGGTGCGCAGCGTCTGGTAAAGGTTCCCCGCCTCGTTCGCAATCGAAAAAACAACGCTGATCTTGTCGGCGTTCTCCGGTTCCAACGTGCGGCCAATCACAATGAACCGGGTCATGTTGTCCTGGCGGTTGTTAATGTCCGGCGCGATGACCGAAAGGCTGTAAAGCGCCGCCGCGCGTTTGGACGCGATTGCGGCTTTGGTGAGGTCGCCGGATTCGGCCACCATCTTGGCGGACACCGCCGTATTATGGTAAGGGACCAAATCCCATTCCCGATGCCCGTTCAGGAAGGTGGAACTCTGTTCGATCCCCTGCACATGGGAGTAGACCGTTTTGATCGTCTTGAGCGTCGCCCCCGGCAGGCCGACCAGATTCTGGCTGACGCGGCAGCAGTGCTCTCCGACAATGAAAAATCCATAGCTGCCAAGCAGGTCGTAAACAGCGGAAATCGCGCCGGTGGAGCTGTTTTCGATCGGCAGCACGCCGTAGTCGATCTCCTTTTTTTGCAGTGCCCGAAAGACGTCCTCAAACTCCGGATAGGCGATCCGTTCGCGTTCGTCCCCAAACGTCTCGACCAGCGCCTGCTCCGAGAAGGAGCCGGCTACCCCCTGGAATCCCACCGCCCCGGTGAGCGGATGCGCGGCGGTGACAGGCGGTTCGCCCGGTTCGATGTCCCGGCGCTGGGCCGCGCGGGAAATCTCCATCGCGGCATTCATAAAGCGGGCCGCGTCCTGCGCGTACCCCTTGTCCTGCAGGTGCTCCACCGCCTGCCGCAAGACCGCCTGCTCCCTGCCCGCCTGCAAAACCGGCAGATGGTTTTCTTTTTTGTAGCGGCCGACTTTGCGCACCACATCCATCCGCTGTTCAAACAGCCGGATGAGCGCGGCATCTATCTCATCGATTTCCTTCCGGTAGCCATCCAGTTCCGACATGCTGTTTCCTCCCCAGTCCTTATGCAATGTTACGGCCGATCGCTTTGGCGATGCCGCGGATTTCTTCCATCAGTTCCCCGAACACACAGGGTTTGATCGACTGCTGGCCGTCGCACAGGGCGTTGGCCGGATCGTTATGCACTTCGACGATGAGTCCGTCCGCGCCGACCGCGACCGCCGCTTTCGCAAGCGGTTCGACCATCCACCATTTGCCCGATGCGTGGCTCGGATCGACCACAACCGGCAGGTGGCTCAGCTTTTTGACCGCGGGGATCGCGGAAAGGTCGAGCGTGTTGCGGGTGTAGTTCTCGAAGGTGCGGATGCCGCGTTCGCAGAGGATAATCCGCTCGTTGCCGCCTGACATAATATACTCGGCGCTCATCAGCCATTCCTCGATGGTGGCGGAAAGCCCGCGCTTGAGGAGGATCGGCTTGTCGGTGTGGCCGAGCTCCTTCAGGAGCTCGAAGTTCTGCATGTTGCGCGCGCCGACCTGGATGATGTCCACGTCCTTGACGAAAACCTCGATATCATAGGGCGACATGATCTCGGTGACGATCGGCAATCCGGTCTTTTCGCGCGCCTCCATCAGCAGTTCGAGCCCGTCGTATTTGAGCCCCTGGAAAGCGTATGGAGAAGTGCGCGGCTTGAAGGCGCCGCCGCGCAGGAAATTGGCTCCGAGCGCCTTGACCTGTTCGGCAATGCCGCAGATCTGCGCCTCGCTTTCGATCGAGCAGGGGCCCGCGATCACCGCCAGCGGGCTGTCCCCGCCGATCTTCTGGCCGCGCACGTCGATCACGCTCGGTTCGGGATGGAACATCTTATTCGCCTTTTTGAACGGCTCTGCCACGTGCATGACCCGTTCGACGTTGCGGTTGGCTTCGATCCAGGTATCGTCAAGCTTGCTGGTATCGCCGACCAGACCCAGGATAATCAGGTTTTTACCGATGACGGGATTTACCTCCACACCTTTTGCAGTGAGCGCGTCGGAGAGCTTTTCAATTTCCTTCTGTTGGGTGCCGGGTTTCATGATTACGATCATCTTTTGTTCCTCCAAATCTGTTTCATGCGCATGGGCCCCATTTTCGCACATACAAAAAGAGAACCCATTGCGTCAATGAGTTCTCTTACAACAATTTCTGAAAAATCTTTGGAAATTCCAGAACCTACCTGCTCATCAAACACAATCTATTTTCGCAGCAAAAAAAGCCGGTGCTAAAGTAAAAGCCCCAGCTAAAAAAGCCGAAAAATCGATTCTGTTGTGCATTCGGTCTGTTCATGATAAATCTCCGTGAATGGATTTTTGTTATCCTCATTATAGCAAGATTATACAATCTGTCAAGCGTTTTTTTCATTTTTCCTACAAGTTCAACGATCTTTCCACCTGCGGAACAGCAGCCCAAACAAGCATCCCAACAGGTTTACGGCCGCAAATGCCGGAACATAGATCCATGCGGATTCGTTATAAAAAATCCAGATGGTTGGAAGCATGAACGCCCCGACCAGCACCGGAAAATACCAGCAAAACGGATGTCCGGCTGTGTATAGGAACCCGCCCAAAAAGCAGCAGAGCGGCATAATAAGAAGCAATGCGATGATGAAAAAGCCAGTGCTGCCCCCAAACGGCGGAAGCAGATAAAACGGCAGAACACACAGCAAGAGATATGGGAGCATTTTCATTGGGTAACCTCCTAAAAAATCCCCGTCGACCGGCGGGGATTTTTATTTGTTCTCTGGTTTTACCGGTTGAGTTCGTCCCCAGCAACGCCGGAGTTGTGCGCCGCGATCACCCGGCTGATCTCCGCAAAATCGGAAGCGGGCATGTCGCCCAGGGTGGTATTCTTCACAGCGGACATCGCATTGCCATAGTCGACCGCCTGCTGGACACTGTCATATTTGAGCAAGCCGAACAACGCACCCGCGACATACGCGTCGCCGGAACCGATCCGGTCGACCACGTCGATATCCTCGAATGGACGGCCGGTGTAAATTTTATCCTCCGCATGGGAGTAGATAATCGAATTAAACGAATGGCATTTCGGACTTTTAACCTTGCGCTGGGTCGACGCGACGATCCGGCAGCCGAACTGCTCGCAGTAACCGCGCATGATCTCCTCCATCGTACCCGAGCGCTGCATCATCCGGCGGCTGGTCTCCTCTGAAACGAACAGGATGTCTATGTACGGCAGGATCTTGCAGATGGTTTTTCGGGCCGTTTCTTCGTCCCAAAGGTTCGCGCGGTAGTTCACATCGAACGAGATCGCCGCACCGTTTTCCTTAAAGCGCCTCACCATCTCGACCGCGGTATCCCGCACCTGGTCGCTCAGCGCGAGTGTGATGCCGCTGGTATGAAAAACGCGGGTACTTTGATAGATTGCCGGATCGATCTCCCCAATCGAAATACTGTTGATCGAAGAATACGCCCGGTCATAGAGAACCGCGGGCTTGCGCGGATAAGCGCCGCTTTCGGAATAATAAATGCCGACGCGGGCGCGCTCGGAGGAATCATAGATAAGATAGTCGTCGCTCACGCCATAGAAACGGATCTTATTTTTGATGAATCGCCCCATGTCATTGTCCGGAATCTTGGTCACAATACCGGTACGCAGCCCCAGGAGTGAAATGCCCGAAACCACATTGAGCTCGCTGCCGCCCGGCCGCTTCTCCAGAAGCTCTGACTGGCTGAGCCGCTCGAGTCCCGGTGGGGAAAGCCGCAGCATGATCTCACCAAAGCTGATGACGTCAAATTCCCTTTGTTCACCGCCAAAATTCATAGTACACACTCCAATTTCATTCGAAAATCCCTTCGATTTCGAAACTACCCCACTTTAACAAAATTATACCACATTTCGGCCCGCTTGCAAGTGAAAAACAAAAATTCCCGCCCCACGTCAAAAAACGTGAAGCGGAACTGTCAGACATGATGCCCGTTGCGGCGCCCTTTTCCTTTTTGCGGCATTTCACCGGCGCGGCGGACTATTTTGGGGCCGCAGCTTTTTCCTGCGGGTTTTGCCGCGCCGTCTTTTTCCAGAGACAATGCGGCTATCCGGCCTTTTTCTTTTGCGGCAGACGTTTTTTTTGACTCCCTGCCCCCTGAAATCGGCGGCTCCTCAATCGTGTGGGACAAAAGAAGAGCCATCTTTGCTGAAGCCGGGCCAACCATTTCATACAGCACCCCCGACGACAGGATGATGGTAGAAAGCAATGCGCCCGCCCCAGCAGGCAGAATCCGCTGCCCAAGCGCCGCCAATCCAATTGAAACACCTGCCTGCGGCACCAGCGCCAAACCGAGGTAATTGCGAATAACGGCTGAAGCCCCGCTTACAACCGCACCGGCATATGCGCCTACATATTTGCCGATGATCCGCACAAAGAAATAACCGACGCCGATCATCCCGGCAGTGGCCAGCATCGGGACATTGAGGCGCATGCCGGAAAGGACGAAGAACAGCAGCATAATGGGCGGCGAAAAGTGGTTGACCTGCTTAAAGAGATCCTTATCCGCGATCACATTGATATAAACCGTTCCCATCACCATACAGGAAAGCAGCGGTGAAATATCGAGCAGCGTACAGAACCCAGTGAGGCTGAAGATGACCGCATTGATTAAGATGAGCCGGTGCTCACGGGTACGGCGCGCAGATATGATCCAACGCAGCAGATAGCCGCAGATAGCCCCAAGCCCGATAGCGAACAGATTGAGCAGGAGCGGCTCCAGAAAGAGCTTCCAATTTAGGCTCCCGGAGCCGGATTCAAGCTCACCCACAATAGCCGCACAGATGGAAAACGCAATCAGCGCAACCGCATCATCAAGCGCAACCACCTGCAGGATGGTGTTTACCAAGTCTCCTTTCGCCCGGTATTGTCGGATGGTCATAATCGTTGAAGCCGGGGCGGTGGCCGAACCGATCGCGCCAAGCAACAACGAAAACGACACCGATAAATGAAAAACAAAAGTCATCATCAATGTGACGGCAAGTGCTGCTGCAAGCGCTTCAAACAGCGTAATCAGGATGACCTGTCTGCCGCTTTTTCTCAGTTCGGAGAGCTTAAAGTATTTGCCCACTCCAAAAGCGATATAGGCCAGCGCGATATCGGTGACAAAATCCATCCCATCGATCATCTCCTGCGGAACCAGACGAAAAACATAAGGTCCGAGCAGAATCCCGGCGACAATGTAAGCCGTCACATCCGGCAACCGCAGCTTCTTGGTGATCCTTGTCACAAGGAATCCAGAAAAAAGGATGATTGCCAGGCTCAGGATGACAGCTGCGGAATGGTTGGCGGACTGCTCCAGGAAAGTCATTTTCTCACGCCCCTTTCAAATCGCATCTTTTTTAATGATGTTTTATTATAACATTTTTTGAGCATATTTTATATGAATTTTATCTAAACTTTACAAAACAGCCGGAGGCAAACCGCCTCCGGCTGTCAGAAATCCATCTTCTTCCAGATATTTTTCAGACGCACAGCTCCCCCAGCTGCGCTGCGATTTCCGCATAGTCCTTTGTATCGGCCAGCGCCACCAATGTGTCGCTCGCCATAATCACCGTATCTCCGCGCGGAAGCAGCTCGCGGCCGCCGCGCCTCACCGCCACCAACAGGCAGTTATACGGCAGGTCCAGCTCGCTCACCCGCTTGCCGATGATCGCGGAAGCATGCTGCACCACGGCCGTGGTGAGGATTTTTTCACCGGTGTCCTCCGGCTCCTCGATCCCCTGGTTGCGCAGGATATTCTCGAGCAGGCTTTCATAAATCGGCTCGGATTTGAGCAGGTAGGCCACCACATAGGCGATGATTGACACCGCCGCGAGGGAAAGCAGGTGGGAAAGCGAGCCGGTCATCTCCGCAATCAGGATAATCCCGGTCACCGGCGCGCGCACAATGGCGGTGAAATATCCCGCCATTGCCAGGATGATAAAGTTGTTGAGCAATTCCGGATCCACTCCGCAGTACCGGATTGCAAGCAGGCCGAATGCGCCGCCGATATATGCCCCGATGACCAGCAGCGGGAAGAAAATGCCGCCTGGCGCGCCCGAGCCGAAGGACAAAAGCGAGAACAAAAATTTCACCGCGAGCAGCAGCAATACTCCGGAAAGCAGCAAATTGCCCTCGTAAAGGTGCTCGATCATCGCATGCCCGCCTCCGAGCGTAAGCGGCATCGTAAGCCCCAGCACACCCGCCAGCAAAAACGGGATGACCATCCGGAAGCTTTGCGGCAGATGCTTATAAGCCCGCTGAGAAGCCATCGTAGAAGCGTTATAGGCCGCTCCACAGATGCCGATGAGCACCCCCAGCAGAAGCAGCAGCCAATAGTGATCGAGCGGAAGCACCCGGCCGACCGAGAAATGAAAGACCGAATCCAGCCCGAAAACCGTCTTTGACACAAAGTCTGCCGCGACTGCCGCGACCATCACCGAAGTCAGCGCCGCCGCTGAAAAGTTCTTGTGAATCTCCTCAAGCGCGAACAGCACGCCGGCAAGCGGCGCATTGAATGCCGCGGCGAGCCCGGCGCCCGCGCCGCAGATCATCAGGTATTTCTCCTCTGTCTTCACCCGATGCAGCAGACGGGAAATCCCCTTGCCCACCATCGCGCCAAGCTGGACAGACGGCCCCTCGCGCCCAAGCGACAGCCCCCCCAAGATGCAGGCCGTTCCTCCCACTAGTTTCCCCACGATCACTTTGACCCAGTTCTGATGCAGGTATCCTTTCATTTCTCCGCTCACCTGCGGGATGCCGCTGCCCGAAATCATCGGTTCCCAGCGAACCAGTCGCGCCACCAGCAGCGCCACAAAAACAAGCCCCACAAACCATCCCGCGATCATAAGGCCATTTCCCTGCACTGCCGCAAGCATCCAGCGCAGAATTTTTTCCCCGCGGTCGAGCATAATACGGTAAAGGACCGCGATACCGCCGGCCGCAACGCCGACAAGCAGCCCATTCACCACAAGCGCGTACTGCATATATTTTGCATCCTTAATCACGCGCACCGTGTTATTTTCATTTCTAGTCTGCACAAAACACATCTCCCGGAAAATGCATTCCCCGTCCAAAATATCGCCGCTATATGCTTTTGAACGGTTTCTAAACTTATTTTTCAGCTTGGCGCGATTGGCAGCCGCCAATTGCCTGCGCTTATTTTAGCATAAAACCGGCATCAGCAAAAGGGAAATGTTCCAAATGCCAGCTCTTTTGTTATAAATCCCGTGGAAGGGCCGTTTCATGCGTTTTTTACGGATTGACTTTCCAGCATCGCACCCGTTACCATAATATTGTATTGCATGCACGCATTCTGACCAAAAAAGGAGACAAAATATGGAACCCGACGGCAACCTATGGGTCTACATCCTGTTACTGTTTGCCCTGATCCTCACAAACGCTTTCTTTGCCATGAGCGAAATCGCCATCATCAGCCTGAATGACCAGAAAGTCCGGCGAATGGCCGCCGACGGCGATAAAACCGCCGCCATCCTTGCAAAGCTGGTAAGCGAACCGAGCAAGTTTCTGGCCACCATCCAGGTCGGCGTAACCCTCTCCGGCCTGCTCGCTTCGGCGGTCGCGGCCGACACCTTCGCGGAATACATCGTCTACGTCCTGCGCGCCGCGCCGGTCAATCCTGCCGTGGTGCGGGTGGTTTCGCTCGCGGTCATCACAATGGTCCTCTCCTTCTTCACTCTGGTGTTCGGAGAATTGGTTCCCAAGCGTCTCGCGATGACCAGCTATGAAAAGATCTCGTTCGCGATTGCCCGGCCGCTCCTGTTCATCTATAAGGTCGAACGTCCGTTTGTGGCGCTGCTCTCCTATTCGACCAACGCGGTGCTGCGTCTGCTCGGCGTCGACCCGCACCAGAAACCGGAGGAAGTCACCGAAGAGGAAATCCGCATGATGGTTGACGCGGGCAATGAATCCGGCACGATTGAAAAACGCGAGCGCGAGATGATCAACAATATTTTTGAGTTCGACGACCGCACGGTCGGGGAAATCATGACCCATCGCACCGAAATGGTCGCCCTCGAACTGCATACCCCGCTTACCGAGGTGATCCGCGCGGCGACTGTGGAGGGGTTCTCCCGCATTCCGGTCTATGCCGGCAAACTCGACGATGTGGTTGGCGTGCTCTATGTCAAGGATCTGCTTGGCCTGGTGATGGAAAACCCGGATGTTCCGTTCTCTCTCGAAAACCACATGCGCAAACCGATCTTCGTCCCGGAAGGCAGCCGCTGCACCGCGTTATTTTCGCGTTTCAATGAAGAAAAGGTGCAGATCGCCATCGTGGTTGACGAATACGGTGGCACTGCCGGCATGGTCACGATGGAGGATCTCATCGAATCGATTGTCGGCAATATTCAGGACGAATACGACGACGAGGAAGAAGAAATCAGCGCGCTGTCCGACGGTTCCTGGTCGATCGACGGAACCGTCCCGCTCGAAGAGGTGGAGGAGCTTTTCCAAATCCACTTTCCCGCCGACGGCGACTACGACACGCTCGGAGGTTACATTATCGATACGCTCGGACATATTCCCGCCGCAGACGAACATCCCTCGGTCACAGTCGGGCTGGTGGAATTCACCGTCGCCGCAATGGATGACCGCCGGATTGAGCGGGTCCTCGCCCGGCCGCTCGCCTGAGCTCGCATCCAGAAACGAAACGGCCGTTCCGGCAATGCCGGAACGGCCGTTTTATTCGGGTTATTTCCAGCGTTTCAGCTGGGGCATAAACTGCCGCATCATCTCACGCGCCTTCCCAGCGGTCATGCCGGGATTGGCCTCCACCATCGGCGGGACACAGATTTCAATCATCTCGTCCAAGGTCACGTCCGCAGTGAACGCGCCGCCTTTGTAACAGTAAATGCAGTATTCCGGATTTTTGCTTCCATCGGCATTGGTGCCGCACAATTCGCTTTCCGGGGTGAGCGGCATGCCGCAGCTCTGGCAAAATGTTTGTTCCACAAATGCCTCCTTACTTTGTTTCGAGAGTCATGGATTTTGCGGTGTCGAATTCCTTCTGGATTTCAGCGGAAGGTTCCGCGGTGAGCTTGGAAACGATGATGATGGCAAGCGAGCTCAGGATAAACGCCGGAAGCAGCTCATAAAGCCCAAAAATTCCGCCGAGCGGGGAAAGCAGAAGCTTCCAGACGAGCACCGTCACGCCGCCCGCAATAACGCCCGCAATTGCACCGGGCAGATTGGTGCGCTTCCAGTAGAGGGAGAAAAGGATCAGCGGGCCGAACGCGCCGCCAAAGCCCGCCCACGCGAACGAAACGATCTTGAAGATCGAGCTGTCCGGGTTGAGCGCAAAAGCACAGGCCGCACCCGCAATAAGGATGATCGAAACATGGGAAACCTTCATGATCTGCTTTTCGGTCGCGTCCTTTTTGATCAGGCCCTGGTAAAAGTTCTGCGCGACCGCCGAAGACGCTGCCAGCAGCTGGCTGTCCGAGGTGGAGATCTGCGCGCCAAGCACGCCGCAGAGCATTACGCCCGCGATAATCGGCAGCGCGCCGCCGGTCAGCAGGTTTTTGCACATCATGATAAAGACGCTTTCGGTAGCGCTTCCGGAAAGCGCGTCCGGATAAAGCGTCCGGCCGAGCACACCGATGAGCACCGCCATTGCAAGCGAAAGCACACACCAGGAGGTGCCGATGCGGCGGGACTTTTTCAGTTCGGAAGCATTGCGGATTGCCATGAACCGCACCAGGATGTGCGGCATGCCCATGTAGCCGAGGCCCCATGCCAGCCCGGAAGCGATGGTGATCCAGCTATAGGTGGAAGCGCCGTCCGGCGAATAGGTCGAAAACATCGAAAGATATCCGTCGTACTGGGCCACGTTCGCGGAAATTTCCCCAAAGCCGCCCGCCGTGCCCACTCCGATTCCCACGATGATCATGAGCGCGAAAAACATAACCGTTCCCTGCACAAAGTCGACGTGGCAGACCGCCTTGAAACCGCCGTAGGTGGTGTAAAGAATGATGACCAGCGCGCTCACCAGCATTGAGGGCAGGTACGGGAAATTGAACAGGGTTACAAACACCTTGCCGCAGGCCACAAAGCCCGAAGCGGTGTATACCACGAAGAAGATCACAATGAACAGTGCCGCAACATTCATCAGGATTTTGCGTTTATCGTGGAAACGGTTGGAAAGGTAATCCGGGACGGTGATCGAATTGTTCGCAACCGCCGTATAGTTGCGCAGCGGCAGCGCGATCAGCTTCCAGTTGATATATGTGCCAAGCGCAAGGCCGATGGCGGTCCAGCCGGCGTCCGCAATGCCGGTCGCATACGCAAGGCCCGGTAATCCCATCATGAGCCAGCCGCTCATATCCGAAGCCTCGGCGCTCATCGCGACCACCCAAGGGCCCATGCCGCGCCCGCCCAGATAGAAATCATGGCTTGTTTCATTCTTTTTGCTGAAATAGTTGCCGACGCAGATGATCATAATGAGGTATACAACCATCGCGCCGAGCATCATAATCTGGCTTGTGTTCATTCACTACACTCCTCTTTTTCTCTAAGCTTTGCCGCTGTGCTATAGTAGACACGAAAAAAGTATATCACATCTTTATATGTTTTTCCACAAAATTTTCCGCGTTCCCCATGTTTTCCCCATACATACTGTAAAGCTGGTAATAAATTCCACGTCTCTTCATGAGTTCGTCATGGCTGCCCTGCTCCTCGATGCCGTTTTCGGTCAGCACCAGAATGAGCCGCGCGCCGCGGATGGTGGTCAGCCGGTGAGCGATGGTAAAAGTGGTGCGCCCGCGCGCAAGCTTCTCCAGCGACTGCTGCACAATCCGTTCGCTCTCGTTGTCGAGCGCTGAGGTCGCCTCGTCCAGAATCAGGATCGGCGGATTCTTGAGAAACACCCGCGCGATTGAGATCCGCTGTTTCTGCCCGCCGGAAAGGCGCACGCCGCGCTCGCCCACATAGGTGTCATATCCGTCCTCAAACGAGCTGATGAAATCGTGCGCGCCCGCGAGCTTCGCCGCCGCTACAACTTCCGCATTGGTCGCGCCTGGCTTCCCATAGGCGATGTTCTCAAACACCGTCCCGGCAAAAAGGTAGACATCCTGCTGCACAACGCCAATCTGACCGCGCAGCGAATGGAGCGTGAGTTTTCGGATGTCCTTGCCGTCGATGAGGATACGCCCGCCGGTCACATCGTAAAAACGCGGGATCAGGTTGCAGAGTGTCGATTTGCCACTGCCCGACGGCCCGACCAGCGCGACGCTGTCGCCCGGATGTACAGTGAGACTCAGATCCGAAAGAACCGGATGGTCATCATCCGCATAATGGAAAGAGACATGCTCAAAGGTGATCTCACCTTTGACATCGGTAAGATCCTCGGCGTCCGGCTCGTCCAGGATGTCCACCGGCGCATCCATCACCTCGATAAACCGCTCGATGCCAGTCATGCCGCGCTGGAACTGCTCGGTGAATTCGACAATCCGCCGGATCGAGGTGAGCAGCGTGGTTACGTAAAGCAGGTAGGCCATCAGGTCAGCGGGGGTGATCTGCCCATGAATCATAAAGAGCGCGCCCGCCACCACGACGGTGATATACATCACCCCGTCATAAGCGCGGGTCGTCGACTGGAAACCCGCCATATAGCGGTACATCTCCCGCTTGATATCGAGGAATTTCCCGTTTCCCTCCTCGAATTTCTCCTTTTCGACCTCCTCGTTCGCAAAGGATTTGACCACTCGTACGCCGAGCAGACTGTCCTCTACCTGCGCGTTGATTTCACCGGTCTGATTGCGGCTTTTTTTGAAAGCGCGGCGCATCCGGGTGTTGAAATACATCGAACATACGAGCATCAGCGGGATGATCGAGAAGATGATCAAAGTGAGCCACAGGTTGGTGCGCGCGAGGATCACGAATGAGACAGCGATTTTGAGTCCCGCTATCCAGAATTCTTCCGGGCAGTGGTGTGCGAACTCGGTGACGTCGAACAGATCGCTCGTGATGCGCGCCATCAGCTGACCGATCTTGTTGCTGTCATAAAAGTTGTAGGAAAGCCGCTGCAGATGGGCAAACAGGTCGCTGCGCATGTCAGTTTCGATGTGCGCGCCCATCATATGCCCAATGTTCGCCATGAAATAGTTGGCGGCGGTGTCAATAATCCGTAAAAGGATATAAAGCGCGCCGATCTTTAAAATGATCGCGGTGGTGAGGCTGGCAAGGTCGTTCATCCCGCGTTCGGTGATAAAACGCACCATCAGCGGCAGGACAAGCTCGCACAGGGTGGTGAGCGACGCGCAGAACAAATCGAGCAGCAGAATCCACAGGTATTTTTTAAAGTACGGCGCGAAGCGCCCCAGCAGCACGCTGGTTTTCATGGTACGATCCATTCCTTCTCTTCTCCTCTTTCTCACAGGTCATAGTTAGATTCTAGCACATCTGAACGGGAAAATGAACAGCGATTCCTCCATAAATCCGGCGTTCCCGTCCACAAAACAGAGAAAACCCGGCCCAGGTCTGCAGCCCGGGCCGGGTACCTTCTGTTTTTCATCAAAAACCTGAATCAGCGCTCCGCAAGCGGCACGTATGGGACTTCTTCCTTGACTCCTTTATAAGCGGGACGGATGATCTTCCCGGAATTGCTCAGCTCCTCAATGCGGTGCGCGCTCCAGCCCGCGATGCGCGAAATGGCAAAAATCGGGGTGAAAAGCTCGGTCGGAAGGTTGAGCATGCTGTAAACAAACCCGCTGTAAAAGTCGACGTTGGCCGAAACGCCTTTATAGATGCGGCGCTCCTCCCCGATGACCTTCGGCGCAAGCCGTTCCACCAGCGAATAGAGCGCGAACTCCTTATCGAGCCCTTTTTCCTCCGAAAGGGATTTGACGAAGAATTTAAACACATCGGCACGCGGGTCGGAGAGCGAGTAGACCGCATGCCCCATGCCGTAGATGAGCCCGGCGTGGTCAAACGCCTCTTTATGTAACAGCCGGCGCAGGTAATCCTCCACCGCGTCCTCATCCGCCCAGTCGGAAAGGTTCTGCTTCATGTCGTCGAACATCTTCACGACCTTGATGTTCGCGCCGCCGTGCCGCGGCCCTTTGAGCGAACCGATCGCCGCCGCCACCGCCGAATAGGTGTCCGTACCGGAGGAGGAGACGACATGGGTCGTAAAGGTCGAGTTGTTACCGCCGCCATGCTCCGCATGGAGTACCAGCGCCACATCGAGCACACGCGCCTCCAGCGCGGTATAGGAGCTGTCCGGGCGCAGGATACGCAGGATGTTTTCCGCAGTGGAAAGCTCCGGCAGCGGCGAATGGATGTACAGGCTCTGTCCCTCGTGATAATGGTTGTATGCCTGATAGCCATAAACCGACAGCAGCGGGAACAATGCCACCAACTGCAGGCACTGGCGCAGGACGTTCGGAATCGAAACGTCATCCGCCCGGTCATCATAGGAATACAGGGTGAGCACACTACGCGCAAGCGTGTTCATCATATCGCGGCTTGGGGCCTTCATAATGATGTCGCGCACAAAACTGGTTGGCAAAGTCCGGTAATTTGCCAAAAGTTCCGTAAACGCCCGCAGTTCCTCCTGTTTGGGCAGGCTCCCGAACAAAAGCAGGTAGACGGACTCTTCAAACCCGAACCGCTTTTCCCGGATGAACCCGTTGACCAGATCCTTGATGTTGACGCCCCGGTAGAACAGCTTTCCCTCGCATGGGATGGTGGCGCCGTTCTCATCGACCGTGCTGGAACAGACCTCCGAAATCTCGGTGAGCCCGGCCATAACGCCTTTGCCGTTAATGTCGCGCAGCCCTCTTTTCACGTCGTACTTTGCATACAGTGCGGGGTCAATCGCACTGCTTTTCCTGCAAAGCTCGCTCAGTTCCAGTATCTGCGGGGTAATCTCCGAATACGGATTAGACGGCATTATACAGCACTCCCTTTCTTTCTTTGTTCATCATTTTTTATAAAACTATACATTTTATTATAACAAATTTTATCGGTGGTTTTATGTCTATTCTGTGACCAAACATTGAACGCCCAGTGCCCTATCCGCCATACTTTTCCAGAAATGGTTGCAGATAGGCAGAAAACGCGGACGGAAGCGGATAGTCTTCCGTCAGGCGCTCCGGATCTACCCACACCAGCCCCGCGGATTCGCAGTCCTCCGCGACGGTGATCCGCCATCCGGTCATCCGCCATTCGATGTGCGTGAAAATGTGTTTTGCATCCGGAAGCTGTTCAGCGCGCAGCGGCTCAAATCCCCATTCCCGCGCCTTTGCAATCACGCCGGACTGATCGAGCGTTTCATCCACACCGGGCAGCTCCCACAGCCCAGCCAGCAGTCCGCGCGCCGGGCGTCGTCGGATGGCGATCCGCCCGTCCCGTACCAGCGCCAGAATGGTGCGCGGCTGGATTTTGCGCGGCTTTGCCGCCGCTTTGACCGGCAGTGTGGTCTGGATACCGCGCCGGAATGCTTCACACCCGCTGGAAAGCGGACACCGCGCACAGTCCGGCGGGCCATTCGGGACACAAACGGTCGCGCCCAGTTCCATGATCGCCTGGTTGAAATCCCCGGGGCAGCTTGCGGGTATAATGGCCGCAAGCCGCTCCTCCATTGCCTTTTTCGTCCTGGGGTCTGCAATGTCGGCGTCATCCGCAGTCAGCCGTGAAACCACCCGCAGGACGTTTCCATCCACCGCCGGCACCGGGATGCCGAACGCGATCGAGGCGACCGCGCCCGCCGTATACGATCCAATCCCCGGCAGACCGATCAGTTTTTCATAAGAAGCGGGCAGCTGTCCGCCATATTCCGTCACAATCTCTTTTGCCGCCTTTTGCAGGTTGCGGGCGCGGCTGTAATAGCCGAGCCCCTCCCACAGCTTCAGCAGCTGCTGTTCCGGAATTTCCGCAAGCGCCTTCGCATCCGGCAGTGCCGCTGTAAAACGCAGAAAATAGTCCTTTACCGCCTCCACGCGGGTCTGTTGGAGCATGATCTCCGAAATCCATACGCGGTAAGGCGTCACTTCCCGCCGCCAGGGCAGGTCCCGTTTATTCGCCCGGTACCAGGCGGTAAGCGGGTCAATCATCTCTTTCAGATCCGTCATAGGCTCTTCAGTTTCTCCATCAGTTTTTGATATACCGGCAGCATGTGCCGTTCGGTCACATATTCCGCAAGCTGCGCAAGCAAAATCCATCCGACCGCACTGTTTTCATCCGGTTTCTCAGCCAGCGGCTGATCCTCCGGCGCCTCCAGCAAAAACGAGGCCGTCAGATGCAGGTGCGCGCTGATATACGCGCCATGTTTTCTGTGCGGTGTGACGCCGAGCACATCCAGCCCGGCGATTTCCCGGCAAAGCGGGCGCAGGCGTGTGATCCCGGTTTCCTCTTTCGCCTCGCGCATGGCCACCGCGAGCAGGTCGCAATCCCCGTCCGCATGGCCGCCGGTCCAGGACCAGCTCTGGTAGATATTGTGATAGACCATCAGCGCTTTGTCCCGCTTTTCATTCACCACGAAACCGGAGGCGGTCAAATGTGACGCAGGGCATTCCCGCGTCAGGATCGTATCCGGGAATCGGTCGATCATGCAGAGCATCAGCGCCTGGTCCGCCGTTTCCTGCTCGTTCACCGGCCGGTAAGCCGCAATCGTTTCACGCAGTCCCATTCCCCGCCGCCTCCCGTTCTTCCCCAGTTGAGGGCATCTTTGCCTGGCATTCGCTGCATTCCCGGTCATGGATTGAAAATACTCCGCCGCAAGCCGGGCAGGTAAAGGCATCTTTCTGCCATTTTAGAAAAGCCGCCAGCCCATGTGTTTTTACAAACAGGCTGTTTTTCAGAAGGCTTGTCCCATAGCGTTTGTGATAGCTTTTCTCCAGATTTTTGATCCATTTACAGGGGAAAGCGGGACATTCATAACAATAGGAAAGGCCCTTCTCCTTTACGCAGTCATAAATCCTGCAATTCCGGCAATGTTCCGGTTTCCCATCCTCACCGCGCAGACAGCCCGCGCACGGCTTTTTATGATAACAGTGCTTATAGCAGACCATGCAATTCATTCCGCACGGCGCGAAAAAATCCGCTGTGATCCCTTCCGCAGGCATTTTCATAAGCGCGTCCCTTTCCACCGTTTCAAAGATGCTCTATTTCAGTATAACACATTGCGCCGCCGGCATAAAGCCGGCGGCGCAATTCAAAAAAGGATTCTTTTTGCTATGGTTCCTGCAGCTCCGGCTCCCCGCCAAATTTCATGGCGCAGTCCATGAGCTCGCTGTAGATATCCGCGTCGAGCGAATAGTACCACTGCTGTCCGTCGACAAGCAGATGGGTGATTTTCGTCATCGTACCGTCCGGGTTTTCAATAAATGCATTCGGATCGACAAACAATTCCCTCTGCATCCCGTCCGGATAGATCAGCGTCAGCAGAGCACCGTCAGTTTCCGCCGCGCCCCCAAGCTTCATATCCTCCTTCACCGGATGGAAGGTGTCGAGCTTCTCCATCACGAAAGATACCGGGGATTTTCCCTCATATTTCTGTTTGAGGGTCAGGGTCGTTTTGGTCATATACTTGCCGTTTCCGATCGAAATTCTGACCGATTTCGGCTTTTTCAGTTCGAGCGTCCCTTCGGGCGCGCCGAGCGAAAACCCGGCGGAAAGGGTAAACGAATATTCCGGTCCGGCAAATTCTTTGCTTACACGGTATTCGCCAGTGGACAGTGGCTGGGCAAAGATGTCGAGCGCGATCTTTTCCTCCACCGACTGACCCGGCGGGATCAGCTGAGCGATATCGGCAAAGGCGGTGTCGTCTTTGAAACGCACCTTGTTCCACTGCCCGTCTTCCTTTTTCTCCAGCGTGAAATAGGTGCCGCTGGAGATTTCCTGCGCGCTGCCGTTGGTAATTTCGAAGGTGATGCTTTTCGCATCGGAGGGATAGCTCTCAGCCGCAGCCTTCATATAAATACTTGTTTCATCCGCGCGGTCGGCCATCACTTCAATCTGCAGCGGGTCCGGCGCACTCGAAGAAGCGGGCGTTTCCGGCAGTTCCTGCGGTTCGGGCGCCGAAGATGGGCCCACGGACGGACCGGCCGGCAGGGAGCTCTGCGCCGCGTCGGACGAAGCGTCCTGCCGCTCGGGCTGCGAAGCATCCGGACCATCAGCCGAAGCGGACGGCGGCGGCCCGGACGAAGGTTCCGGAGCGGAAGATGCCGCCAAAGATGAACTGCCCGGGCCCGGGGCCGAAGAAGACGGTCTGGGCGCAGGCTGTGTACATGCGGATAAAAGCAGGAGCAGCGCCAAGGCCGCCCCAAGCTGTTTTTTAAACATCTGGATCCTCCTATCGGTAGCTGGCTACCTCGGTCGGATGGTCATAATGGCTGCTGTAAAGATTGATGATATAGGTCGTTTTGCCATCCAAAGGTTCCTCTGCGATCTCAATGCTGTCAAAATCCTCCTGTTGAACCCAGGGCTGATCCGATTCCTTGTCGAAGGAATCGTCCCTGTAAAAAGTGATCTTGGAACCATCATACGCAAGGCTTCTCAGCCGGATGCCGCCTGTCCCGGTAAAAATGCTGAGCGTGATCTCATCCGGTACCCCGGCGGCAAAATTTTTCATGAATCGGTCGAGTTTGTCAAGATTTCGGTTATCTTCCGGCGCCAGCACCACATCGCCCCTGTCCGCCGCCATGTCGGCGTCAAAGCCGCTGGGCAGGCCTTCCGGTACATTTTTGACACGCACGCTCCCGGCTATCCGCAGCGTCTCTTCACGCGGCAGGTCGCTGGTGAGCATAAAGCAGTACTGGTCGTCGTACCAAAGCACCGTCTGCATCCCAAGATTGCTTAAAAACTGGGCCGGTTCGCCGTTCAGGGTGATCGGCTCCAAGCTCGCGCCCTCGGTGTTGAGCCCGATGGCAATCGAATCGATCCTGTTCTGGTCAAACGAAATCATGTGCTCTTCGCCGTCCTCATAGACGGCATAATTAAAGAAATCACTGTAAGAAAACTGGGTGCAGGTAAACCCGTCCGGAATATCGGTGATCTCGTACGGGATGAACGGGCCTTCCGGCACTTCCCTGCCCGAGGTGTTTTCAAAGGTGATGCGGCTGTGGTCGGGGAATTTTTCCTCCACCATCTGAAAAAATTGTGCGCGCCAAGCCTCCACGCCCATCAGGCAGGCGGAAAGCCCCACAAACGCCACCAGCGCGAGCACCGCCGCGCGGCGGGAAATCCTGCCCAGGCTGCGCTGCCACTGCGGGCGGCGCTGTGAACGCAGCATTTTTTCCATTTTCTTTTCAAAGGTTTCGGAGAACTGGTGTTCCGGCTGCTCTCCAGACGGGAGTTCTTCGAGCATCTGCCCGGCCGCTTTTCTCGCCGCGCGCGCAAATAGTTCGTCATCCATCATCATGGCGCCTTCACACCTCCCATCACCTGTTCAAGTTTCTTCCTGGCCCGCTGAATCCGTTTTTTCACGTTTTCTTCGGATAGCCCGAGCATCTGCGCAATCTCTTTGGTGGAGTAGCCGTTGTCGTACTTAAGCATAAGCACGCCGCGGTAACTCTCCGGCAGGCTGGCAATCAATCCCGCGAGGCGTTCGTAATCGTCCTGCGCTTCGACTGCGCCGGCAGGCGAAAGGTCGCCGGGCGTCCAGTCTTCCAGCTCGTCGAGCGAAAGAACCGCGTGCCGTCTGCGGGAATTGTAGAGATTGATCGCGATGTTTCTAACTATAATAACCACGAAACTTTTGGTTTGGGGACACTCGGCAGAGGTAATTTTATCCATATGGCCAAGGATGCGCAGAAAAGCCTGCTGCACCGCATCCTCTGCGAGCTGTGGGTCATGCAGGATGCTGTTTGCTGTGCGGAACATCATCTGGCGATAGGTGAGATAAAGTGTTTCAAACTTTGACTTGTCCTGATCCTCCTCAAGCAAGGATAGATACACCAGCAAGACCGCCGCACCTCCCGTATGTCATCCGGCCGGATACAACTGGCCTGTTCCCTGTTATTTTATCACACTTTTTCAAAGAAAGGAAGTAGGAAATCTATCCGGCGGGAAATCGCGGTCGCAAACCGGTATAGATTTTTCCATTTTATTATCTATTTGCGACTGTTTTTGTGACTGAAATTTTATTTTTGTGACTGTCAGCACATTTACCAAATCTTTCCGCTAATTTTTTTGTGTACCTGTGCGATTTATGAATAAAAGCGTCGAATTTTGTTGCAATTGCGATAAAACTTTGATAGAATAAATTAGAATTCCTTTCTGGAGGCTGCTATGCTGCACCTGATTCTGGGCGCTTTTTCTTTTCTGATGTTTCTTTGTTATGACCTCAACAACATCACTGCCCGTTCTTTTGCCGGGAAAGCTCTGTTTCCCCTCGCAGCGCTCCTTTTGCTGTATGCAACCATCCAGGCAGCGGTTCTGCCCTCCGACGGTTTTCTGCCGCCCGTTTTTCTGAGGATCCTGTTCTGGGCGCTGGCGGCGGTTTTTCTGTTGTTGCTCGCGTATACGCTGCTCATTGTGATGGTCCTGCCGGTTCCGGCGGACCCCACGCGGCCGCCTGCGGTTTATGACCGCGGCGTCTATGCGCTCTGCCGGCACCCAGGCGTCCTGTGGTTCGCGGGCGCTTATTTCTCCGCATGGCTCGCCATGGGTAAAAACAGCCTGCTGGCTGCGGCGTTCCTTTTTTCCCTGCTCAACCTCCTGTATGTCGTAATACAGGACCGGTTCATTTTCCCGCGCCAGTTTCCCGAATATCCGGCCTACCAGGCTTCCGTCCCGTTTTTGATTCCGAACTTTGAGAGTGTGAAACGTTGCCTTGAGACGCTGAAGGCGTCAGAGGAGTTTTAAGATGAACTTTGAGGAGAAGCTCAAAAAACAGCAGTTTGATCTGCTCTGGCAGGAGTATTGCGGCTTTTTGGACCTGGATCTCCCCTCCTATATGGAGATCCAGAAACGTCTGATGCTTGAGCAGATTCAAATGTGGTGCAACTGCGAGCTGGGGAGACGTATCCTTCCCGGCTTGCCGCCGCATACCATCGATGAGTTTCGCGCGCGCGTACCGCTGACCGATTATGCGGATTACGCCGACGTCCTGCTCCAGAAACGCGGCGACATGCTCCCGGACGACCCGGTCATCTGGATTCAGACCACCTGGGAAAGCGGCAAACATCCGGTCAAGCTCGCTCCTTACACCAAGAGCATGCTCGACGTCTATAAAAACAATGTCATCTCCTGCCTCGTGCTGTCCACCAGCAACGAGCGCGGGAAATTCAATGTGGGCCACAACGACAAAATGCTCTATGGCCTTGCGCCGCTGCCCTACGCCACCGGCATCCTGCCGCTCATCCTGGGAGATGAGATGAGCATGGAGTTTCTGCCGCCGGTCAAGGTTGCGGAGAAGATGTCCTTCTCCCAGCGCAACAAGCTCGGCTTCAAGCTCGGTTTCCAAAAAGGGATCGACATCTTTTTCGGCCTGAGCAGCGTGGCCTATTACATCAGCAGCAGCTTCGGGGATATGATCTCCTCCAAGGGGGCTTCCGGCGCTGCACATGACGGCGGTCATTCGCTCCGCTTCTCTCCGAAGATGATCTACCGTTACCTTTCCGCCCGCTACCACAGCAAAAAGAACGGCACGCCGATCATGCCCAAGGATGTTTTCCGCCTCAAGGGCTTCGTCTGTGCGGGCACCGACAGCAGCCACTATAAGCGCGCGCTCGAGGAATTCTGGGGCGTGCGGCCACTGGAAATCATGGCGGGGACCGAGCCCACCTGCATCGGCTGTGAAAGCTGGGAGAAAAACGGGCTTTACCTCTTCCCGGACGCCTGTTTCTATGAATTCATCCCGGAAAACGAGATGCTGCGCAACTTTACGGACCCCTCTTACAAACCCAAGACCTATCTCATGGACGAGCTGGTCCCGAACCAGAACTACGAGCTGGTCATCAGTGTCTTTAAGGGCGGCGCCTTCATGCGTTACCGTGTGGGCGACGTTTACCGGTGCCTCGGGATGGGCAGCCAATCCTCCGGTATCCGCCTGCCGCGGTTCGCTTATGTCGACCGGGTTCCCACTGTCATCGATATCGGTGGCTTCACCCGCATCACCGAGGCCTCCATCGAGGAGGTCATCCGGCTTTCAAAGCTCGGGATCGCCGAATGGTTCGCCCTCAAGGAATACAACGAGGAGGGCCGGCCGTATCTGCATATGTACGTTGAAATGAGCCAGGAGGCGGTCGAATCGAGCGCGCTCTCCCGCCAGGTGCTGGAGGAGCATCTGAGCGTCTACTTCACCTATTTCGACAGCGATTACCACGACCTGAAACGGCTGCTCGGCATCGATCCGCTCAAGATCACCTTCCTGAAATCCGGAACGGTCGCCGCCTATCGGAAAGCCACCGGGCACACGATCCGACGGATCAACCCGTCCTCCTATGATATGCTCGAACTGCTGCGTTTCCAGGAACGCGACCTCTCGCTGGAAGGGGGCTGCGTCTACTTATGATCTTTGTAGCAGTCCCGCTGACCGCCCTTTCCTGCTATCTGTTTTTGCTGCTTGCCTTCCTGGCCGCAAAGAAAAACAAGGTGATCTATTCGTTCATCGCGCTGCTGATCATCTTCATCATGTGGACCGGCGGCTCTTTCTTCATGCGCATGCAGCTCTATCCCGGCGTCCCGTTCTGGTGCCAGGTTTCAAACCTCGGCATGTTCTGCATCCCGCTTTTCTACTACAATTTCATGTGTGATTTCCTTGGTTACAAGGGGTATTTCCTGCGCGGCGCCTGGACGGCGGGCACGGCGATCATCCTCATCATGAGCCTATGCGATGTGTTCATCACCAACCCGCAGGTTCTGGACATCGGTGACGGGCAGGCCAGCTTTATCTACGACATGAGCCCGCTGGTTGCGATCCCGGTCTTTTTCTGCATGGCGGTGGTGCTCTCGATCATCCTGATGGTGGTCAAGGACATCAAAAAGAACGGCACAGCCTCCACCAGAATCACGCCGGTGCTAATCGGGCTGGCAATCCTCTTTTTCGGCAACATCGCGGCCTCCTTCCCATTCATCGGCCGTTTTCCCGGCGATACCCTCTCCGGCATCATCAATGCCGGTTTCATGTTCTACGCGCTCTATAAGCGCAGGCTGTTCAAATTGACCCTGCTTGTCTCGCGCGGCACCACCTATCTGCTCGCCGCGATCTTCTCCTCTCTGCTCTTCATCAACATGGTGCGGCCGCTGGAGGATTTCATCCGGCGTTTCTTCCCGCAGTTCTCCGATTCGACCACGCTGGTCATCGCAATTGTCTTTGCGGTGCTCACCTTCACCATGTATAAACTGATGAAAACACTGCTCGACAACCTCTTCATCAAGGAGGAGGCCGCCCGCACCCAGCAGCTGCGCGATTTCTCCACGAATATTTCCAAAAGCCTGAATCTGGATGACATTCTCGACCAGCTTGTCACCGTCGTCAAGAGCGCGGTCGACGTGGAAAAGGTCTATGTCTGTCTTGCGGATGACAAAACCCAGTTTTACCGGACAATGGCGTCAGCCAGTCCGCTCGACTCCCACAGCTTTGCAATCTCGTTTACCAACCCCTGCGTGCGGTGGATGCGCGAGCAGGAAAACTGTCTCATCCTCAAGGAATTTTCCCGCACCGTACCGTATAAATCGATGTGGGAAAGCGAGAAGCGGCAGCTGCGCGATCTGGACATCGAATGTCTCGTACCGCTCGTCTGCGACGAGGAGCTGGTCGGCATCCTGTGCCTTGCCAAAAAGTATAAGCACGACAATTACACCTTTGACGACGTAACCTTCCTGGAATCGGTCAACTCGATCGTTTCCATCGCCATCAAAAACGCGAAGCTCTATGAAAAAGCTTACTATGAATCCCGCATCGACAATCTCACCGGGCTTCTGAACCGCAAATTCTTCTACGAAAAACTGGACGAGGAATTCGAACGCTGCCGTGACCGTTCGCTTGCGCTCGTGATCCTCAATGTCGACGATTTCAAGCTCTATAACCAGCTTTACGGCAATATGGAGGGCGACCTCGCACTGCAGAGTATCGCGCGGATCATCACTGCCTGTGTCGGGCAGAATGGTATTCCCGCCCGGTACGGCGGCAAGGAATTTGCCATCATCCTGCCCTGTTACGACGCGATGGCGGCCTATAACCTCGCCTGTACGATCAAGCAGCAGATCATTGATATGAATAAGCATGCCAAAGGAGCCGCGCTGCGGGCGCTTACCCTCTCCGGCGGCGTCTGCGCTTATCCTTATGCCGCGTCGAATGTCAAACAGCTGGTCGGCAATGCCGATATGGCGGTATTCAACGCCAAACGCAGCGGGAAAAACAAGATCATCATCTATTCGCTTCAGAAAAAGGGCGAGCTGATCGATGTGAAAGATTCCCCTGTGGCAACAGGCGTCTACGCCGAATATGCCTCCACGATCTACGCGCTGACCGCCGCGATTGACGCCAAGGACCATTACACCTTCAGCCACTCGCAGAATGTGGCGGAATATTCCACCGCTTTGGCGGTTGCGCTGAACCTCAACAAGGACCACATCGAAATCATCCGTGAGGCCGCTTTGCTGCACGACATCGGCAAAATCGGCATCCCGGAGGAGATCCTCAACAAACCTGGCAGGCTGACCCGGGAGGAATTTGAAACGATGAAAACCCATGTGGAGCATTCGATCGCCATGATCCGCCACCTGCCCTCGCTTGATTACGTCATCCCGGCCGTCATCGGCCACCACGAACGCTGGGACGGCAAAGGCTACCCGCGCGGCATCTCCGGGGAGGATATCCCCATCGCGGCCCGCTGCCTTGCAATCGCCGATTCGTTCGACGCAATGACCTCCAAACGTTCCTATAAGCAGGCTCTTCCGGTCGATTTCGCCATTAAGGAGATCGAAGATCAGGCCGGGCGCCAGTTCGACCCAAGGCTTGCGAAGGTCTTTGTGGAAGAGGTTCGCGCGGGTAGGATTCAGGTGCATCCTTATGTAACAGAAAATAGCTGAAACTTATAAAAGAATGCGGCCGGTTTCAACCGACCGCATTCTTTTTATACTTTTCTATCGCAGTGCAAAATAGGGACTCTCGATGACTGATTTCATCTGGCATAAGCAAAACGGGTGCCCGGCGGGATCAAACATCACCCTCCAGTCATCGGAGAACTGCTTGTCCGCCACCTTCGCCCCACAATCGACCGCATGCTGGACGGCTTTTTCCAGATCGTTCACAGCAAAATCCATATGCGCCATCTGCTGCTGCGCTTGCGGCTCCTGCGGCCATACGGGCGGTTCATACGTGGGGTTTCGCTGGAACAGGATGCCGGGATATTCCCCCTGATTGGTTCCCGGAGCGCCCAGGCACGCCCATTCTTCATTGGAAAACGGGATTTCCCAATGAAGCAGCGCCGCATAGAATGCCGCCAGTTCCTGTGGATTTTTGCAATCCACCGTAAATGCGTACAGTTTAATTTTCAGCGCGTCCTCCATCACACCATTACCTCCCGATATGGATTGTTTACCGGGCGCTTTTCCAGGCGTCTTTTGTCAAGCAGGAAATATGTTCTGTCCGGATATCCCCCATCAGCTCACATGCGATTTCCTTATTTGTGTGATGATAGACGAATCCACATTTTTCCTGCACACGGCGGGATTTTTCGTTGCCGTCAAAATAGCCGCACCAGATTTTTTCCAGGTGCAAATTCTCAAAACCATGCCGCAGCAGCTCCCGCGCCGCTTCGGGGATGAGCCCCTTTCCCCAATACGGCACCCCGATCCAATAACCGAGTTCCCCCTCGTTTTCGCCAATTTGAAAGTTGCTTGCCTTCCCGATCATAAGTCCGGCACTTCCCACGGGCTGTCCGGTTTCTTTGAGCACAACCGCATAAGTCTCGGGCGCGGACAGCACGGTCCTTATGATCCCGCGGCTGTCTTCCACACTTGTATGCGGCGGCCAGCCTGCGGCCGGGCCCACCAGGGGATCTTTTGCATATGCAAATAAATCTTCCGCATCCGTGTCCCGCCATGGACGCAAAATCAACCGGCGCGTTTCCAGATTCATGACGTATTCCTTCTCCCCAATATCATTTTATCCGCGCACGGTGTTGTAGATACTGATAAACCCAATGATGGTGACAATTGTTATCATCACCGGAGTGATAATCCGCACACACCAGAGCCAGGCCTTTTTCAGCTTGAAGCTGATGCCGTCCGATTCGATATGGGCGATGAGTTTTCCGGGGCCCCAGAACCAGCCGATGTAAACACACATCGCGATACCGCCCAGCGGCATAAGGATGTTGTCGGTGAGCATCCCCATGAAATCGAAGAAGGAATAGTTCAGAATGGTGAAATCAGCAAGGACTCCATAGGAGAGCGCGCTCGGCACACCGGCCAGGAATACCAGTAGCCCCAGAACCAGCACCGACTTTTTACGGCTCCAGTGCAGGTCGTCCATCGTGAAGGAAATCACACATTCGAGCAGCGCGATCGCGGAGGTCAATGCCGCGAAGAATAGCAGGATGAAGAAGAGCAGCGCGAAGAAAAGCCCCCCGTACAGTTCCTGGAAAACCTTCGGGAGCGTCCCAAAGATGAGACTTGGCCCCTGCGCCGGCTCAAGTCCGAACGAAAAGACCGCCGGAAAGATCGCCAGGCCCGCAAGCACCGCCACCGCTGTGTCAAGCCCAGCCACTGTCAGACAGCTTTTGGGGATGTCCGCATGGCGGCCGAGATAGCTGCCATAGGTGATCGTGATGCCCATACAGAGCGAAAGCGAATAGAACACCTGTCCCAGCGCAGCCGCCAGCGATGCAAAGCTGAACTTGGAGCCGGTCGCGGAAAAGATAAACCGCAGCCCGTCCCCCGCGCCCGGCAGGGTCACCGAGCGCACAATGATAATGACCAGAATGATGAAAAGCGCCGGCATCATGATGGTGGACGCCTTTTCAATGCCATGAGTGCCCTTATAGCAGATGATGCAGGTGGCAAGCATGAATACCAAATGCCATACCACTGGCTGCACCGGTTCGGCAATATAGGCCGCAAAATCCACCGGCGCGGCAAAGGTGGTCGCATAGGAAGCGATATATTTGAGAATCCAGCCGCCGATCACACTATAATAAGAGAGGATGATAAAGGCGGAAAGCACCCCCATCACCCCGATGAAGGTGGTTTTGCGGTTGATGGTACGGTAGGCGTCCACCGGGTTGCGCTGGGTATACCTGCCGATGGACATCTCGGTGATCATCACCGGGAGCCCCAGCAGCACCACAAACACCAGATAAGCCGCTAAAAACTGGAATCCCCCGTTCTTTCCCATCAGGTATGGGAACTTCCACAGGTTTCCCAGCCCGACCGCCGCGCCCGCCGTCGCAAGGATAAATCCCAGCCTGGACGCCCATTGATTTCGTTTCTTATGACTTGACAAATCCATTCACCCCGTCGATTCTTTTCTTGTATTGGGAATTCGTTCTATATTCTTCACGCTTTTGCGCAATTTATCATTTCTTCCGCCGCGCAAGGCGTGTTCCATCGTTTTTATTCGGCTTTTCGCCGCGGTATAAACAGGCAGGCCCGCCGTATCGATACGATACGGCGGGCCTGCCCATCTGTCCGTTTCGTTTTATCGCGTCAATTTTTTCTTGTAGTAACCCTCCGCGCAGTAAACCGCGCCAGCCGGGTTATGCGCCAGCACCCGGTCTTTGGTGATCAGGGTGGTGACCATTGCATCCGAATATTTATAAAAGAGCGAGTCATGCCCAACACACAGTCCTACCACGATGTTGAGCTGGGTCTTTTGCTCATTGAGAAGCGCCGCCTGCGCAATTGGGTTGCACATCGGCTCGAATCCCTTCCCCAGTTTTTGTACAATTCCGGCCTGTTCCTTCGGGATTCCACCGGTTTTGCAGATGACCGATACGACCGTAAATCCATTTTGCCGCAAAACCCGGCTGATCACTTTCGCCTCCCACCGAAGCCCGCGGCAGAACGCCAGCCCAAGTTTCTGATAACCCATATTGCGGCAGAATTCCATAATCTCCTGCATCCGAGTCCACTGGCCATAACCGATCGCTTCGATCTCGGACGCTTTGATATAAAATTCATGCTGCTCCGGCTTTTCATATTCCCTGAAAGTCTCGGCAAAGAACCCGTCCTCCCTGCGCATCGGACAATTCTTAGGCAGATTGTCCCGATTTTCTTCATTGCAGGCATGGACGGCGCATTCCGCGCAGGTGTACATAACTTCACTTCCCTCCAAGTTTTGTCCGGATGGGCCGGCGCCCGTCCGCCGTATCCGGTTTTATACGGCTACAATTCCGCTTCCATTTCCTTGAGCGGGATGCCTTTTTTCGTTTTCCAGGCAACTCTGCCATTGATGTTATATCCCACAACAACAGTGGCCGCCAAGGTTGGGCTGCTGAACGCCCAGTCCTGTGTAAAGACGTTCTGTTCGTCAATGATCCCCTTTTCGACCAGCATACTGCGCCGATTGACGGTTGAAGGAGAAAGGGATGGCTGTACAGCTTCGGCAATCTTTGACCCTTTCAATACGACAAAGCCATCCGAACTCATCTTTCCGCTGGCATTGGCCCCGGTGCGCTCGTGCAAATAAAACACAGCGGTGCCCTTTCCATGTGAAGTGCCGCGCGAAGGCTCCAGAACCTTATGCCCCAAAACGCTTAGGATCAGCCGCATATTGTCAATAAACTCATCCATTTCCGCGCGATCCATCTCCGATATGGACGATTCCGTCGGCGTATTGGTATTCAGGATTTCATATTTATTGGCCTCTTTCGCAAGGAGATAGAGGTGGTATTCAAGATATTTGACATGCGCTTTGTTGAGGTTATTGTCTTTGCTGATGAAAACCACGCATTCGGTCCAAAAATCCTTTTCGGTCAAATGCGCTTTTATCCGGGTCAGGATATTTTCCGCTTCGCCGATGTAGACCTGGTCCATATCTGTATCGTCATTGCGTCCGAAAAGGAAATACACCCCGGTATTGTTCAAATCGCTTCTGTCGCCACAGGAATTCACATAGGTCCGCGGGATTTTATAGCTCTTCCCCGTCCAATTCGACAGCTCG